>JAAVHG010000087.1 GCA_014799855.1 Oscillibacter sp.
CCTTATCCACTTTTATCCGCTGCACAAGATGATTGATATTCGGTATGCGACATTGAGTAAGGCTGAATCGGCGTCCCTATAATTAAAATAAAAAGAGCGCCGCCGGCGCTCTTTTTATTTCAGCTGATCCAATGTCAGAGAAAAGCTGTCCAGGAAAACCTCCTGGAAATACCGGACCTCCGGGAGACCGTAGGCCTCCAGAGCCTGGCGGGTCTGGGCGGCGGCGTCCCGGAACTCGGCGTTTCCGGCCTTCAGCTCCTCCATGCACTTGATGTAGGCGGAGAGCTTGTCCGCCGCCTTCACCAGCTCCTCCACCTCCGGGGGAACCTCCGTGAGAACGGGGGCGTAAACCCGCCGCAGATCCGGCGGCAGCATATCCAGCAGCTTGGCCTCCGCCACCGCCTCCACGTCCTTGTAGGCGCTCCGGATGGCGGGGTTGTCGTATTTAATGGGCGTGGGCATGTCCCCGGTGAGAATCTCCGAGGCGTCGTGATACAGCGCCGCCGCAGCCACCTGGCCCGGGTCCACATGGCCGCCGAATTTCCCGTTGCGGATCACCGCCAGGGCGTGGGCCAGCACGGCGACCTGATGGCTGTGCTCCTGGACGTTCTCCTGGGCGGTGTTGCGCATGAGGGCCCACCGCTGAATGAAGCGCATCCGGGAGATGTAGGCAAAAAAGTGGCTTTTCATGGCTTTTCCTCCAAAATTTCCCCAAAAAGAGTCTCCCCGTCTGTGGCGGTAATCCGCACCCGCCGCAGGGCGTTGTGGAGATCCGCCTCTCCCCCGTCCGCCAGAACCTCCATATAGTTGGGAGCGCGGCCAAAGAAGCGTCCGTTCTCCTTAGGCTGTTCAAACAGCACCGGGTAAACCTCCCCTGCGCAGCCTTCCAGATAGGCCCGCCGGGTTTTGGCGGCGGCGGCGGCCGCCTCTCTGGCCCGCCTCTGCTTCACGGCCTTTTCCACCTGGGGCCGCTCCGCCGCCGGAGTGCCGGGACGGATGGAATAGGGAAAGACATGGACCTTGGCAAAGGCGCACCGAACCAGGAAGTCCAGCGTCTGGGCAAACTCCTCCTCCGTCTCCTCCGGAAATCCGGCGATCAGGTCCGTGGTCAGGGCGGGGCGGTGAAAATACTCCCTCAGCATCGCGGCAGAGGCCAAAAACCGGACGGTATCGTACTTCCGGTTCATCCTCCGGAGAGTCGCGTCGCATCCGCTTTGCAGAGACAGGTGGAAGTGGGGGCAGAGATTTTCCACCTGGGCGCAGCGGCGGCAGAATTCCTCCGTNACCGTCCTGGGNTCCAGGCTTCCCAGCCGTATCCGGGCGCTGGGGGCGGCCTGGGCNACTGCCTCGATGAGGTCCGCCANCTCCTCCCCGGTNTTCAGGTCCCGGCCCCANGAGGAGATCTCAATCCCGGTGAGNACAATCTCCCGGTAGCCCTCCGCCTGCAANGCCGCCGCCTGCTCCGCCGCCTGACGGAGGGGCAGGGACCGCACCGGGCCGCGGGCATAGGGGATGATGCAGTAGGCGCAGAANTTCACNCACCCGTCCTCCACCTTCAGCATGGCCNTGGTCCGGTTCTCCANGCCGCCGGCCGGAAGCGCCTCAAAGGTCCGCCGCCGGAGGGCCTCGCCAATCTCCTCCCGCCGCCGGCGCTGGACCGCGGCCTCCTCCAGAAGGTCCAAAAAGCCCAGCCGGTCNCCGGTTCCCACNATGAGGTCCGCGTCCAGATCCTTCATCTCCCCGGCGTGGGTCTGGGGGTAGCAGCCGCACACCGCCACCAGGGCNCCCGGCCTCTGCCGCCGGATGTGGTGGATCATCTGCCGGGACTTTTGGTCGCTNACCGCCGTGACGGAGCAGGTGTTCACCACGTAGGCGTCCGCCTCCTGGGAAAAGTCCGTGATCTCATGGCCCCGCTCCCGCAGAATTTTCTCCATGGCCTGGGTCTCATACTGGTTGACCTTACAGCCCAGGGTATAAATAGCAACTTTCATGGATTCTCCTTGCGCTTTTCGCAAAATGTCTATATAATAGTCTTTTGGTATTATACAGGGTCTTGGTCCGATGAGCAAGACGCAATTGAGAATTTGAATGGAGAATTGATACTGGACAATGACGGGGCCGGANAATTGAANNCCAATTCGCCGGAGGCGAATTCCCCTATTATCCATTATTTCAGAAAGGTGATGACTNGATGATCTATCTGGACTACGCCGCCACAACGCCTGTCCCCCAGGCGGTAGCCGACGCCATGTACGCGGTTCTGACCGGAGAGTTCGGCAATCCCAGTTCGCAATATCCCATGGGCCTGNACATGAAGAAGCNGGTGGAGGGCTGGCGGGAGACCGTGGCCTCCGCCCTGGGATGTCCGNCGAAAAGCCTCTATTTCACCTCCTGCGGCACGGAGGGGGACAACTGGGCCATTTCCGCCGCCTGCTGGCAGAACCGGCATGTGGGACGGCACATCGTCACCACGGCGGTGGAGCACAGCGCCGTTTTGGAGAGCTGCAAGTGGCTGGAGCGGCAGGGCTTTGCGGTCACTTACCTCTCCCCCAACCGAAACGGGGAGATTCCGGNGTCCCAGGTGCTGGAAGCGGTCCGNGAGGACACNGCCCTGGTNTCCGTNATGCAGGTGAACAACGAGCTGGGCACGGTGTATNCCATTCAGGAGATCGCCCAGGGTCTGGCGGCAAAGAATCCCAAGACGCTCCTCCACACCGACGCGGTGCAGGGCTTTTTGAAGGTCCCTCTGAACGCCTCGCGGCTGGGGGCGGATTTCATCACCATCTCCGCCCACAAAATCGGCGGGCCNAAGGGCGTTGGCGCGTTGTACATNGGNCCCCGGGTGAAAAATCCCCGGCCCCTGCTGGCGGGAGGCGGCCAGGAGGGCGGCCTCCGCTCCGGCACCGAAGCCACGGCGCAGATTGCGGGTTTCGCCAAGGCGGTGGAGCTGCGGACGACGGCTCTTTCCGGGGCAATTGCCCACATGGCGGAGATCAAGGCCTATGCGGCGGAGCTTCTGCAAGCCATTCCGGACCTGGCTCTGGTGGGAAACGGAGCCGCCCCTCACATTCTGGCGGTTTCCCTGGCGGGATGGCCCAGCCAGAACATCGTCAACGACCTGGGGNGCCAGGGAATCTGCGTTTCCGCCGGNTCNGCCTGCCACCAGGGGAAGCCCAGCCACGTNGTCGCNGCNCTGGGGCTGCCNAAGCGGGTGGCCGGCGGGGTAATCCGCCTGAGCTTTGGGCCGGAGACCGTCAAAGCGGATATTGACGCCTGCGCGGCGGCTCTGCGGCGGCATCATGACACGCGGTTTCCCATGCTGTGAGGGGAGAATTTGTTCCGGCCTGCTGGCCCGGGAGTCTATACTCGCCCTTGCGGGCGGAAGACCTAGTGATCAGCGATAGCTGGGCATTGCACCCCCCATTCTTTCTTTTCTTCGTGAAGAAAAGAAAGAATGCGCCGTGCACGGTGGAAGAAAGAAAAGAAGCNGCGCGCAAGAACTGCCGTCTAAGACAGGTATATCTCTATCCCGCGGCGCACTTCCAGCGGNGGTTTGGTGCTTGACGATACCTTTTCCCTCTATTTGCGCTGACGCACTCTGGGGGTAAGCNGGACTTTTTTCCTCTAACGCCTTATTTCTCATTTTTTTGCCTCTTTCTTACTTAATCCTAACTCAAAAGGTGCCTTATGTTCAAGTCTCTTCGCCGAGAGCCGGGCTTTTATTCGCGGCTTTGGAAGCTGTCGCTTCCCATGATTTTGCAAAACCTCATCACCTTCTCCCTGGGCCTTATCGACACCTTTATGGTCAGCCGCCTGGGGAACGCGGAGATGGCCGCCGTCTCCACCGCCAACGTGCCGGTGTTTCTGCTGATCAGCATCGTTTTCGGTGTTCAGAGCGGTCTGGGGATTCTGGTGAGCCAATACTGGGGCAAGGGGGACATAAAGAGCATCAGCCGTGCCCTGGGCGTGGCCGCGCTTCTCGGGACCGCCATTACCTCGGCGCTGGCCCTGGTGTTCTTCCTCTTCCCTGTTCCCGTGATGGATCTCCTCTCCAACAGCCACGAGCGCAGCCTCATGGGCGCTCCCTATCTGCGGCTGATTGGCTTTTCCTATGTCTTTAACATGCTCTCCTCCGTCTACGCCAGCGCCCAGAGAAGCGTGGAGCGTCCCAACTTCGGCATGCTGGTCTTCGGCTTTTCCACTTTGCTGAACACCGGGCTGAACTATCTCTTGATCTTCGGCAAGTACGGATTCCCGGCCCTGGGCGTGGAAGGCGCGGCTGTCGCCACCCTTCTGGCCCGGGTATCGGAGTTCCTGATCTGCGCCGTTTGCGCCCTGCGGAGCAAAATCATTCCTCTGAATCTGGGGCTGTTCTTCCGCCCCGGACGGGATATGCTGCGGCGGTTCCTGCACTATGCCTCTCCGGTAGTGGTGAACGAGACAGTGTGGGGCATGGGAAACTCCCTGTTGACGGTGATTCTGGGCTACACGGACAACTCCGTGGAAATGTTGGCGGCCAACGCCGTTATGGGCAATCTGCACCGTCTGTTCCTGGTAGTGTGCTTCGGCCTGGGGGCCGCAGCGGCCGTGCTGATTGGCAAAGCCATCGGCGAGGGCCAGAGCCGGGAGAAGGTGATGGACCTCAGCCGGACCCTTCTTTGGTTCTCCATCCTGGTGGGATCGGCCCTGGCCTTGTTCTCCCTGGCCCTGGTGCCTCTGTTCTTTATTCCGGTAATTTTCCCCATGTTCAAGCTCTTCGGCCAATCCGCTGAAATTGCCACGGCCTTGGCCGTCATGGGCTTTGCCTCCATTCCCCTATCCGCCTGTGCCATCACCACCGTTACCGGCGTTTTCCGCGCCGGAGGGGACGTATTCTGGGCCACAGCGTTGGATACCGCCCCCGAGTGGCTGGTCTGTCTGCCTGTAACGGCCCTGGCAGCGCTGGTGCTGAAGCTGGGCTGCTGGCCCATCGCCTTTGCCATGCAGCTGGAGAGTGTTGT
The DNA here is from genome assembly GCA_014799855.1 of Oscillibacter sp. GTDB lineage: Bacteria > Bacillota > Clostridia > Oscillospirales > Oscillospiraceae > Oscillibacter. The sequence goes on from JAAVHG010000087.1 coordinate 5,001, forward strand.
CAAATTCCCCCTCTGTCTTTGGAGAGTACGAAGCGGGCGGTGGATCAACGACGTGACGGGAGGAGATCGGCCATGAGTCTTTTCCTCTGCCCCATCTGCGGCGGGACTCTGAATCGAGGGGAACGGACCTACATCTGTCCCCAGGGACACAGCTACGATATTGCCAAAGAGGGCTTTACCTATCTCCTGCCCCCCAACCAAAAGCACTCCTCCGCCCCTGGGGATGACAAGGGCATGGCCGCCGCACGGCGGGCCTTTCTCTCCAAGGGTTTCTACCGCCATCTTCTGGACACGCTGACAGATCTGGTCCTGTCCCACACCGGCCAAAGTCCGGTCCTGCTGGATGCCGGCTGCGGCGAGGGCTGCTACACCTCCGGCATCTTTCAGGCGCTGGCCGGGGCGGGCCGGGAGCCGCGGATGGCGGGGACTGACATCTCCAAATTCGCCCTCCGGTATGCCGCCAGGCGGGAAAAGGGGGCTGAATTTGCCGTGGCTTCCTCCTACCGCCTGCCTCTGGCGGACCGCTCGGTGGATCTGCTGCTGAACTGCTTCTCTCCCCTGGCCCTGGAGGAATTCCAACGGGTGCTTCGGCCGGGCGGCTGGTTTTTCTACGTGGTCCCGGCGGCGGACCACCTGTGGGCGTTGAAAGAGATTCTCTACGACCACCCCTATCCCAATGAGGAGAAGGAAATCCCCTACGAGGGCTTTTCCTACGAGGCTGTGGTCCCGGCGGACCGCTCCGTCACCCTGGACAATCAGGAGGACATCCAAAATCTTTTCCGCATGACTCCCTACTACTGGAAAACCCCCAAAAGCGGCGTCCAAAGGCTGACAGAGGTAGACCGCCTCACTATTCAGGCCGCTTTTCGCATCCACGTTTTCCGGCGGGAGAACGGGGCATAACCGCCCGGTCCCCCGTCCTCCTCTGGCCTAAGCCTGGGGATAATACCATCATCAAGCCCTGTTTGGCTCACCTTTTTTCAGACAGGGCTTAATCGGATTATCCAGCAACTGGACGTGCAGACGATGATTCTTGGTGGACACCACCACACCAGGCCGCATCCGCACCACCTGTCCTCTGGCGGGAATTTTTTGAAAAAAGCGAAAAATTTTGAAAAAAGGGCTTGCTTTTTCCCAGTGGCTATGCTAAACTAATAAAGATGTTCGAGAGAACAGGATGTGCGCCCTTAGCTCAGCTGGATAGAGCGTCTGGCTACGGACCAGAAGGCCGGGGGTTCGAATCCCTCAGGGCGTACCAAAACCGCGGAAATTCAACGAATTTCCGCGGTTTTGCTTTTACTCTCTGCACTTTTTGAGGCACTTTGATTTTATGGTGTCCATTAGACCCAAGCCGTGACCCATACGGGAACTCGGAACGGTTAGGGCTGGAGAGTACCGGAGAGGAAACTTCCCACCGCATTCGCCGCCTGTTTCTGCATCGAGGTCGTGACGTGGGCGTAGGTGTCCAGGGTGAAGGCGGCGGAGTAGTGTCCAAGCATGGCGGACAGGGTTTTCACGTCTACTCCGTTTTGCAG
>JAAVHG010000088.1 GCA_014799855.1 Oscillibacter sp.
TCACCGGAATGAGCCTTTGCTACGAATTCCAAAGTACCGCCGCCTCCCCCATGGCCCTGGTCCCCTCCTGGTGTCTGACAACAGATACGGTAAATTATTATGTAAACTGCTTCACTGGCGCGGTGAGTCAGGAATAAGAGAACGGTGTGCCTCCGGCACGCNGTTCCTTTTTTGGAATGAACCATGCGGNAGTCCGCTGGAANCANCCNCTGTCCAACNCCAAAATTTCCAATATTATCNATTTTTANTNTCTTGATCCAGNNNTTCACCGCCTATTCTGCCTTCCCTTTCACTTTTTGCAAAAAAACGGTGAGAAAGGTTTGCATTTCCGGAAAGGATATGGTACAATACCGCTATGCGGCTGTAGTCCTTATGGCCGCTCNCTCCCGCCAAAGAGGCGCGGAGCGCGATTTTCTTGTTGATTTTTCCCGCAGGCAATGAAAATTCTGCCTGNNGGTTTCTTTTCCGCTGTATGAAGCGGCGTCATGCGGGCAAACTGTTTTCAGACGGTTTGCCGCTCCAAAGAAAATCCTTGAAAAGAGGGTCATATGTTGACTAAATATATTGTNCAGGGTGGAAAGCCCCTGTTTGGCGAGGTTGAAATCAGCGGCGCGAAAAACGCCGCCGTCGCCATTATTCCCGCCGCCCTGATGGTGGACGGCGTGTGCCGNATTGAAAACCTGCCCCANATTTCCGACGTGACNCTGTGCCTTCAGATTTTGGAGCAGCTGGGAGCGCAGATCCGGGTNGTNAACCGCCACACCGTGGAGNTGGATTGCAGCCGCATTCACTCCACCAAAACCTCCTACGAGCTGGCCCGCCGCATCCGGGCTTCCACCTACTATATCGGCGCTCTGCTGGGCCGCTTCGGCCGGGCGGANGTNGCNATGCCCGGAGGCTGCAATTTCGGCGTTCGGCCCATTGATCAGCATGTGAAGGGCTTTACCACCCTGGGAGCNAAGGTGGTGGTGGAGGGCGGCTTTGTNCGGGCCTCCGCGGCAAACGGCCGTCTGAAAGGCGCGCACGTCTACCTGGACGTGGTATCCGTAGGCGCTACCATGAACATNATGATGGCCGCCGCCATGGCCGACGGCAANACCGTGATCGAAAACGCCGCCAAGGANCCCCATATNGTGGATTTGGCNAACTTCCTGAACTCCATGGGGGCCAATATCCGGGGTGCCGGCACGGACACCATCAAGATNCGGGGCGTGGAACACCTCCGGGGCGGCAGCTACGCCATTATTCCCGATCAGATTGAGGCNGGCACCTATATGGCCGCTGTAGCCGCCACNGGCGGACAGATTTTGATCAAAAACATCATCCCCAAGCATATGGACTGCATCACCGCCAAGCTGGTGGAAATGGGCGTAGANGTAGAGGAAAACGAAGACACCCTNCTGGTCCGCCGGAACGGCCCCCTGCANAANGCCAANGTAAAAACCATGCCTTACCCCGGTTTTCCCACGGATATGCAGCCCCAGATCACCACCGTGCTGTCCCTGGCGGANGGCACCTCCCTGGTGACGGAGAGNGTCTGGAACAACCGCTACCGCTATGTGGACGAGCTCAAGCGCATGGGCGCGGCNATTCAGGTGGACGAGAAAACCGCCGTAGTCCAAGGNGTTGACCATCTCACNGGCGCGCCCATNCANGCCTGCGATTTGCGGGCAGGGGCGGCTCTGGTTATTGCGGCTCTGGCGGCCCATGGCAGCAGTGAGATCAGCTGTGTCCAATATATTGAGCGNGGCTACGAGGATATCGTNGCCAAGTTCCGGGCNTTGGGGGCGGATATCCGGTCCATTGATGAGCCGGANGGAGCCGGAATGCACGCCGCATACGGCTGATTACGCTNTGTATTNACCCTGNGGAGCGAAGTTTTCCGCGGAGGGTNCGGTCATAAATACGTTCTCCGCCTGGGGCGGAGAACNGGGATTGAGCGGCTCNCNCTGAGCCGCGTATTNTCCCCTAAATGCGNTTTCCGGTTTTTGGAACNNTCTGCCGTTCTTNTTTGGNGCGGNAGATTATGGTAAACCTGTTCTGCCCGTGACGGAGACGGCGGTTCCGCCNGCATCCTCCGCCCGGGCATTTTTGCGGACTCGNCCCNGACNGNGAAAGGAGGCGCTTCCTTGACCACCCTGTATACTTTAGCCAGCGGCTCCTCTGGGAACGCCCTGGTGATTTCTATGTCCGGCNCCCATTTTCTGGTNGACGCNGGNATNTCCTGCCGGAAAATCCGCCAGCGCCTGCANGCNGTGGGCGTGCCCCGGCTGGACGGCCTCTTTCTCACCCACACCCACAGCGANCANGTNAGCGGATTAAAGACNNTGCTGAAAACCCTTCCCCTGCCGGTGTACGCCACGGCGGAAACNNTGGATTGTCTTCCNTATATGGACAGTCTCTGCGGCTTCCATCCGCTTCCTTTGGAAAGTCCTGTCACACTTGCCGGGTGCCAAATTACTGCCTTTCCCACCTCCCACGACGCCGCCGGCTCCTGCGGNTACCGCTTCGACGGTCCCGACGGTTCGGTGGGCGTTCTCACGGACACGGGGTATGTCACAGACGAGGCCGCGGCGGTTCTCCCCGGCGTGGANCTTGCGGTGTTGGAANCCAACCACGATGTGGAGACGCTGNAAAGCGGGCCGTACCCCTACTATCTCAAGCGGCGGATNTTAGGACCCCAGGGCCANCTNTCCAACGNGGANGCCGCCCGTTTTGCNGTGGTTTTGGCGGAAAACGGGGNAAAAAAGCTGGTTNTAGCGCATCTAAGCCGGGAGAATAATACCCCCGCCATGGCCCTCCGGGCTGTGGANACGGCCCTCTCGGCGGCGGGACTGTCTCCTGAACTATCGGTNGCGCCCAGGGATGAGCTGGGAGANGCCCATNTGCTGGGGAGGGCGGTATGCAGAGAATCACNCTGATTTGTGTGGGGAAATTAAANGAGAAATTTTACATAGACGCCGCGGCGGAATACGTCAAGCGCCTGANCCGCTTTTGNAAGCTGGACCTGGTGGANCTGCCGGAGGAGCGGCTTCCCCAGGACCCCTCTCCTGCCCAGATTGAGGCGGCGCTTCTGCGNGANGCGGAGGCCATTCGGGNAAANCTGCCGCCCGCCTCCCATCTGGTNGCTTTGTGCGTGGAGGGGAGACAACGNTCCAGTGAAGAGCTGGCCCATTTGATGGCCGCNTGGNCCAACCGGACGGAAAAACGGCTGGTATTTCTNATCGGCGGCTCNTTCGGCCTCCANGAGTCCATCAANGCGGAGGCTGGGGCNACCCTCTCCATGTCCCCNATGACCTTNCCCCACCACNTNGCCCGGGTGATGCTTCTGGAGCAGATTTACCGGGCCTATCAGATCAACGCCGGGAGCCGTTACCACAAATAGCTCCCACNGAAAAGGAGNGCANCAATGAACGGCCAATTCTTTCCCAACGCCGCTCCCCATCGGGATCTGTCCNCGGAGGAAATGACCAAAATCGNCCGCCGGTTCTGCCGNAGGGCGCGGCTGGTGGACGCGGGGTTTTTGCTGTTNCTTCTCGTGATGGCNATTGGCTATTTCAAAAATAGTACGCCGCTGATGTGGTCGGCCCTTGTCCTGCTGGTAGTGGATCAATTNTGCGCATTTCTGCTGTTCTGCCGCTGTCCCTGCTGCGGNAGGCTGGTCAATCGGCGCAGNGAAACTATGCGCATGTTNGTTTGGCGGGGCTATGAGTGCCCGGTCTGCTATTTCAGCCCGGACTGGAGAAAATGATCTGATTTTATGTAAACCAGTAGAGACGGCCTGCCGGATTTGGCGGACCGTCTCTCTTTACAATATGTATACCCCTATCCGCAGATCTGCGCCAGAAGATTTTCGGTGAACCGGGCCAGCCGGTCCCGGATACCCGGCAGGGCCATGGCGGACCCGGCGTCGTTGGCGGTTTCCAGAAGGGCAAATCCCGGCGGCAGCCAAAAGCCCTTGTTCATGTTCATGGCGGAAACCACCTGACTGGCCACAATATCGCCGCCGGAGTAGCCGGAAACCACAATGGCAAACACCGCCGTTCCGGTGAACGGCGCCGCCCGGTAGAGGGCCGTCAGGCGGTTGATGGCGGCGGTGAGGTTGGCGGAAAGGGCGTCGTTATAGTTGGGACAGAGGAGAACCACCGCGTCCGCCTCCCGGATGGCGGGATAGACCTCCTCCACCATGACGCCGCCGTAAAAGCAGTCCTCCCGCTCCCCAAAGTGGAGGCAGGCGGTGTAGGGGCATCCGGCGCAGTCCGCCACCGTGCCGTTCCGCAGGCCGATTTCCCGAATGTCGCACCGATCCTCCAGCCGTTCCCGGCACCAGGACCAAAGGGCCAGGGTATTAGAGGTGGCATGGCTGGAGGCATGGAGGGCCAAAAGCCGGGGCCGCTTCCGCCGGGGCGGCGAGAAGGCCAGTACCCGGTCCGTCAGGTCTNCCGCCGCCAGACGGTAGGCTTCCTCCAGGCCGCATCCGGCGTTTTTGGCCTGGACAGCGAAATTCCGCAGATCCCCCGTCCCCTCCACCAGGGGACGGCCAGGGAAGGCGCACCCGGCAAGGCTGGCCGCCAATGCCAGATCCCGCCCGGCGGATTTGGTGTACAGCGGCCCGCCGTCCACCAGGATTCCTCCCACGCTGCCGCTGAGACAGCCGGGATGGGTCCGGAGGTGGGCCAAAATCTCCAAAAAGCCATGATTTACACCGCTTTCCGGCAGAGAGACGGCGAACAACAGCCGCCGCCCCTGTAGGGAATCCGTCAAAAAGGAGGCCCTGCGGGCGGCTTTTCCCTGTAGGGCGGCCTCCAAGGTCTCCTCCATCCGCTCGTGTATGGGGCCGGGGACAATAACAGTCAATTCGCCGGACAAAGGGCCTCCCTCCTCTCAGGGATTATTTCCTGAGTAAAAACAGGAATAATCCGGTTTGATGTCCGCCGTTTTGCTGGCCGCTGAGCGCGGCAACCGCAAAACATGGCAAATATTACTTCCGNTCTTCAAGCTCGGNAGTAATATTCCCCCGNAGCAGNNCTTCCGTCTCTTGGAGCCGCCGGAACAACNCCTCCGGCAGGGCCATGGCCTCCGTTTCCAGCCCCTGGGGCGTGAAGCGGTTCCGCACGCCGAACCANACGCCCCCCAGGCACACNGNNCCNCANTGCCACNCNCCCCGGAGNGTCANCAGCANCTGCATNGCNCCGGAGGACACAGCGGGGGCCACGAAGGGCTTGAAGCCCAGGTCCCGAACACGGAGATTGGCCGTCANNACCCGCTCCGTCAGGGCTTGGGAGAGGCTGTCCTGGTAACGCTCCACNGAATTNGCGATNACCAACCCCCGGCCATGGGGGCCGAAGGACCGGCCCTCTGTTAAAAATAANGAAAATTCATCATCTTTNTTGGCAAAATAGGCCGCGCGGGCGTTCATCACCCCCAGGCCGAAGCCCTGGATCTGCTCCGGAAGGAGGCCAAGGCCGTCCCAACGGCCCGTTTCATCCCGGTTGGAGGCCAGCCACGCCGCCCGGCAGAGAGGNTCNACNGGGTCGCTGAGGACGATGAAAAGNCCCCGAAAGCCCNCCTCCCGGGCTTTTTTTGCGTACAGCTCCACAATNGGACGGTTNGCGGNCAATTGNGCCATCCGCACNTCGGAAACTCCGCTTCCCANAGGCGGCACAGCCTTGGTNGCGGCGAAGAGNAACACGTCNCANNGGAATAGATCCTCCTCCGCCAAAAGCTCCGCNTCCGGCAGAGCCCCATAGTCCCAGGGCCAAGCGATCTGCCCCAGCTCCGCCTCCCAGCGGGCGGCGGCTTTTTCGTTGATGTCGTAGATGCCCAGGGCGGAGATCTCCTCCCGGCCCAAGAGCTTCAAGGCCGTCAGCAGGGTCCCTCCCACGTCCCCCGCCGCAAGAAGATGCACCCGCTTTTTCCTGCCGCCCCTCCGGCAGAACTCTACGGCCCGCCGCCAACCGGGATGGGCGGTGTTTACCGCCTGGACCTCTCCCCGGCCGATGGCCTTCTCCACCGCCTCCGGCAGAGGGGGAACCGCACCCAGACGGCTAGGGTCCAAAAACCGCACGTCCTGAGGCCCGGAAATCTGCCGGGGGTCCGTCAAATGCCAAGCGGCCCGGTCCTGGGGACTCAGCGCCGTCAAAAACAAGGAGGGCGCGCCCTCCTCCGCCCGAGTGAAAGGAAGATCCGGCAAAAATGAAACGGCCAATTGATTTTCTACGGCATAATAATACATAAGTCTTCCTCCTGTCTACGCACTCTATTATACAGAATCAGCCAAAATTGCGCAAGAGCGTAAAAGCATTCCATCCACGAACCCGAAAAAACGCGTCAACTCTAATAGTGGAAGCGGTATTGTCACGCTCTAAGGAACCCGTCTAAAAGTCTTGACATCCCCGCGTTTCAGCCCTAAAATAATAGCATCAAACCCATTTGGATAAAGGAGAGAGCACATATGGAACGTTCCGCCGGCATTTTACTGCCGA
>JAAVHG010000089.1 GCA_014799855.1 Oscillibacter sp.
ACCGACGCCCCGGAGTCGTTGCAGCAGGAGACCGGAGACGGCCTGACACTGGAGGGCGTCTTGGGTACGGAGGCGCCGGAGGACAGCCTAGTGGAGCGCATCGCTCTGCGGGAGGCCATCGACCAGCTGCCGGAAAAGGAACGGATGACCATCCTGCTCCGGTATTTTAAGGGCCTGACCCAGGAGCGGACGGCGCGGATTCTGGGAGTATCCCAGGTGCAGGTATCCCGGTTGGAGCGCCGGGGCCTGAAACGGCTTCGGGAGAGCGTCGGGCCGTGAAATACGGCTCTTCCTGAAACTCCGTCATAAGCCCCCAGTACCGCTTGGGCATATGGGTCTGCCGGCATTTGGGGTTGTAGCGCTCTTTGATGGCAATAGTGTCGTAGAACCGCTTCCAGAGCAGGCGGTAATTAGCCTCCGCCTCGTCCGGCGGGGCCATTTGGAAGTCCTCCAAGGGGCGGATAGCGGCCTTTCCGGCGGCATAAAACAGCGCCTCATGGTGGGTTCGGTCATAGAGGAAAAAGGCTTCGTTTCGATACCGGGCGGAAAAATGTCCCCGCAGAAGAGGCAGAACCCGGTTTTTGGGGGCGATTTCGCCTCCCAGCACACCGCCCAGATCGGAAAAACGGGTGAAGCCCTTCAATAGATGGGCCTCCCCCTCCAAATGGCGGACCGCCTTGACCACCGGGTACAGCGCCTCGTCGGCCCGGTTTCGGAGAAACTCCGGCCCATGCCGCAGGAGCTTCACCACCATGCGGTACATGGCCTCTTCTTTTTCCGGGTAGCAGGTCAGGTATCCCTTTTGCAGCAGTTCGGCTGTATAGGGAAACAGCTTTACAATTTTTTTGTAGACCCGCAGGGCGTGTTCCTGGTTTGCTGGGATGGTCCGCACAGCGAACAGGGTAGGGAGATAGTTCTCCTCCGAACAGATGACGGTGGGGGTTTCCCGGTTGGCGTAGCTTTCAAAGATGCAGCAGAGGAAGCCCTCGAAGCTGCCGTCGTATAAATAAACCAGATCGGTCATAAGGATGCTCCTTGTCTGTGGGTAAGAGAGGATGTCTAGCCGGCGGAATCGAACAGGGAAAGCTGCTCCATCTGCGGCTGGGGCAGGGCCGCCGCTTCGGCGGCAATCAGGCCCCGAAGCAGGCTGTCCGGGGTGAAGCGGAGGCCCTCGGCGATTTTGCCGGAGGCCGTAAGAAAATACTGGGCCCGCTTCATCACCACCCCCATTTTGGGAAGCTCATCAATACGCAGCGGTCCGGTTCGCCGGGCCGCTGTAATCCGTTTGGCGGAGATGACTCCCACGCCAGGGACGCGGAGGAGGGTTTCGTAGTCCGCCCGGTTTACCTCCACCGGGAAAAAGTTCAGGTGGTTCAAGGCCCAGCTGCATTTGGGATCAACCCGGGGATCAAAGTCCGGGGCTCCCTCGTCCAGAAGCTCTTCCGCCCGGAAGCCGTAAAACCGCAGCAACCAGTCCGCTTGATAGAGGCGGTGCTCCCGGAGAAGGGGAGGCTTTACGTCCTTGGCTGGCAGGAGGGCGTGTTCCACTACCGGCACATAGGCGGAGTAGAATACCCGTTTCAGNCNGTANCGGTCNTACAGNCCCTGNGTCAGNCGGAGAATGTGNAAATCCGTGTCCNNCGTGGCNCCCACNATNAGCTGGGTACTCTGTCCGGCGGGGGCGAATTTGGGGGCGTGCCGGAATTTTACCAGTTCTTCCTTGCTCTGGCGGCCCCGCAGCTGAATCTGCCGCATAGGAGCAAGAATGGCCCTCTTGGTCTTCTCAGGGGCCAGAGTTTTCAGGCCCGCCTCGGAGGGCAGCTCAATGTTGACGCTGAGCCGGTCCGCCAAAAATCCCAGCTGTTCCACCAGNTCCGGGGACGCGCCGGGGATGGCCTTGGCGTGGATGTAGCCNTTGAAGCGGTACTGCTCCCGGAGGAGCCGCAGACAGCGGATCATCAGCTCCGTGGTGTAGTCCGGACTGCGGAATACACCGGAGGACAAAAACAGCCCCTCAATATAATTCCTCCGGTAGAACTGGATCGTGAGATCCGCCAGCTCCTCCGGGGTGAAGGCCGCCCGCCGGGTGTCGTTGCTGCGGCGGTTGACGCAGTATTTGCAGTCGTAGACGCAGCGGTTGGTNANCAGCACCTTCAGCAGCGTCACGCACCGGCCATCNGCGGAGAAGGTGTGGCANCACCCGGCCACGGAAGTNGAGGTGTTGCCGATATATCCCGCCTTGGCCTTCCGGTTTCCGCCGCTGGAGGTGCAGGCGGCGTCGTATTTGGCGGCGTCCGTCAAAATGGTCAGCTTGTCCAGCACGTCCATAGGGCCGTCACCGGGCGGGGCGCTCCATGGCGTCNAAAACGTGGAACAGNTGNGNGGTCATGGTGCAGACCGCCACCAAAATAAAGATAAAATTCCAGCCTGTCATGGAAAGTTCCTCCTTTTTCGAACTTTTGTTCTGGATGTATTGTAACTCGAACAAATGTTCTTGTCAAGNGGAAATCGAACAAAATTTCTATTTCCATGAGATTCCATGAAAAAACGCCCTCCGGAGCATTCCGGAGGGCGGCGCGGGTATGGTGAATTAGAAACAGGCAAACAGCACGGCGACAACNACCGCCGGGAGGACGTTGGCNACCCGGATGGTTTTGGGCCAGATGAGATTGACGCCTACGCAGAGAATCAGCACGTTGCCCACCAGGGCCAGGTTGCTGACAGCGGCCCCGGTCATCAGAGGCGCGGCGGTTCTGGCCAGCAGGGTCACGGTTCCTTGCAGGACNGCCACAGGTATAGCGGAGAAGANGCAGCCCTTGCCCAGGGANGCGGTCATCATCATAATGATCACCAGATCCAGGACCGCTTTGGCAAAGAGNGTGCCGTGGTCGCCGCTTACGCCGTCCTGGATAGCGCCCANAATCGCCATGGCCCCTACGCAGACGGTGAGGGAGGCGGAGACAAAGGCGTCNATAAACCGCCCGTCCCCCTGGTTGCCGGTCCTGTCCCGGAGCCANCCGCCGAAGCGGGCNAACCCNTGTTCCAAATTGATCAGCTCACCCAGAAGCGCGCCCAGGGCCAGGGAGAGAATCATCATCATGGTCCCCTGGGTGTCCAGGCTGGCGGCGATTCCCTCCGCCGCCGGGGAAACCCGCACCACCAGCATTTGGGATAATGTACTGCCCAGGGCCATAACGATAATGGCGAAGCCCATGGCTTTNATAATGGTTTCCTGATACCGNTCCTGCAAAANCCGCCTGCATACCAGTCCCGCCAGGCCCCCGGCCACAATGGCCCCGGCGTTGACGATGGTGCCCAGTCCGATCATAGCTTAGCCAGATCCTCCAANAACCGTTCCACCGCCTCCTGNGGNGTCGCCCAGCTGGTGACGAAGCGGATGCAGGTATGNGTCTCNTCCACCGGNCGCTCCACCTCGAACTCATAGCCCATAGACCGGAGCTTGTCCATGACCGCGTTGGGCACCACCGGGAANTGCTGGTTGGANGGGGAGGNCACCGGGAAGGGATACCCCAGGGCGGCNACNCCGTCCCGGAGGCGGAAGGCCAGNTCGTTGGCATGGCGGGCCAGATCAAAGTACAGATTGTCCGCCAGAAGGGCCTGGAACTGNATGCCCAGCAGCCGTCCCTTGGCCAGCATGGCTCCCCGCTGCTTCATGTGCCAGCGGAAGTGGGGGTGGTTTCCCTTCAGCACCAGCGCCTCGCCNAAGAGCGCGCCGTTTTTCGTGCCGCCGATGGTGAACGCNTCCGTCAGGGCGGCTACGTCGGCCAGGGTCATGTCGTTTTCCGGGGAGGTGAGGGCGCAGCCCAGACGGGCGCCGTCCAGATAGAGAAGGAGGCCGTGTTCGTCGCAGCAGCGCCGCAGGGCCGTCAGCTCCGCCTTGGTGTAGACGGTGCCGATNTCCGTTGTGTCGGACACATAGACCAGCCGGGGGGCCACCATATGCTCGTTCCCATGGCCCGCCAGCACGGACTCCACCAGCGCGGGGGTCAGCTTCCCGTCGGGGGAGGGAACGGCGCAGACCTTGTGGCCTGTGGCCTCGATGGCCCCGGTCTCGTGGACGTTGACATGGCCGGTGTGGGCGGAAACCACCGCCTGATAGGGCCGNAGCAGNCCGCCGATGAGGGTCAGATTGGTNTGGGTGCCGCCCACCAGGAAGTGGACGGCGGCCTCCGGGGCGTTACAGAGGGTTTTAATGGTTTCGGCGGCTTCGAGGCAGAAGGGGTCCTGGCCGTAGCCCACGGTCTGGGTGAGATTGGCGTCCATCAGGGCTTGGAGTACCTTGGGATGAGCGCCTTCGCTGTAGTCGTTGCGGAAGCTGTACATAGGGCTTCACCTGCTCTTTCTAAAAGAATCAAAGTTTTTACCAAATTGTTACGGAATTGATATTGAAATTATAGCACGATTCCTGTATAAAAGCAAGGAGAGGAAACGAGAAAGCGGAAGAGAGAGGAAAAGCCTCCGGGCCGGAAGGGTCCGGCCCGCCAAANGGGGCGGGGACGGCGGCTTTTTCGGAAATTTTTCACCAATCCGGGCATACTAGAGTGTGTCTGCCCCGGCGGCGTGGAATCTGCCCGTCCGGTTTCCTGAACGATACCGTATGCTGCGGAGCTTTGCGGGAGCCTTTTCCCAAAGCCTTCGTCAAAAGAGAGAACCATAGATTAGGAGGAAACGAACCCATGAAACCNTTGAAGAACGTGAAGAAATGGACGACCCTGGCCTTGACGGTGCTGATGACNGCCAGCCTTCTGACCGCCTGCGGAGGNGGGAAAGAACCGGAGGNCGAGCCCAAGACGGTGAATCTGACCGAGGTGTTCGACGCTATGTTTGAAGCCTTGGAGGAAGAGGCCGGGGAGCTGCCGGAGACTTATTTGGTGAATATTGAGGGAACCATGCTGGACGAGTATTATCCCGGCCTCAGCGATATTACCTTCAAGCAGCTGATTGCCAAGACTCCCATGATGTCCGCCGTGGCCTGCGAAATGGTGCTGGCGGAGTGCGAGACGGAAGAGGACGCGGACAAGGTCGTGGAGATTCTCCAGGCCCGGATTGACTATCAGGTTGGCGACGACGAGAACCCCGGCGGCGCCTGGTATCCGGAGAATATCGAGTCCTGGAAGCGGAGCTCCATCCAGCGGCAGGGGAACTATGTGGCCCTCCTGGCGGTGAACGGCATCCAGAGCCAGGTGGAGGAGATCTTCAACCAGGCTTTCCAATAAGCATCAGCCTATGAACAGCCGCGGCATTTGCCGCGGCTGGTTTCCCTATTTTTGGACATTGGAGAGGAGCGTGGCGCCGTGCGGTTCAGCAGCCTGACCTTTTTATTCGCCTATCTTGCGGTAACGCTGCCCCTGTACTTTATCGCGCCGCTCCGGTGCCGGAATCTGGTCCTTCTGGCGGTGAGCCTGTTTTTTTACGGCTGGGGGGAGCCGGTCTACATTATTATAATGATCCTCTCCATCCTCATCGACTACACCCACGGGATGCTGGTGGAGAAGTACCGGGACCGGGACGCGCTGGCCCGGTGGTTTGTGGCGGAGTCGGTGATCTTCAATCTGCTGCTTCTGGGCTTTTTCAAATACTGGGACTTCCTGGCGGCCAACCTCTCCCTTCTGCCCGGGGTGAGCCTGCCCCAGCTGGGGATACCCCTGCCTATCGGCATTTCCTTTTTTACTTTCCAAACCATGAGCTACACCATCGACGTCTACCGGAATGACGCCCCGGTCCAGCGGAACATCGTAGCCTTCGGGGCCTTTGTCACCATGTTCCCCCAGCTGATTGCCGGGCCCATCGTCAAGTACAAGACCGTGGCGGCGGAGCTGAACTGCCGGGTCCACTCCACAGAGGGCTTTTCCCAGGGGGCGCTGCGGTTCACCGTGGGCCTGGGGAAAAAGGTGCTGCTGGCCAACGCCATTGGCCAGCTGTGGGAGGCGGAGCTGGCGGCCGGGCAGGGGGGGACCCTGACAGCCCTGGGCGGCTGGATGGGCCTCCTGGCCTATGGGTTTCAAATCTACTTCGACTTCTCCGGCTATTCCGACATGGCCATCGGCCTGGGCCGGATGTTCGGCTTCCGCTTTCCGGAGAATTTTGACTACCCCTATCTCTCCGCCTCCGTGACGGAGTTCTGGCGGCGGTGGCATATGTCCCTCACCAGTTGGTTCCGGGAGTACCTCTACATTCCCCTGGGGGGCAGCCGCCGCGGGGAGGGGAGGACGGTCCGTAACATCCTGATTGTCTGGTTCTGCACCGGCTTTTGGCACGGGGCCAGCTGGAACTTCATCCTGTGGGGGCTGTATTTCGCCGGGTGGCTGATTCTGGAAAAATACGTTCTTCGGGAAGCCCTGACCCGGACCCCCGTCTGGCTGAAGCACGGATATACCCTGCTGGTGGTCTTTGCGGGATGGGGGATTTTCGCCATAGAGGATCTGGCAGATCTGGGCCGGTATTTCGCCGCCTGCCTGGGGAAAAACGGGCTGTGGAGCGCCGCTGACGGCTACTATCTCCGCAGCTTTGGCCTGACGTTCCTGATTCTGATTCTGGCCTCCACGCCCTTGGGGAAGCGGGTTTGGGCCAGCCTGCCGGACGGGGCCCGGCGGACGCTGGAAGCCCTGCTGCTGCTTCTGGGCCTCATTGCCTCCACCGCCTATCTGGTGGACGGCAGCTATAACCCCTTTTTGTATTTTCGATTTTGACAAGAGGAGGCGGGTTTGCCGTGGAAAAATTTCACAGCCGCCTGATCACCGCCCTGTTCTGCCTCTTTTTGACGGGGCTTCTGGCGTGGCATCTGGTCCTGCCGGACCGGGACCGGTCCCCGGTGGAGAACCGGACGCTGGCCCAGTGGCCGGACTTTTCCTGGGAAAGCCTGAAAAACGGGGAGTTCACCCAGGAGGTAGAGGAGTATTTCGCCGACCAATTNCCCCTCCGGGACCAGTGGACGGGCCTCCGNGCCAGGATGGANCAGCTTTTGGGGAAGCGGGACTTCCANGGCGTGTACCTCTGCGGCGACCGTCTGATTGCCAGGGTGGACCCGCCGCCGGAGGGCCAGATGGAAAAAAACCTNTCCTATNTNCANNCCCTGGNNGAACAGGCCGNCGNNNCGGTNACNCTGGCCNTTATCCCCACGGCGGCGGAGATCTGGCGGGACCGCCTTCCCGCCGGAGCGGAGAGCTGGGACCAGACCATCCTGCAAAACGCGGCGGAGNANACCGGNCTCCCCACGGCGGATCTTTACGCCGCCCTGGCNGCCCGTGCCGGCGAGGACATCTTCTACCGCACCGACCACCACTGGACCACCCTGGGNGCCTATTACGGCTANGCCGCCCTGATGGAAGCCCTTGGCCGGGGGGAGGAGNTCTTGGGACCCGGTGAGTTTGAGCGCAAAATCTATCCGCTGTCCAACCAGTTTTGCGGNACTCTGTATTCTCAGTCCGGTATCCACTGGCTGANGCCGGATACTATTGAGTTCTGGGCGGANGAGGATGGCCTCTCCGTTACCTCCTGGCGGGATGGGACGCCGAAAGAGTCGTCCTTGTACGATTTTCCCCGTNTGGGCGATAAGGACAAATACGCCGCCTTTTTAGGGGGAAANCAGCCCCTCTGCGTCATCCGGAACCAGGCGGGNACNGGGAAGCTGCTGGCGCTCCGGGANTCCTACGCCGACGCTNTGGCCCCCTTCCTGGCCCAGCATTTCGAGGAGGTCCACTTGNTGGATCTCCGCTANTACCGGGGNTCTCCAGCCCAATACGCGGAGGAGAACGGGATCGGCCAAATCGNGGTGCTGTACAGCGCCGCCAACTTCATCACGGACCGCAACCTGGTTCTGGCGGCCCAATAAGAAAGGAGACACCTTATGTACGAGCTGATTCAGGCGGGAAGCCGCACCTANTANGTCCAGTGNCCCGCCAAAATGGGCATTTGGAACCCGGAGGGGGATACCGNCGTCCTNATCGACAGCGGCGGNGNCAAGGACGCGGGGAAGAAGCTGCAAAAAATNCTCCAGNCCCANAACTGGACCCTGACGGCGATTTTGAACACCCACGCCAACGCCGACCACAACGGCGGCAACGCCCTTTTGCAGCAGCGGCTGGGAGCGCCCGCCTTCGCNCCGGGAATCGANGCCGCCATCACCAGCCATCCCATTCTGGAGCCGGCTTTTTTGTACGGCGGATATCCGGCGAAGCCTCTGCGGAATAAATTCCTCCTGGCCCAGCCCAGTGATTGCTGTCCGCTGNCGGAGGACAATCTCCCGGCGGGCCTCCAAATGCTGCCTTTGCCGGGCCACTTCTTNGANATGTGCGGCTTCCGGACGGAGGACGGNGTCTGGTTTCTGGCGGACTGCCTTTCCGGGGCCAATATTGTGGAAAAATACCACGTGAATTTCATCTACGACGTGGCCGCCTACTTAGAGACTCTGGACAANATCTGCGCCCTGGAGGGCTCTCTCTTNATCCCCGCCCACGCCGATNCGGCGGAGGATATCCGGCCCCTGGCGGAGCTGAACCGGGCCAAGGTGCTGGAAATCTGCGGCCTTCTGCTGGAAATCTGCCGGGAGCCCATGTGCTTCGAGGCGGTTTTACAGCGGATTTTCCGCCANTATCAGCTGGCNATGGATTTCAACCAGTATGTTCTGGTGGGCAGCACCATCCGCTCCTATCTGTCCTANCTGNTGGACANGGGNGAGATGGCCGGAGANTTTTCCGATTNNATGCTATTATGGCGGACAATTTAGCCAATAAATTGGACANAATTTCCCAGGGAAAGGACATNGCGCCTTTCCCTGGTTTTTTCAGGGAATTTCCTGTTTCCAAATTGTCATNATTTTTTTGGTTGACAAATGTCTACCACTCTGCTATCTTGATGGTAGACNNCTGTATACCANACTGGCCCTTTGGCCGGGANNGAAGGAGGAGATTTCCATGGGAGTGAATTTATCCGACAGCGAATGGAAGCTGATGAACCGCCTGTGGGCCGAAAGCCCCCGTACCATTACAGAGCTGACGGCGGAGCTGAAAGGGGAGACCGGGTGGAGNAAAAACACCATTATTACCATGCTGAGCCGTTTGGAGGCCAAGGGGGCCGTCCGCCATGAGGAAGGGGACCGGGCCAAGCGGTACTTTCCCTGTCTTCCCCAGGAGGACGCCGCCCGGGCAGAAACCGAGAGCTTTCTCGGCAAGGTCTACGGCGGCAGTCTGGGCCTGATGATGAGCGCCATGGTGGAAAGCCGCCGCCTGACGGAGACGGACATTGCGGAGTTGTCGGCCATTTTGGAAAAAGCGGGAGGAGAGGAACCATGAAAGAGATTCTGCTGACGTCTTCAGTATTGATACTGGCCTTGCTGGCCCTGCGGCGGGTGTTTCGGAAGACCATCTCCCGCCGCCTGCAATACGCCCTGTGGGGGCTGGTGCTTCTGCGGCTGCTGGTTCCCGTGAACCTTCCGGCGGTGGATCACAACGTCCTCACCGCCGCCCAGCCGGTGCAGCGGACCATCACCCGGCAGTTGGAGGAGCGGCCAATCTACGTTCTTCCGGTGCAGAGACAGGATGTGCTGTTTGCCAGCAACGCCCCCACGGAGCCTGTGGTGGTCCTGCCCGTGGAGGGCCGCTACACTCAAGTGACCGGGGAGAAGGGGGAGACCCCCGTCATGACCTCCTACGCCCTGTCTTTGCAGGAGGCCCTGCTTCTGACCTGGGGCGCGGGGGCCACGCTGATGGCCATTTGGATGCTGACAGCCAATTTCCGCTTCTGGCGCAATCTGTGTAAGGTTAGAAAGCCTTACACGGTAGACGGAGCCAGATACCCGGTGTATCTGGTGGAGGAGGGACTGACCTCCCCCTGTCTCTTTGGCCTGTTCCGGCCCGCTGTGTATCTGACTCCCGCCTCCGCCGCCAACCCGGATACCCTCCGCCACGTCCTGGCCCATGAGGAAACCCATGGCCGCCACGGCGACCCCCTGTGGTCCCTTCTCCGGTGCGTGTGTCTGGCGGCGTACTGGTTCAACCCCCTGGTTTGGGCGGCGGCCCTGGCCTCCAAGGCCGACTGCGAGCTGGCCTGCGATGAGGGTGCCCTGAAGCGCCTTGGCGAGGCGGAGAGAATCCCCTACGGGCGGACGCTCCTGTCCCTGATCCCCGTGCGGAAAACTCCTGGCAGTCCCCTGCTGACCGCCACCACTATGACGGCGGGGAAGAAGCAGTTGAAGGACCGCATTACCCGCATCGCCGAGAACCGGAAGACCGTGGGCATTGCCCTGCTGGCGGCTCTGGCCCTGACAGGGGTGGTCTGCGCCGCCACCTTTACCGCTCCATTCTCCTCCGCCGGGAATCCTGTGCCCCTGACCCAGGCGGAGATCCGGCGGGCCAACGAGGCAATCTGCCTGTCGGGTACGGATTCCGTGATTGATTTGGATAGTGAAAATTTTGACCAGCTCTTGCAGATCTGTTGCTTTTTCACCAGTTATTACGACGATCCGTCGGAGATTCGTTTGGGGGAATTTCTCCGCTACTGTCCCCTTGGAACAACGCTGACCGAGGAGGACTCCGTGGAGTGGGAGCAGCTCAAGGCCAATCCCTGGTTTGCTCTCTATTGGGGAGAAGCTCCGGAGAGCTTGTCCGATATGCCTGTCCCCGTTCACCGCTACCTGGCTAAGGACGTTTCCGCCCTGCTGAAAACCTACGCGGACATCACTTTGGAAGATATCACCCAATGGGAGGATGTCATCTACGTGGATGGTCCCTTCTATAATGACGGCGCCTTCTACAACTTCACCAGCGACTTCGGCCCCGGATATTTCCGATGCACAGGCGGGGAGAAGGAGGGGGATACCGTCCGCCTCTGGGATGATTTCCGGAAAGATGGCACAAGAAGTGTTCTGACCGTTCAAAAGGAAGGGGACGACTGGTTCATCCGCTCCTTCAAGAGGGATTCCGGCTCCCCGGCGGAGGAGGATTCCGCCTTCCCCGACGGCCCTCTGACGGGGGAGGAGCTGCGCTACTTCAACGAGGAATTCTTCAACGGCGATACCACCCTCGCCCAGTTCCGCCGCCAGTTCCTGTTGTCCATCTATGAGGGCCCCCCGGCTGTAGACCTCTTCCAGCTGTTCTACAACGGCGTTGGAGGCTATATGGACGTGACCCCCGAAGAGCGGCAGGCGGCGGCCCAGGCTTCCCCTTACGGGGAGGACCCCGGCGTGGACCTGATCAAAATTCCTGCCTACTCCATGAAGGGTCTGGTGAAGGACTGGAGCGGCATCTCTTTGGAGGACACCAATCAAGTAGGCCTGGAGAATTTTACCTACCTGGAGGAATACGACGCTTACTATCACTTCTGCGGCGACACCAACGCCAGGGGAGAGGTCAGTCTCTTCGCCGGGGAGCGGAAGGACGGCCTGATCCGCCTCTACTATTGGGACTACGAAAACGGCGGCGACTGCAAGTGCGTCTCCCTGCAAGAGACGGAGAGCGGCTATACCTTCTTTTCCAACCTCGCCGCGGAAAAGCCTGTGATTGATACCATCTATCCCGCACAGACTCCGGAGATCACTATCCCCCTGGACGGCCTGGCGGCGGACCGCCCCGCCGCCCTGAACACCATCCGTCAGACCAATAATGTGGATCAAATTATCAATTTTTTGGATCTGGATGAGTTCCATGTGGTTCTGGTCTACCAAGGACAGGACGGCGGCTTTTACGCCGGTGTGGAGGATATCCGTCTGAACAGCTACCAGACGCAGGTTTTTCTCACCATCGACTACGACGCGCCCGAGGAGCGGATCAACATCGGCAGTTACAAGGGCATTTTGGGTCACGACGGCTTTTGGATTTCCTACCCTGTGTTGATGGGCACTACTTACACCACCTACTATTATTTCGGCGAGGATGGGAACGTCTACGAGCTGGTGACGGCCGAAACCTCCCCCCAGGCCGTGGATCT
>JAAVHG010000090.1 GCA_014799855.1 Oscillibacter sp.
GGCTTTGCCAGATCTCCCGCTCCTGCTCCAAAAAGTTCCGGACAATGCTGTGGAAATAGGGAACAAGAGCCTTCTGCGCGCTCTCGGTAGACAGGAGGCGAAGCAGCCTGCTGGCGATCAGGGTGGGCCGGGAGGGGTCCATGCGGTCCTCCGGGGCCGGACGCTCCGGGGTCTGCCGGATAATCAGTCCGGCCATTCCGGTTCCGGCGGCGGTGAAGCGGTTGAACACATGCCGGCGCGTGGTCTGGTGCAGGTGGACCACGGTCTGGTGGACCGTATTGTGGATGATTGGCGGAACGGGCTGCCGGATGGGCCGCGCCGGAGGAACCGCGCTCCGGTAAACCAGCTCCGGAGAGAACCCGCCGCGCCCATGCCGTCCCGCCAGGGACCGGCGCATACCGCCGGACAGCCGGGCGGCGCGGTTATTCCGAAATGTAGAGATAATCGTAATGGAGCTCGAATTGGTCAATAAGGAGCGTATTTTGCAGCGCATTCAGCTCACCAGCTTCCCATTTTTTCACCCAGAGACCCGTCAGGGCATAGACCTTTCCCTTTTCCAGGAAACCTCCGGGGGGCCGGATATCAATGCGAAGGGTCTCGCTCAGCCGCTCCCCCGCCAGGTAGAAGGGGAACTTCTTCCCCACGTAGGCCCCCCGCTCCAGGCGAAGGAGGCCGGGATTTTTCACCATCCCCGGCAGCACATGAACCCGGTTGTTGAGGCCGCCCTCCCGGTAGACGGTGGCCTCCGCCTCCCGGCTCAGGCCGGATATCTTGGAAAAGCCGTATTCCGTCTGCCCGATCCAGACGCGGAAGGTATAGGCGGCCAGTGGGTCCATAGGGCGCACGCTCCTTTGCTGTCAAACGTCGAAAAGATTTTTCTCCCGGCTGTTGGCCTCCCGGTTAATCCGGCTGATCTCNCGGCAGAATGTTTCCCGCTCCAGGTGGGGAAGCNCCAGCACGTCCGTNANGCCCCAGTGAAAGTAGTACGAGATGAACGAGAGCTGGCGGTACAGCTCCCTGGGCGGCNGNAGGTTCATCCCGCCCCCTGAAAATTTATGNTATCCACAAANTTCTCCCCGCAGTGGGGACANGTCACCTGGATTTGAGGCTTTTCCGCCCGGTTGATGGTGTCGTACATGTTTTGCAGAAACTCCATGTCGGAGATNAACAGGCCCTCNATGACCTCCGGCGTTACCTCCTCCANAGTGCCCAGCATAGTGACTACCCGGCTGAGNATCAGCGTGTTCAGGCAGCTTTCGTCCGCCTTGGCCCGGGGGTCCCGCAGGGCGCTGAGCTCGTCGCCCGCCGTGGCCAGCCGCATCCGGCCCTCCCGGTGCAGGGTCCCGTCC
This sequence comes from Oscillibacter sp., assembly GCA_014799855.1. GTDB lineage: Bacteria > Bacillota > Clostridia > Oscillospirales > Oscillospiraceae > Oscillibacter. Next base: position 1,350 of record JAAVHG010000090.1, read on the forward strand.
CCGCCGATGTAGCCCTTGGGCAGGCGGAACGGATACATGGTTTGCAGCTCCATTCGGTATTCCTCCTTTTANGCGGTCCGTGAGATGCCCTCCGTCACCAGCTCCAGGCTCTCAATGGCGATCTCGTTGCTGGTGGCGTTGAAGTCGGGNGCGGTGTACTTGGTGGGCCACGCCTTTTCCAGCTGCCAGGAGGCCACCTCCTTCATCTCGTCGTCCATCAGGGTNATCACCACGGTTTTCCTGGTGACCGTGCCGGATTTGATCTCATTGATCCAGTCCCAGAACACCTGGGAATCCGTGGTGCCCCGCTTGAGGGTCACGTTGGAGTATTTCAAAATGCCGGGCTGCTTGCCGGGGGTNTTGCCGGCCATGTTGCCCTCCCGGTACTCGATGGGGTCCGCCGTGATATCGGGGGAGGACACCTCGGAAAAGCCGGCCTCCTCGGACTGGTCAATCAGCACCTTNTAGTTGTACTTTTTGTACGGGTATATGATGTCAGCCATAGTATGGTTTCCTCCTCANCGTTGATGGGGCCGGGCTCAGGTGGCGGCCTGGGTGATCTGCGTGATGCGGAAGATGACAAATTCCGCGGGGCGGACAGGGGCNACGCCGATCTCGCAGATCAGCCGCCCGTTGAGAATGTCGTCCTGGGTCATGGTGTTGGGGCCCACGTCCACATAGTAGGCCTGCTCCGGCGTGGAGCCGGCCAGCGCNCCGATGCGCCGCTGGGTTTCCAGAAACAGGGAGATGGTGCCCCGGACCCGGGACCACAGGCCCTCGTCGTTGGGCTCAAAGACCACCCATCCGGTGTTGGCCCGGATGGATTCCTCCAGGAAGATGAACAGGCGGCGGACGTTGACGTANTTCCAGTTTCCGTCGCTGGANCAGGTGCGGGCCCCCCAGACCCGGATGCCCTGGCCGGGAATGGCCCGGATCAGGTTGACGCCGCTGGGGTTGAGCTTGCCCTGCTCCGCCGCGTTNTAGCTGACCGAAAGCCCGGTGCAGGCCTGGACGACCTCGTTGGCGGGGGCCTTGAACACCCCCCGCTGGATATCCGTGCGGGCGTAGATGCCGCAGACGGACCCGGAGGGGGGGAGGAAGGTNGGCCGGCGCAGCAGGGGGTCGTAGACCTGNACCCAGGGGGCGTACAGGGCGGCGTAGGTGGTGTCGTAGGCGCTGCGGTGGCGGTTGAGCTGGTCCACGCCGGTGCAGTCCAGGGGGGCGTCCAGCACGGCGAACCGGCTGGTCAAACCCTCGCAGTGGGCGATCAGNTTNGCCTGTACGTTGGCGTCCGTCACGCCGGGAACCGCCATAATGGACACGTCGGTGATCTCCTGGAAGGCCTCGATGCCGGAGCGCCTGCCNGGACCCAGGTCNGTTCCGTTGAAGGTNCCGGCGTTNACGCTGTCCATGGTNCCGTTTAATCCGCCGCTCAGCTCNACNCGCAGGCTCTCCGCNNCGGCGCTTCCGCCCAGCAGGACCANCAGGTCGTCCGCGCGGCCGGGGANNTCCAGCGTCATGGCCGCCATGCTGGANTTCTCCAGCGCCGCCAGAAGATAGTCGGGGGCCGCGGAGTTGAGGGAGCAGCCGGGATAGCTCTCCTCCTGCCCGCCGCAGCGGATCACCATGTCCACCCCGCAGGCNTCCAGGGTGCGGACNGGCACCAGTCCNGTGTCCACCGCGTCCTCCGGCAGCGCCTCCTCAAAGGAGGCCAGCATACCGTTCAGGGCGGAGACCTTATGGTAGGCGGCGGAGCCGTCCTCACCCCGGTAGATGACCAGGTCGCCCACCCGGAAGCCGGCGGCGTTTTTCAACAGGTACTGCCTGCCGCTCACNCCCTCCTGGGNGTCCAGNATCTGCGTCCTGGCCCGGGTGCTCCGGGTGAAGAACACCTGCATGGTGTTGGCCCAGGCGCCGGGGTCCTTGGCCCGCACTGTCACGGGCCCCTCCGCGCTTTTGGCGCAGGCGGCGTCCTCCGGGGCGGCCCGCATGACGTAGCAGGTGCTNCCCCCGTTGGTGAAAAACTGCTCTACCGCGTTGGGCAGAAAGCGGTAGGGNCCGTATTCCAGNTCCGAGAGATACCCGCCGAACCGGCGCTGGTACTCCGCGAAGCTGGTCAGCAGGACCGGACGGCCCGTNACAGGCCCCTTTTCCGCCAGACCCACAAAGCCGGCCGTGCTGGTGCCGACGCCCTCCATNGCCTTGACNCCGGAGTCNAATTCCTCCACATAGACGCCTGGNGACAAATATTCCGCCATATCAAACACCTTCCTTGATCATTTATAGCTGTACGCAGGTTTGCCCGGCGAATTGTACGGAAATCTGGCCGCCCCACGCGCACATCAGCCTGCTNCCGTCGGAGACNGCGGGCTGTCCGCCGATGATCACCTTGGGGGCCGGGTTCAGCCANGGCCCCGCCGGGACGGGNACGCAGGGCATGGGGGTCAGCGCCCCCAGCGCCGCCGCCGTGGCGGAGGCCACGGTGGGGTTGGCCAGGCTGCTGCACATGCCGAAGGAGGGGACGTTGACCATGGGNGCCATGTCCGTCATCACTCCGGCGGGCCGTCCGCTGATCAAAACCCTGGGGACGGGCAGGGCGCTGAAGGAGGCCGGGGCCGCGCCGAAGGGNCAGGAGAGGACCGCTCCGGTGCAGAGGCAGAAGCTCATGCTTGGCTCACGCCCTTCCGTTTGGCGTTGAGCTGGAACTCCCGGACCGCCGGCGCGCGGCGGATGCGGGAGCTGGGGACCCGCACNGGCTCCAGCGTCAGGTAGACGGCGGGCTGGAGNGGNCTGCCCAGGCTCTGCCACAGCGCGGTTTTTTCCGGCAGGGCCGGGCCGCGCAGGGAGGGCCGCACCTCCTGTCCATCCAGCGTCAGGGANTCCATGCTGTGCGCGGCCCGCATGGCCGCCTCCACCAGNACCATCTCGTCCAGGGCGCTCAGGCTGTCGAAGGGCGCTTTNCGGTTGGCATAGAGCAGAAAGCGGAGCGCCAGCAGGCGGTCCGGGTGCCGCCGGGTCTCCCCGTCCAGCCGGACGGGGGGAGAAGGTCCATAGGAGCGGAGCTCCTCCATATCGTAGAGGAACACCCCGAAGCGGTAGTCCGTCTCCGCGCCCGGGTGGGTCATTTTGACGTCCTCCGGCGCGTTCAGCACCGCCGGAACCATCTCCCGCCGCAGGCGTTCCAGCAGCAGATTGGCCAGCCGCTCAAAAACAGGTTCCTGGCTCATGGCTACTCCTTCCACTGTGCCGTCTGATACCAGAGCGGCATGTCCTTTTGATCCTGGTACGCGGTCACCGTCTCCAGTCCGCTGTCCACGGCCCGGAACTCGTCAATGGCCCCGCCGTCCTCCGCCCGGTCCCATGGGGTGAACCGCCAGACGAACGGACCGGACTGGCGGACGTTCGCGCCTTTCGGGATGTCCCCCATGGCGAAGGCGCTGAACCACTCCCGCCAGCCGGGGGCGTGCTGTCCGGAAACCAGATCCGTCTCCGGCTGCGGGGCGCAGGGGAGCGGCTGTCCGTAGGACAGCACCCGCGTGATGAGGACCGCCCGCTTGTCCGTATCGGGGGCGAAGATTTCGTCTTTATAGATTGCGGGCTCCTCCGGTTCCTCCGGAGCGCTGGGGGAGAGGAGCCGTATGGGGCTTTCGGTGATAAACATCAGGCCGAAATAGGGATAGACAAAGGCGGCCGTTTCTTCACAGGAGTAGAGGACCCAGTGGGTGGTGAAGGCCTCCTCCACCTCGGCCAGAGACAGGCCCAAAAAGGCGTCGGCTCTGGGCCGCTCCCCGCAGACCTGCCCGGTGTAGAGCAGCTGCCCGCTGGGATGGTAGATGGAGCCCCGCCCGGCCAGCGTGCCGTATACGAAGGTCCCTTCGGCGCTGCGGACGTTCAGCAGCGTGTTATACAGCGTGCCCTGGCCGTGGTAAACGCCCCGCCAGAACTGCCCCTCGTAGAGCAGACTGCCGCTGGCGGCGTATGCCCGGCCCTCCCCGTGGAGCAGGCCGGCGGAAAAGGTCCCTTCCCGCAGTACGGCGCCGCCGGGGCCGTATTCCACCCCTTCGCCCTCCAGGAGATCCCGCGAGAAGCTGCCCTCCCGCAGAAGAACGCCGCTGGAATCGAATTCCCGGCCCTGTCCCTCCAGAAAGCCCCTGGAGAACTGGCCCTCGCTGACAGTCCCCGACGCGGGATCGATCCGGCGGCCCTGTCCCTCGTACAGATTTGCCGCCATTTCCCCAGTGTAAACCAACGTTCCGTCCCGGTAGACCTTCGCGTCCGCGCCTTCGTACACGCCGTCCGCCAGAGGACCGTCGTACAGCAGTCCGCCGGACGCGTCGAACACGTTGCCCCATCCGGTGTATGCGCCCGCCGCCACCTCTCCCACATAGCGCACACGGCCTTGGCTGTCCAGGACCTGAACCATGCCGGAATGCCCGGCCAGGCCGGGGTCGTCGTAGCGGAAGGCGGGAATGGATTCGCCCTCGGCGGCGGGGGTGGGAAAGGGGAGGCCGAACATCAGCAGGACCGCTATGGACAGCGCGGCCAGGGCCGGAAAGACCAGCCGCTTTTGCACATAGACCGGGCCGGCGCGCCAATAGTCCTTGGGCCCCCAGCGGACCGGGTTCT
>JAAVHG010000091.1 GCA_014799855.1 Oscillibacter sp.
ACGGTCCGCCTCCTTGGGCAGGAAGCTGAGGGTGCCGTTGGGCTCAAAGACCGCCGTCTGGAGCTGGCTCAGGTCGAACCAGCCGCCGATGCGGCAGTAGGTGAGAAATTCGCTGATGTCTATCCGGGCCTTTTTCAGATTCTCCCGGTAAATGACCCCGTTTTCCAGCAGCACCAGGGGCTTTCCCGTGATCAGGGCCCGGGCTTTCAGGGACTTGTTGGTCAACAGGGAGATAACGACGGCGGCCAGGCCGTAGACAATGATGGCCGTCAGGGGCTTGACGGGCTCCTCCAGCTCCGTGGCCAGCTCCGCGGCGGCGGAGCCGATGGTGATGCCGGTCACGTAGTCGAACATGGTCATCTGGGACACCTGCTTCGTGCCCATCAGCTTGGTCAGCAAAAACAGCACCACCAGGGACAGCAGTGTGGTCAGGGCCGTCAGGCCCGCCTGGGTGAAAAGCTCCTTTTCCATAAGAAAAACCTCCCGAGAAGAGACTATTTCCGGCATAGTCTCTCCTGGGGAGGTTTTTTTATGCAATTCTCCGGCAGATGGGCGGGCCCTTAATGGCATTTTGTAAAGAAAAATCCGCCAAAAAGCTATGTGCGGGGCCCGGCCTCCTGGTCAGGCTATTTCCTATTTCAGCACCAATTCCTCCGGCGGGGACATATCGTCGGCGGCGTGGCTGTTGACCTGAGCGTTGACAAATTTGGCCTTCAGCTTGGAGTACAGGATGGTCTGGCTGCTGTACAGCCCGGTGTAGCCGGAGAGGAAATAGCTGAGGCCGCAGGCCAGGGCGAAGTACAGCAGTCCCTCCGCCCCGAACAGCTCTACGGAGAGGAAAATGGAGGCAATGGCGCAGTTGGTGACGCCGCAGAACACCGACACCAGCCCCAGCGCCGCCCCGAAGCCCGCCGGCAGTCCCAGCAGCGGCCCGGCCACGCACCCGAAGGCGGCCCCCACAAAGAAGGAGGGCACCACCTCGCCGCCCTTGAACCCGGCGGCCAGCGTCACGGCGGTGAAGAGGAGGTTCCACAAAAAGGCCGTGGGCTTAGCCGTTCCGGTCTCGATGGCCGCGGCCACAATCTCCATGCCCGCGCCGTTGTAATCGGTGCAGCCCACCAGATACGTCAAAGCGATGATGATCACGCCGCCGGCCGCCACCCGCAGCCAGGGGTTGGGGATGCGGCGGACCATGAGGTGCTCCGTGGAGTGGACCACCCAGCAGAACAGGATGGACACCATGGCGCACAGCAGAGCCAGCACCGACACCTGGAAAAACGTGACAGGCGCCAGGGCCGGGACATCCACGGCAAACCGGGTAGGGGCCACGCCAAGGAGGGTGGACACTCCATAGGCCCCCAGCGCCGAGAGCAGGCAGGGCACCATGGCCGCGTCGTACATCACGCCCACGCTGATGCCCATAATGGCAAAGACCACGGCGGTCAGAGGCGTTCCGAACAGGGCGGAGAAGCAGGCCGCCATGCCGGAGAGCGTCGCCACCCGAAGGTCCTCCTGGTCCAGCCGGAGGAGCCGCCCGGCCCCCTGGCCGATGGCGCCGCCGATTTGCAGCGCGGCCCCCTCCCGTCCGGCGGAGCCGCCGCACAGGTGGGTCAGCACCGTCCCCAGGAAAATCGCCGGAGGCAGCCGCCAGCTGAGACGGTTATCCTCGTGAACGGCGTCGATGATGGTGTTGGTGCCCTGGCCCTCCACGCCCATCAGGCGGTAGAAGGCCACGATGGCCAGTCCCGCCAAAGGCAGGCACCAGAGAAGCCAGGGGTACTCCGCCCAAAGCTCCGCCGCGCAGTGGACGCAGTTGTGGAACACCGCCCCCACGGCTCCCACCGCGAGGCCGATCACCGCCGACACCGCCAGCCATTTTCCAAAGGACCCTCCATAGAGCCAAAGCCGCTGGCCCAGCCGCCGGAACCCCTCCTGGTATCTCTCCACCGCCGTCCGCTCCCTTCCCGCGCATTTTCGCTGGCTCCATTATAGGGCGGAGGCGGGAGAAATGCAAGCTCCCCTTTGCCTGCGGCGTCCGGTTTTCCTGGGCCTTCGCCGGACCGCGCGGTCCAATTGTCTGCCACGCCAAAATTCAGGACAAATCTGGCCTGTGCTTTGTTGTAATTATCCACAAAAACCTAATATTTTTTTAGCCAGACTGAAAAATTTTTATTTTTTGGTTGAAACCGGGGGTCCGGGGGCGTATACTATAGGCTGACAGCAAAGAATCCGGCCGGGTCTGAAACTTCCGGGCCCGGTTGGAAAAACAAACGATGGAGGAAAACGAATATGAAATACGGACGCACCTACAACTTCTCCGCCGGACCCGCCATGATGCCGGAGCCCGTTCTCGAGGAGATCGCCGCCGAGATGATGAACTACCGGGGCAGCGGCATGTGTGTCATGGAGATGAGCCACCGCTCCAAGGTCTTCCAGCAGATCCGGGACGAGGCGGAGGCGGATCTCCGCAAGCTCATGGGCATTCCCGATAACTACAAGGTTCTCTTCATCCAGGGCGGCGGCACCGTGCAGTTTGCCATGGTGGCCATGAACCTGATGAAAAACGGCCTGGGCTGCTACGTGGAAACCGGAGCCTGGTCCAAGAAGGCCATCGCCGAGGGAAAGAAGTTCGGCGAGGTGAAGATTGTGGCCTCCTCCGCCGACAAGAATTTCTCCTATATCCCCGACTGCTCCAACCTGGACATTCCCGACAACGCCGACTACGTGTATATCTGCGAAAACGAGACCATCAACGGCACCACCTACTATAAGCTGCCGGACACCAAGGGGAAGATCCTGGTGGCGGACCAGTCCAGCATGTTCCTCTCCCGCCCCTGCGACGTGTCCAAATACGGCCTCATCTGGGCGGGCGTGCAGAAGAACGTGGGCCCCGCCGGCATGGCGGTGGTCATCATCCGGGAGGACCTGCTCCGGGACGACCTGCCCAAGACCGTGCCCACCTATATGAGCTACAAGACCCACGCCGACAACGACTCCCTGTACAACACCCCCAACTGCTGGGCCATCTACTGCTGCGGGAAGGTGTTTAAATACCTGCTGGATAACGGCGGCCTGGAGGCGATGAACAAGCGCAACGAGGAGAAGGCCAGGATTCTCTACGACTTCCTGGACCAGAGCAAGCTGTTCACCGGCGCGGTGGTGAAGGAGGACCGTTCCCTGATGAACGTTCCCTTCGTCACCCCCAGCAAGGAGCAGGACGCCGACGTGGTAGCCGCCAGCAAGGCCGCGGGCTTTGACAATTTGAAGGGCCACAAGAGTGTGGGCGGCCTCCGGGCCTCCATCTACAACGCCATGCCCAAGGAGGGCGTGGAGGCGCTGGTGGAGTTTCTCAAGAAGTACGAGGAGGAGCACTCTTAAAGAGGGGATTTCATCCCCTCCGCGCTCCTTTCCGGTTATACCGGGCACGCCTGTCCCCCAATGGGCGTTTACCCTCGCGCTGTCGGTGCCCCTGGGGTGCATCGAGAACGAATGAAAGGGGTATACTACTATGTCAATTCGCGTTTTAGTCACTGATGGAATGGACGCCTCCGCCGTGGCAAAGCTCCGGGAGGATGGCTATGAGGTGGTGGAACAGTTTTACGAGTCCGACGCCCTGGGGGCGGCTCTCCGGGAGTTCGACGCCGTGATCATCCGCTCCGCCACCAAGATCAAGGAACCCCAGATTGACGCCGCCAGGGACAGCCGCTTAAAGCTGATCATCCGGGCCGGCGTGGGCGTGGACAACATCGCCGTGAAATACGCCGAGGCGGCGGGCATCGCCGTCCGCAACACCCCCCGGGCCTCCTCCAACGCCGTGGCGGAGCTGGCCATGGCCCTGCTGTTCTCCTGCGCCCGGAATATCTCCATCGCCGGGCACACCATGCGGCAGAACCGCTGGGAGAAAAAAGCCTATTCCAAGGGCTTCGAGCTGTCCGGCAAAACCATGGGCGTCATCGGCTACGGCCGCATTGGCCAGATGGTGGGAGCCAAGGGGCAGGCCCTGGGCATGAAGGTCCTCTCCACCGTCCACCGGAACAAGCCGGAGGGCTGCGAGTGCGAGACTATGCGGTTCGTCTCCATGGACGAGCTTCTGGCCGGGTCCGATATCCTGGTCCTCTGCGCCCCCGGCGGGGAAAAGCCCCTGGTGGACGCGGAATCCCTGGCAAAGATGCGGGACGGCGTGGTCATTGTCAACGTCTCCCGGGGCAGCAACGTGGATGAAGCCGCTCTGCTGGACGCGCTGAACTCCGGCAAGGTCCGGGCGGCGGGGCTGGACGTGTGGATGAGCGAGAAGGACCCCAACTGGGCCCTGGCCCAGCATCCGGCGGTCAGCTGCACCCCCCACGTGGGCGCGGGCACCAAGGAGGCCCAGAAGCGCATCGGCGCGGAGCTGGTGGACCTGGTGGAGGGGTTTTCCTTCTAAAATGTACATCAGGCGGGGCTGTTCCAGCCCCGCCTTTTCCTTTTCCAAAAATTTTTTCTCCCCTCCGCGAAACCCTGGGCCGCCGTTTTCGTCTTAATCAATAAAGACCGCATTTGGGACCCCGCCGGAAACGCGGCGGCGGAGTTCCCGATGACGATGAAAGGAGGATCGCCATGGAAGATACGCAGATCATCGGCCTCTATTGGGACCGGGACCAGCGGGCCGTTGAGGAGACCGCCGGAAAATACGGCTCTTTCCTGCTCCGTCTGGCCTGGAACATTCTCCGGGTCCACGGCGACGCGGAGGAGTGCGTCAACGACGTGTATCTCCGGGCCTGGAACGCCATGCCCCCGGAGCGGCCCGTTGCCCTGCGGCCCTGGCTGGGGCGGATTGTCCGGAACCTGTCCCTGGACCGCTGGAAGCGGGATCACGCCCAAAAGCGGGGCGGCGGCATGGAGGACCTTCTGGGAGAGCTGGCGGAGTGCGTCCCCGGCGGCGGCGATCCCCAGAAGCGTCTGGAAGACCAGGAGATCGCCGGAGCCATCAGCCAATTCCTCCGGCGGCTTCCGGAGGAGAGCCGGAATATGTTCCTCCGGCGGTACTGGTACGGCCAGGGGGCGGCGGAAATCGCCCAGGCCCTGGGCTGTGGGGCGGGGCGGGTCAAATCCTCCCTGTTCCGGACGCGGAAGGCTCTGCGGGTTTATTTGGAAAAGGAGGGAATTGTCCTGTGAAAAGCGAACGGTTATTTCGTATCTTAGGTCTGGTAGATGAGGACCTCATCGCCGGGGCGGAGGCCGTGGCCCCCAAAAAGCAGCGGAATTGGCGGCTCATTCTCACCTCGGCGGCGTGCCTCGCGCTGGTGTTGGGAATCGGTGCTGGACAGCTGCTCCCCAGAGTGGGTGGCGGCAACTCCGGCAGCAGCGCCGGAGCCGGAGGAGGCGGCCACGACGGCGGAACCGTCTTTATGTCCTATGGCGGTCCGGTGTTCCCCCTGACGGTGGCGGAGGCGGCGGAAGGCGTTACGGCGGAGCGGCGGGTGGTCTGGGATTTCTCCCCCATCACCTACGCCGACGGAAGCCCCCGCCAGTGGGGCGTCACCGCCACCGACGGCTATGTCCTCACTAATAACACGGACCAGGACGTGACCCTGAAGGCCCTGTACCCCTTCACCGGCTCTCTCCGGGATCTGGAGAGGCTGTCGCCGGAGATCGCCGTAGACGGCGCTTCCATCGGCACGGAACTGAGCGTAGGAGCCTACCCCGGCGGCTTCACCCACGCCGGTGGGAATCCGGAGGAAACCTATAATCTGCATGAGCTGAACAGCTGGGAACAGTATAAGGCCCTGCTGTCCGGCGGAGCGTATCAGGACCGGGCTCTGACCCCCTATTCCCCGGCGGATATTCCGGTAGTCGTGTACGAATTCAGCGATTTCGCCGCCCCTCATGAGGAGTATCAGGCGGCCACCCAGGCCATCGGCTTTGGTTTGGACGAGGCGGAAACCACCGTCCTCACCTATGGTTTCAACGGCGGGAGTTTCCGGGAGGGCTGGCGGCAGTACAGCTACTTTGTCCCTGACGGCATGCGGAGGGAGCCGGAGCTGAAAGTCCTGATTTTCATCGGCAAAGAGCCGGAATCCTACACCCTCCAGGGCTACCAGGACGGCGGCTGTGATCCGGGGGAGGAGATCGACGGGGTTTCCTGCACCGTCACCCGCCGGGAGGCCGTTTTGGACGAGATTATCTATGAAATCTGCCAGTATGACCGGACGCGGTACTCCGGCGACGGCGACACGCCCGTGGACTTCCTCTTCCGCGGGACCATGGAGATGCTGACGGACTACGGCCTCCTGGCCCCCGGCGGCGGCATGGACCGTTATGACATGGGGAGGCTGGACGACGTGATCTCCGACACCCTAGGTGTTACCCGGGTGATGTACCTCCGCTTTGATGTTGTCATCCCCGCCGGGGGGACCGCGGAGGTGTCGGCCAGGTTGTGGAAGCAGCCCAGCCATGATTTCTTCTGCTCCGGCAGCGAGAATGTGGGCATCCAGGGCTACGACATGGTGACGCGGCTGGGCAGCGTCCTGGACTTCACCCGCCAGACCGCCGCCCTGGCAAACGCGGAGGCCATGGAAATCGTCCGGCAGAGCTTCGGCTTCGACCCGGAGGCCGGGATTTTCGAGGTGGAGCTGGACCCGGACCAGGAGCACTACTATATGGAGCTTCGGGTCATGAAAAAGGAGTGACCGCAAACTGTCCGCCGGGAAAATCCCCCGGCGGACGGTTTTTTTCGGCCAGCACCTTTCCAAATCCGGAAAACCGTGGTATAGTCTTCAAAGACTGCAAATCAGAGAGGACGGATTTTCCGTGCTGTTTAACTCCTTTCAATTTCTCCTGTTCTTCCCCTGCGTCTTTCTGCTGTATTACGGCCTCCCCTTCCGGTTCCGGCGGGTCATGCTTCTGGCCGCCAGCTGGTACTTTTANATGTGCTGGAAGCCGGAGTTTATCGTNCTGCTGCTGTTCTCCACGGTGGTGGACTACTTCTGCGGGCTGAACATCGAAAAGCGGCGGGCGGCGGGGAAAAGCGCCNGCGTCTTTCTGGCGGCNAGNCTTGCCATGAACTTAGGGCTGCTGTTTTTCTTCAAATACCTGAACTTCTTCGGGGAGACCCTCACCGCCCTGTGCCGGGCCGTCTCCATCCCCTTCTCCGCCCCGGCGCTGAACATCATCCTGCCGGTGGGCATTTCCTTTTACACCTTCCAAACCCTCAGCTACACCATCGACGTGTACCGGGGGAAAATGGCGGCGGAGCGGGATTTTATCACCTTCGCCCTGTTCGTCTCCTACTTCCCCCAGNTGGTGGCGGGGCCTATCGAGAAGGCGTCGAACCTCCTGCCCCAGCTGAAACNGGANATNCCNTTCTCCTATGACAACGCCGCNTANGGCNTNAAGCTGATGGCCTGGGGTTNTTTCAAGAAGCTGGTCATTGCCGANAGGCTGGCCTCCCTGCTGGTGGACCCGGTGTACAACAACCCCTCCGCCTACTCCGGCGGGGCCCTGGTCATCGCCTCGGCGNCCTTCGCCGTGCAGATTTACTGCGACTTCGGCGGCTACTCCGACATCGCCCGGGGGTGCGCCAAAACCATGGGCGTGGACCTGATGGTGAATTTCAAGGCCCCCTACTTCNCCGCCTCCCTGACGGAGTTCTGGCGGCGGTGGCANATCTCCCTGACCAGCTGGTTCCGGGAATACGTGTACATCCCTCTCGGNGGCAACCGGAAGGGCACGGCGAAAAANGCCCTCTTNGTCACNNTNACCTTTTTCCTCAGCGGCCTTTGGCANGGGGCCGGGTGGACCTANGTGGTNTGGGGGNTTTTNCAGGCGGTGTACCTGAACGNNGAAATGCTNNTGGGCATNGGGAAAAAGGGNGAAACCGCNNCTTCCGGCGGGATTTTNGGGATTTTCCGGCGGATATTTGCCCATGTCCTTACCTTTGCCCTCTGCACCTTCTCCTGGGTCTTCTTCCGGGCCGGGTCCATGGCCGACGCGCTGTACATCATCCGCCGTTCCGCCGCGGGACTGGGACATCCCGCCGCCTACATTGGCGGGGCCCTGGCCGCTATGCTGCCCCGGAAGGTGCTTCTGGCGGCGCTGGTCCTGTCCCTGCTTCTGCTGTTCCTCTTCGACTGGGTAAACGAGCGGCGGGACGCCATCCGGGCCGTCTCCGCGTGGCCGGCGTGGGTCCGGTGGCCGTCGTATCTGGCGTTTTTGCTGCTGCTCCTTCTGCTGATCCCCAAGCAGAGCGCCGCGCCGTTCCTGTATTTCCAATTTTAGGAGGGCGGAGAAATGAAAACCTTGTTTTGGAAATGCGCCCTGCTGTGCCTGACAGCCGCCGCCGTCCTCTTCGCCGGAAGCCTGGCCTATTGGCGCACGGAGACTTTTCAGGAGCTGGAGCGGGTGGAGGATACGGTCCGCTTCCGGGACATGCCGGAGGAAATCGACATTGCCGTGGTAGGCACCTCCCACGGGGAGGACGCCTTTCAATACCCCCCGGAGGGCTGTTCCTTCTTCAATTTCTCCCTGGCGGCGCAAACGCCCCAGTACGACGCCGCCATGCTCCGCCAGTTCGGGGACCGCATCCCGGAGGGAGGGCTGGTGGTGCTGACCCTCAGCTATATGTCCCCCTACTGGACCTGCACGGAGGAGGCCTTTGAGAGCCGCCAGCCCCGGTATTACCGGATTTTAAGCCCGGAGAACATGGTGGACGGCAGCCTCAGCCGCTGGGTGCTGACCCGGGCCTTTCCCCTGCTGACCCTGGACCCGCCGGAGATTGTGGAGGCCCTCTTCGGCCCCCCGCCGGAGCATTCCGTCACCCGCGAGGAGGTGGGCCTCCGGCAGCTGCCCCAGGACACCATCCCCTCGGAGCAGGAGCGGATTCTCCGGGACCACTGGACCCTCATTGAGCCCAGCTATCCGGAGGTAAACCCGGTCATGTGGGAGGCGTACCACGAAATGCTGGACCTCTGCGCCCGGCGGGGCTGGCAGGCGGTGCTGGCCACGCCTCCCTATCCGGCGGAGTACAGCGCCTGCTTCCCGGAGGGATTTTACGAGGAGTTCCGGGCCAAGGCGGAGGAGCTGGCGGAGGAGTACGGCGTTCCCTATCTGGACTACTCCCACCACCCGGACTACGCCGCCAGCCACCAGCTCTTCAAAAACCTGGACCACCTGAATTTCCAGGGGGCGGAGCGGTTCGACCGCCAGTTTTTCGCGGATGTGGAGGCCTTGGGCCTTCTCCCTCCCGCCGCTGAGTCATAAAGTGAAGAACATCCGGCAGGTTCTGCCCCTCAAGGCGGGATCTGCCGGATTTCCTGCCCAAAATTACGAATATTTCATTCGTTTATCGTCCCATTCTTCCAGCCTGTTCCTGGGCTGACAGGTTTTGAGGGTTGCTTCCTCTCCCTGGTTTCCTGTATCATAATCTAGAGAGATATCCACGGGTTTTTCGGAAAAACCCAATATGCCGCTCACTATTTCACGGAAAGGAAGGATTTATGAAAAAGCAGATTCTCTGCGGCCTGCTGGCCGCCGCCGCTCTGGCCCTCCCCGCCGAAGCCGCCCGGAAAGTCCCCGTGCAGGTGGACGGGCAAACCCTGTCCGGCCCCTGCTATCTGGAAAACGGCGTCACCTACGCGCCCCTCCGCCAGCTGCTGGACACCTTGGGCGGATGGGACCTCCGGTGGGACCGGAATACCGCCACCGCCGCGGCCTCCGGCTCCCAGGGGGAGACCCTGACGGCGGACCCGGCGGCGGACACCGTCACCCTCAACGGTAAAACCCTCTCCGGCGTGGTCTATGTGGAAGCGGGCCGCACCTATGTGCCTCTGCGCCTGACCGTGGAGCTTTTGGGAGGAACGGCCGCCTGGGACCCCTATTTCCAGGGAGCCGCCGTCACCTCCGCCTCCGCCGCCTACGACGCCGGAGACCTCTACTGGCTCAGCCGCATCATCAGCGCCGAGAGCCGGGGCGAGCCCATGGAGGGCCAGATCGCCGTGGGCAACGTGGTGCTGAACCGGGTGGAGAGCGACGACTTCCCCGACGCCATCCAGGACGTGATTTTCGACCAGGTGGACGGCATACAGTTTGAGCCGGTGGGAAACGGCACCGTCTATCAGGACCCCACCGCGGGCTCCGTGGAGGCCGCCATGCGGGTTCTGGACGGGGAGGAGGCCCTGCGGGGAGCCATGTTCTTCTACGCCCCCGCCCTGTCCCCGGGAACCTGGATTAACGAAAACCGCACCTATCTGACCACTATCGGGTGCCACAGGTTTTATCTGTGATTGACTTTTTCGGCAAAGAGACGTAAAATAGAGGCCGCGCGTTGTGGAGCATCAGCATCCCGCGCGCGGCCTCTATTTTAACTCTTTATGGAAAAAGGAGNCATGCCATGTTATTTTCCGACCATCCCCGGACCCGCTATGAAAACGCGCCNGCCTATGAGGTGATCTGCCAGCTGCGGTTTCCCCCGATTCTCACCATCAACGAAGCCCCTCCGGCGAAATTTCAGGAGGCCGTCCGGGCCCAGTTCCCCCAGTACGTCCAGCGGCAGGACCCCGTTCCGCCGGGNCCNGGCGGGAAGGCCGGAAAAANGGTGAATAATTACCANTTNCTCTCCGANGACGGNGCCTGGAAGCTGAACCTGACCCAGGAATTCATCGCCCTGTCCACCCTCCGCTACGCCGGGTGGGAGGACTTCGCCCAGCGGCTGGACAAGCCTCTGGCGGCCTTTATCCAGCTGCACCAGCCCGCCTATTTCCAGCGGGTGGGNCTGCGTTATGTCAACTTCTTCTCCCGGAAGGCCCTGGGCCTGGAGAATACCCCCTGGGCGNCCCTGTTCACCNCCGCCTACACCGGACCTCTNCAGGAGGAGGACGNGCGGGAGGAGAGCTTCGCGGCCTGNGGGCTGGANTTTGTGGTNCGGCTGGACTCCAGCTGCGCCGCCAAAATCCACGCCGGNCCCGGCCTCATCCGCCATCCCGCCCCCAAGGACCAGCCNCAGGATCAGGAGCAGAAATTCATCCTGGACATGGACCTCTCCATGGGCGGNANCGTGCCCCCNAGCCTGGCCGCCGGAGCCATGGAGACGCTCCACGGCCACGCGGGCCGGATCTTCGAGGGGGCCGTCACCGACTTCCTCCGGGAGGCCATGGGACCCCAGGATAATGGATAATAAACCATGGATAATGGATAGCGCCGGTATTCGACGGATACCCCCGCTGTCCATGATCCATGGTCCATTACTCACAAGCGGTCCGTCCAATTTTTGGAGGGTACTCTCTTTTTTGGTAAAATCGCAAAAATTTTCCGCTTCCTTTTTTCCGATTTCAGCAAGTTCACTCTTGTGTAAAGGGCGGTTTTTTCGGTATCCTATAAGGGTAAAATTCTCGTAGATCAAATTTCCGCAATTCCAAATCAGGTAGAGAGGCAGTGAGCATATGCTGAAAAGTGAGTATTTACAGCGTGTCTATACCCAGGTGATCACCCGGGACCCCGACCAGCGGGAGTTCCACCAGGCGGTGCTGGAGGTTCTGGAGAGCCTGGACCGCATCATCGACAAGCACCCGGAATATGAGAACCACGGCATTATCGAGACCTTTGTGGAGCCCGAGCGGATGATCGCCTTCCGGGTGCCCTGGGTAGACGACCAGGGCCGCACCCACGTGAACCGGGGCTACCGGGTGCAGTTCAACTCCGCCATCGGCCCCTATAAGGGCGGCCTGCGGTTCCATCCCACGGTGAACCTGTCCATTCTGAAGTTCCTGGGCTTCGAGCAGATTCTGAAAAACAGCCTGACCGGCCTCCCCATGGGCGGCGCCAAGGGCGGCAGCGACTTTGACCCCAAGGGCAAGAGCGACAACGAGGTCATGCGCTTCTGCCAGAGCTTCATGACGGAGCTGAACCGCCACATCGGCCAATTTGTGGACGTGCCCGCCGGCGATATCGGCGTAGGCGGTCGGGAGATCGGCTACCTCTTCGGCCAGTACCGCCGCGTCCGGGGCAGCTATGACGCCGGCGTTCTCACCGGAAAGGGCCTCTCCTTCGGTGGCTCCCTGGCCCGCACCGAGGCCACTGGCTACGGCCTGTGCTACCTGACCGCCGAAATGCTCAAGTGCATGAAGAACGACAGCTTTGAGGGCAAGACCGTGGTCATTTCCGGCAGCGGCAACGTGGCTATCTTCGCCACGGAGAAGGCCACCCAGCTGGGCGGCAAGGTGGTGGCCCTTAGCGACTCCAACGGCTATATCCATGACCCCAATGGCATCAACCTGGATGTGGTGAAGGATATCAAGCTGAACCTGCGGGGCCGCATCAAGGAATACGCCGACCGGGTTCCCGGCAGCACCTATCACGAGGGCTTCCGGGGCATCTGGACCATCCCCTGCGACATCGCCCTTCCCTGCGCCACCCAGAACGAGATTGACGGCGAGACCGCCAAGATCATCGTGAAGAACGGCGCTATGGCCGTGGCCGAGGGCGCCAACATGCCCTGCCGTCCCGAGGCCACCCAAGTCTTCCAGGATGCCGGACTCCTCAGCGCCCCCGCCAAGGCCGCCAACGCCGGCGGCGTGGCCACCAGCGGCCTGGAGATGAGCCAGAACAGCATGCGCTACGCCTGGACCTTCGAGGAGGTGGACCGCCGCTTGAAGGAGATCATGGTGAACATCTTCCACAACATCTACGACGCCTCCGTGGAGTGCGACGCCCCCGGCGATCTGGTGGTAGGCGCCAACATCGCGGGCTTCCTGAAGGTAGCCGGCGTTATGCTGGCCCAGGGCCTGATCTAAATACTGCGCAAAAAACCGCCGCCCGAGAGGGCGGCGGTTTTCGCCTTTATGGATGGATCTGCCTCTGGTGATACCGGTAAAGCATGGTGCAGAACTGCTGGCGGGTCAGCGGTGAGGTGAGCATCAAATCCCCCTTGGCGTTTCCGGTGAGGATACCCTTCTCTAAGCACCACTCCACCCCCGCCTTGTGGGCCGGGGCCGGGATGTTGTCTGTCTCCTGATACTCCGGCCGGAAAGCCCCCACAATGAGCGTGTCATCCCGGGTCTTCCGGCACACCTGCCCGCCGTTGGACTGGCTTCCGCTCTGGCTGGTGTTGCCCTCGATGGCAGTAACCACGCCGCCCAAGACGCTCTCCACAATGCCGCAGTGGTCCGTGGCTCCGCCGCCGGGGAAGTCGTAGACGGCCACATCCCCAGGCCGGTAGCCCTCTGTCACCCACCGCCCCGCCGCCTGAGCCGCCCGCATCAGGGCCCCGCAGGAGGCGGTCTTTACCGGCAGCAGGGCCGGCGCTCCCGCCTGATTGAAGCACCACTGGACGAACATCATGCACCAGGGCTGGCCGTCCAGGCCGTACCAGGCCCCGTATTTGGTGCGGTTGGACCCCGCCGGGGACTCCGTAACGCCAAGCTCGCCCCGGGCGGCGGCCAACACCGCCTCCGCCGTCATCCCTTCACCTCCATCCTCGTCGTCGCAAAGTCCGCTAAGCTCCGTTTCCCGCTAAAGCGGAAAACTACGCCCGCTCCCTTGCTCATCTCCGGCCCAAGTGCCGCCCTGTGGGCGGTTGGCCTCCGAAACGCGCCTGCGGGCGCAGTCCTCTCCCCACCGAATCCGCTTCGCTGGGCTTCGGCGGGGGCCCCGTTTGGATTTCTTCTCATCCTTCCACCTCCGGCAGTCCGCCCAGGCTGGTCAGCAGGGACACTACGCCTGCCAGGGCCGCGGTTCCGGCCACGGTGGCCCAGTCCACGGCGTTGATGGTGACGGCGGCGGGAATCATGGCCACGGCGGTCTGGGCCATGGTCTTCACCGCCCGGATTCCGGCGGCACGGCCCCAGCTTCTCCAGCGGCGCGTGGACGCTCCCCCTTGGTCGGGCGGCATTTGATTGATTTCCTTCATTGTATTTCTCCTTTCTTTTGAAACAGACCCCGAAGGACCTTTGTTGAAGGGAGAAATTATTCGTTTTGCTGCCCGTTTTTGTGCATCAGAGAGAAAAAATATCCGGCCTGAATTTACTTGCCCTCCACATTGAGGCCCCGCTTCAAGATAAAAGAGTTTATGAACGATGCCCTATCGAAAACTATCTATAGGGTAAAACGTTCTATTGATGAGAAACACAAGAAAGCCGGTATTTAACCAAGAATTTCTAAATTCAAGCTGTCGCAACGCTTATCTTGAAAAGGGAGCAATGGAACCGCCCAATGTCATTAAGTTAAGAAGATTTTCCAAATAATAGGGTACAAAATATTTTGAATTCTGCTTTACTATTAGAAATCGCAGAACATTTTGATGCACTAATATCTGGAAAATGATCTTATCTTAATGACATTGTGGAACCGCCTCTTGCTTTTTTCCGCCGTTTCGGTATACTAGACAGTATGGAGCGGATAGAGACTCTTTCAGCAATCCGCGGCCGAAAGAAAAAGGCCTCTACCCCACGCGGTCCGCAGTATAGGGCGGGCAGGGGGTTATTCCACCTCCAAGGTAGGACGTGACAAAAAATGGAGAGATTTTCGATTATTGTGGGGGACATCACCCAATCCGGCGCGGAAGCCATCGCCAACGCCGCCAATACCACCCTTCTGGGCGGCAGCGGCGTGGACGGAGCCATCCACCGGGCCGCCGGACCGGAGCTTTTGGAGGCCTGCCGTCCTCTGGGCGGTTGTCCCACCGGGGAAGCGCGGATTACGCCGGGCTTCCACCTGCGGGCCAAATACGTGCTCCACACACCCGGCCCCATCTGGCGGGGCGGCCTGGACGGGGAACCGGCCCTGCTGGCCTCCTGCTACCGCTCCTGCCTGACGCTGGCGGCGGAG
This sequence comes from Oscillibacter sp., assembly GCA_014799855.1. Taxonomy (GTDB): domain Bacteria; phylum Bacillota; class Clostridia; order Oscillospirales; family Oscillospiraceae; genus Oscillibacter. Next base: position 14,797 of record JAAVHG010000091.1, read on the forward strand.
CGGGGCATCCGCACGGTGGATTTCCCCTCTATCTCCACCGGGGTCTACGGCTATCCCCTTCCTTCCGCGGCCACGGTGGCCTTGAAGGCCATCATGGACTTTCTGGCGGAGCATCCCCTCCCGGAGCGGGTGCGGATGGTCTGCCACACGGAGGCCGCCGCTGCGGTTTACCGCCAGGCCTGGAACCTCTGGTACGCGGAGGACAAAGGGCAGAGATTGTAAAGGAGAAGAGCTTGTTATGGCTTCTGTTTCCTACACGGTAGGCCAGCCGGAGGACGGCGCGCCCGTCTGCCATATTCTCAAGGCGAAGCTCCGCTTCTCCACCCACGCCGTGGCCCGGCTCACCCGGATGGAAGGAGGCATTCTGCTGAACGGCCGCCCCATCCGCACGGTGGACCCGGTCCGGGCCGGAGACGTGGTGACGGCCCTAGTGCAGGACAACCGCCCGCCCAAAGCGCCGGTTATCCCCGGCCCCTGGCCCCTGCCCATTGTCTATGAGGACGATTATCTTCTCGTGGCGGACAAACCGGCGGGAATGACCGCCCACGCCTCCAATTTCCTGCCGGACACCCCCACAGTGGCGGGGGCGCTGGCCCGGGAGCGGGGGACGGATTTTCTCTTTCACCCGGTAAACCGTCTGGACAAAGGCACTACCGGACTGATGGTCGTTGCCAAAAGCGGCCATGTCCACGACCTCCTCCGCCGCTCTCTCCACACGCCGGATTTCCGCCGGGAGTACCGGGCTGTGTGCCTGGGCCGTCCCCAGCCGGAGGAGGGGACCATCGACGCTCCCATCGGCCGGGACGAGACCTCCACCGTGGCGCGGAAAATCCGCCCCGACGGGGCGGCGGCGGTGTCCCGCTACCGGGTTTTGGAGACCAGAGGGGACCTCTCCCTGGTGAAGCTCCTGCCGGAGACGGGCCGCACCCACCAGCTGCGGGTCCATATGGCCTCCATCGGCTGTCCCCTGGCGGGGGATTGGCTCTACGGCATGGAGGACCCCGCCCTCATTTCCCGACCGGCCCTCCACTCCTGGTCCCTGACCCTGGTCCACCCCATCACCGGGGAGGTACTGCGGCTGACCGCGCCTCTGCCCCAGGACATGGCGCGGCTGTTTCCCTGAATCTTGTTGAAAAAACCAGAAAACACAGAATATATTGATAGGAGATGGTGTTATGATCACATGGAATGTCGCCTACCACTGCAAGCCCGGACAGCGGGACGCCTTTTACCAGGCCGTCACACAGCTGGGCGTCCGGGACAGCTCTCTCCGGGAGGAGGGGAACTTGAAGTACGACTACTTCTTCGACGCCCAGAACCCCCAGGTCCTGCTGCTGGTGGAGAGCTGGACGGAACCGGCCTTTCAGGAGGCGCACTGCCAGACGGAGATTTTTGCCCGGCTTCAGGCGCTGAAGGTTCGGTTTTGTGATGATGTTACCATTGATAAGTTTACCATTTGACGGCAAAGCCTCCCTCGGGTGAGGGGGGCTTTTGCTTGCCCTGACGGGCGGGGGGATTGCAGCTATGAAGATAGCTGGTCACTTTCCACCCCCCATTTTCTCTTTTCTCCGCTTGTGGAGAAAAGAGAAAACGGGCCGTGGACGGTCCAAAAGAGAAAAGAGACGTGCGCGCAAGCACTTCCCAGAATGACAGGTATATCTCTATCCCGCGACGCACTTCCAGCGGGGGTTTGGCGGTTCACGATACCGCTTCCTCTGTTTACGCTGACGCTGCTTGGTGGTTGAAATACTCTTGCCTCTAACGGCCGCTGTGGGCTGTTAGATATCTTTTGGTTTGGACATG
>JAAVHG010000092.1 GCA_014799855.1 Oscillibacter sp.
GGAGACACTGATGGATAAAGCGCAAAAGAAGGCCATGGTGGAGGAGTGGAAAAACCGCCGCCCGGAGATGGGCGTGATCTCCCTCCGCTGCAAGGCCACGGGAGAGACCTTTTTGGGCGTCTCCAAGGATACGAAAGCGGACTTTAACAGCGTCCGTGCCAAGCTCTCTGGCGGCATGCACCCTAACAAGCATCTGTTGGAGCTGTGGAACCAGTACGGCGAGGCGGGCTTTACCTTTTCCACCGCCGCGGTTTTGGAGTACGAGGACCCTCTCGAGGACCACACCGAAGAGCTGGAAACCCTCCGGGAGCTGTGCCTCGCGGAGGACCCCAAGGCGGCAAAAATCTGGAAATAGGCAAGGGAAATGCGGAAAGAGGCGATAATGTGAAAATCAAAGCAACCGCGGCCATTATGGAATGCCTGCTGGAGCAGGAGGTGGATACCATCTTCGGCTATCCCGGCGGCACCATCCTGAATCTCTACGACGAGCTGTACCGCTACAAAGACAAGCTCCGCCATGTGCTCACCGCACACGAACAGGGGGCGGCCCACGCGGCGGACGGCTACGCCCGGGCCACCGGAAGGGTGGGCGTGTGCTTCGCCACCTCCGGCCCAGGGGCCACCAATCTCACCACCGGCATCGCTACGGCCTATCTGGACTCCTCCCCCGTGGTGTTCATCACCTGCAACGTGACGGAGGAAACCCTGGGCAAGGACGCTTTCCAGGAGGTGGACATCACCGGTATCGCCATGCCCATCACCAAGGCCACGTACCTGGTGCGGGACGCCCAGACCATCCCCGATGTAATCCGCCAGGCCTTCGCTGTGGCGGCTACGGGACGGCCCGGCCCGGTGCTGATCGACCTGCTGAAAAACGTGACCGCCCCCAGCGTGGAGATTGACTACGAGTTTGTGCCCTGGCAGCAGAACCGGACCTGCGGCAGCATCCAGGCTCTGGCCAACGGCGACCGCTTGAAGAAGCCGGAGCCGGACCGCCAGGACGTGGACACCCTTCTGGAAATGATTGCCCAGGCGGAAAAGCCGTTCCTCATCTGCGGCGGCGGCGTGGTCCGGGGCCGTGCCCACCGGGAGTTCCGGGAGTTCGCCGAAAAGCTGGACGCTCCCGTGGCCATCACCGTCATGGGCGGCGGCGGCTTCCCCGGAAGCCACCCTCTCACCACCGGCATGATCGGTATGCACGGCTCCAAGGCCTCCAACGTGGCCTGCGACGAGTGCGACCTGCTGATCGCCGTGGGCTGCCGCTTCTCCGACCGGGTGGCCCTGCTGCCCTCCAACTTCGCCAGAAACGCCAAAATCGTGCAGATCGACGTGGACCGGGCGGAGATTGACAAAAACGTCCTGACGGACCACCACATCATCGGCTCCGCCCGCCGGGTGCTGCAAATGCTCAACGAGAAGCTGCCCCAGTACAGCCACGCCGGCTGGAAAGCGTATATTCTTCCCCTCCGGGCCCCCTCCGTGGCCCTGGACAGCCCCACTCTCACCCCCCAGCAGGTGCTGGAAACCGTCCGGCGGCAGATGCCGGAGGACGCCATTGTGGCTACTGACGTGGGCCAGCATCAGATGTGGGCCATTAAATACCTCCACTTCGACTACCCCGGCCAGCTATTGACCAGCGGCGGCTTCGGCACCATGGGCTTCGGCCTGGGGGCGGCTATCGGGGCCCAGACGGCCCACCCGGACAAGCGGGTCCTCCACATCACCGGAGACGGGTGTTTCCGGATGAACTGCCACGAGCTTTGCACGGTGGAACATTACCACCTGCCCATTATTACCCTGGTGTTCAACAACGGCACTCTGGGCATGGTTCGCCAGTGGCAGAACCTGATTTACGGCCAGCGGTATTCCGAAACCACCCTGGACCGGGGGCCGGATTTCGTGAAGCTGGCGGAGGCTTACGGCCTCCGGGGCTACCGGGTTTCCACCCTGGAGGAGATGGAAAAGGCCTTTGCCCAGGCCCTGGCCGGCCGCTCCGGCGCGGTCATCGACTGTATGCTGGACATTGACGAGATGGTCCGGCCCATGGTGGCCGCCGGATCGCCCATCACCGACTTCTTGCTCAGCGAAGGAGGGCCCACATGAAAAAGCCTATGGACATGACCCCAAAGCTCTATACTCTCTGCATTCTGGCGGACGACACCCCCGGCGTGCTGAGCCAGGTGTCCCGCCTGTTCTCCCGGAAGGGCTATAATATCGAGTCCATCGTCACCGGGGAGACGGACAAACCCCACACCGCCCGGCTGACCATCAGCATTGTGGGCAATGAGCTGATGATCAGCCAGCTGGCCGACCAGTGCCGAAAGCTCCTTCCGGTGCAGGCGGTGAAGATTTTGGACGAGAACACCTCTATCCGGCGGGAATTCTCCCTGATCAAGGTCCACGCGGCGGACCGCAACGCCCGGGACGAAGTGATCCAAATGGCCAACATCTTCCGGGCCAAGATCATCGACGTCAGCCGGGAAACGCTGACCGTGGCCATCTTCGGCGACAAGGAGAAGACGGCCGCGCTTACCAAGATGCTGGAGGACTACGGCATTCTGGAAATCGCCAAAACGGGTACAATCGCCATCGAAAGAGGGCGCAGCACCATATACGACGACAGTAAATTGAAGGAGGAATACACTTATGGCAAAAATGTACTATGAGAAGGACTGCGACGTTTCCAAGCTGGACGGCAAGAAGATCGGCATCATCGGCTACGGCTCCCAGGGCCACGCCCATGCCCTGAACCTGAAGGAATCCGGCTGCGACGTGTGCGTGGGCCTCCGGGAGGGCAGCAAGAACTGGGCCGCCGCCGAACAGGCGGGCCTGAAGGTCCAGACCGTGGCCGACACCGCCAAGTGGGCCGACATCGTGATGATCCTCATCAACGACGAGGTGCAGGCCGACGTGTACAAGCGGGACATCGCCCCCAATCTGGAGGCCGGAAACGCCCTGATGTTCGCCCACGGCTTCAACATCCATTTCAAGCAGATCGTGCCCCCCGCCGACGTGGACGTACTCATGATCGCCCCCAAGGGCCCCGGCCACACCGTCCGCTCCACCTATGTCAACGGCAAGGGCGTGCCCTGTCTGCTGGCTGTGGAGCAGGACGCTACCGGAAAGGCCTATGACATCGGCCTGGCCTATGCCGCCGGAATCGGCGGCGCCCGCGGCGGCGTGATGGAGACTACCTTCAAGGACGAGACCGAGACCGACCTCTTCGGCGAGCAGGCCGTCCTTTGCGGCGGCGTGGTGGAGCTGATGAAGCTGGGCTTCGAGACTCTGGTGGAAGCCGGCTACGCCCCCGAGAACGCCTATTTCGAGTGCATCCACGAGATGAAGCTCATTATCGACCTGGTCAACAAGGGCGGCATCGCCATGATGAACTATTCCGTCTCCGACACCGCCGAGTACGGCGAGTACGTCTCCGGTCCCCGCGTGCTTCCCTACGAGGAGACCAAGAAGAACATGAAGGCCGTCCTCACCGACATTCAGAACGGCAAGTTCGCCGGACAGTGGATTGCCGAGAACAAGAACGGCCGCACCTTCTTCAACGCCAGCCGCGCCATTCTGGCCAAGCACCAGATGGAGACCGTAGGCGCCGAGCTGCGCCGCAACATGCTCTGGGGCGACGATACCGATCCCGATACGGCTTCCAACTAAAAAACCGCCCGCGAGCCCAGCGAAGCGGGTCGCGGGCGGAGAGGAGGAGCAAGGGAGCGGGCGCAGTTTTCGCCGTAAGGCGGAAACGGAGCTTAGCGGACTTTGCTCCGACGAGGGGCGACGATACTGATCCCGATACCGCTTCCAACTAAAAACAGCCCGCGAAATCATACAGGCGGGGGAGTCTGTCCTCTGGGGCCGGTTCCCCCGCCCTTTTCCCCTCTCCCGCCGGGTTTCAACGGTGTGGATTTCAATTTTCAGGAGGTTTCTTCCTATGCGTTCTGACATGGTAAAATCCGGCGTGCCAGCCGCGCCTAACCGCTCTCTGCTTTACGCCCTGGGCCTCACCCGGGAGGAGCTGGAGCGGCCCTTGATCGGCGTGGTATGCTCTTATAACGAAATCGTCCCCGGCCACATGAACCTGGACAAGATCGCCGAGGCCGTGAAGGCCGGCGTCCGGGCCGCCGGAGGCACTCCCATCGAGTTCCCCGCCATCGCCGTGTGCGACGGCATCGCCATGGGCCATGTGGGGATGAAATACTCCCTGGTGACCCGGGACCTCATCGCCGACTCCACCGAGGCCATGGCGGTGGCCCACCAGTTCGACGGCCTGGTGATGATCCCCAACTGCGACAAAAACGTCCCCGGCCTCCTCATGGCCGCCGCGCGGGTGAACGTGCCCACCATCTTCGTCTCCGGCGGCCCCATGCTGGCAGGGAAGCTGAACGACGGCCGCCGCACCTGCCTTTCCCACATGTTCGAGGCCGTGGGCGCCCACTACGCCGGGAAGCTGGACGACGAGGGCCTGGAGGATTACGAGAACAACGCCTGCCCCACCTGCGGCTCCTGCTCCGGCATGTACACCGCCAACTCCATGAACTGCCTCACCGAGGCTATCGGAATGGCCCTCCGGGGCAACGGCACCATCCCCGCCGTCTGGTCCGCCCGCCTGCGGCTGGCCAAACACGCGGGCATGAAGATCATGGAGCTGGTGGAGAAGAATATCCGCCCCCGCGATATTATGACCCCCNCCGCNTTCCACAACGCGGAAACCGTGGACATGGCCCTGGGCTGTTCCACCAACACCATGCTCCACCTGCCCGCCATCGCCCACGAGTGCGGCGTGGAGCTGAGCTTCGACATGGCCAACGAGATTTCCGAAAAGACTCCCAACCTCTGCCACCTGGCCCCCGCCGGAGGCACCTATATGGAGGATTTGGAGCAGGCCGGCGGCGTGTACGCCGTCATGGCGGAGCTTTGTAAAGCCAATCTCCTGGACACCTCCGTCCTTACCTGCACCGGAAAGACCCTGGGGGAGAACCTGACGGGCGTGGTCAACCGGGACACGGAGATTATCCGGCCCCTGGAAAACCCCTTCTCCAGAACCGGAGGCATCGCCGTGCTCAAGGGCAATCTGGCCCCCGACGGCTGTGTGGTGAAGCAGTCCGCCGTGGCTCCGGAGATGATGGTCCACCAGGGCCCCGCCCGCGTTTTCAACAGCGAGGAGGAGGCCATCGAGGCCATTTACGCCGGAAAAATCGTGGCGGGAGACGTGGTGGTCATCCGGTACGAGGGCCCCAAGGGCGGCCCCGGTATGCGGGAAATGCTGAACCCCACCTCCGCCATCGCCGGCATGGGTTTGGACAAGGACGTGGCCCTCATTACCGACGGCCGCTTCTCCGGCGCGACACGGGGCGCGTCCATCGGCCACGTCTCCCCGGAGGCCGCTTCCGGCGGTCCTATCGGCCTGGTGGAGGAGGGCGACCAGATCGCCATTGACATCCCCGGAAAATCCATCCGCCTGCTGGTGGACGACGAAACCCTGGCCCAGAGGAAGGCCCAGTGGGTCTGCCCGGAGCCAAAGATCAAGACGGGGTATCTGGCCCGGTACGCCAAGCTGGTTTCCTCCGCCGACAAGGGCGCGATCCTGGGCTAAGGAGGCTTCGATGTATCAAGAGATTTCCCGCCTCCTGCTCTACGGGGACCTGGGGGAGGACAGCATTCTGGTCCGGATGGCGGAGATCGTCCGGGACTGCGAATCCGGCGGCGAAAAGGACCCCCTGATCCGCCGGACCTACGACGAAGTGAAGCGGATTCTGGACCTCTCCACCGTCTGCGGCTTTGACGAGAACCTGTGGCAGTGCTACCTCACCTGGATTCTCATGACCAACGACAACTCCTTCACCCGCACCTGCGAGCGGGTGGGGGCCAGCGAGGGCAGCGTGAACCAGTTCGCCAAGGCGGACTTCGCCGTCTTCCGCCGCCTGTTCCACTATGATTTCTCCGCCCTGGAGGCGTACTTGGGTATTGACTGCTTCACCATCCTGACCCACTACCAGGCCATTCCCAAGCGGAAGCGGACCTATAACCAGGACGTGAGCCGCCAGGTGCTGGCCCTCCGGCGGGCCTTGGCGGAGGCGGCGGACGAGGAGGCCATGTTTGCCCTCCTGACCGATTACTACAAGCGGTACGGCTACGGAGTCTTCGCCATGAACCGGGCCTTCCGCATTCAGCGCCCAGGGACGGAGCTGGAATTCCTGCCCATCAGCAACATTGACGGCGTGCGGCTGGAAGACCTTCTGGGCTACGAGCACCAGAAGCGGGAGCTTCGCCGCAACACGGAGGCGTTTCTGGCGGGCCGCCCCGCCAACAACGTCCTGCTCTACGGCGACGCGGGCACCGGCAAGTCCACCAGCGTCAAGGCGTTGATCAACGAGTATTACGACCAGGGCCTGCGGATGATTGAGATCTACAAGCACCAGTTCGGGGACCTCTCCGCCCTGCTGGGGCACATCAAAAACCGGAACTACCGCTTTTTGATCTTTATCGACGACCTCTCCTTTGAGGAGAACGAGGTGGAGTACAAATTCCTCAAGGCCGTCATCGAGGGCGGCGTGGAGACCCGGCCGGACAATGTGCTGATCTACGCCACCTCCAACCGCCGCCATCTGATCCGGGAGACCTGGAACGACAAATCCGACATGGAGCACCACGGCGACGTTCACCGCTCCGACACCATGGAGGAAAAGCTCTCCCTGGCCAGCCGGTTCGGCGTGGCCATCAACTACAACGCCCCCACCCCCAAGGAGTACCGGGACATTGTTCTGGCCCTGGCCAAGCGGGCCGGAGTGGAGATGGAGGAAAAGGAGCTGCTGACCCGGGCCAACGCCTGGGAGGTCCGCCACGGCGGCTTCTCCGGCCGGACGGCCCAGCAGTTTATCCACTACCTCCGGGGCGAAAGCGCGGAATAAATATTGAAACGGCCTCCGGTTGGGAAACACCCAGCCGGAGGCCCGTTTTTTCTATTTTCGCGGCAGAAACAGGGAGAATTTCGCGCCTTGTCCGGGTTTGGAGAAGACCTTCACATAGCCCCCCTGGCCCTCGGCGATTTTCCGCGTCAAATACAGCCCGATGCCCACGCCCTCCGCCGTCTGGACGGCCGGGGAGCGGTAGAACCGCTGGAAAATCTCGGTTTTCTCCTCCTCGGCCACGCCCGGCCCGGTGTCTATCACGTCAATCCGGCAGAACAGCTCATAGGCCACCACCTGAAGGGTGACGGAACCGCCGGGCGGCGTGTATTTGACGGCGTTGTCCAGCAGATTGCACACCGCCTCCACCGTCCACTTGGGGTCGAAGACCGCCTCCACATCCGTGGGTATCCGGGTCAGGGCCACGCCCTTTTCCGCCGCCTTGGGGGCGAACTGCTCCGCGGCCTCCTCCAGAAGAGGCCCCAGGGGATTGGGCTTGGGATGGAGGGTGATGATCCCCGTTTCCAGCCGGGAGGCCTTTACCATGTCCTGCACCAGAGTTTGGAGCCGCTCCGTCTGTCCCGCCAGNGCGGANACCANATTNTGGCTCTCNGGGTCCAAGGGCCGCTCCTCCAGAAGCTGGACGTACAGCCGGAGNTTGGCGATGGGGGTGTTGGTCTGGTGGGACACGTCGGCGATAAGGGTCTTTACGGCNTCCTTCTCCGTTTGCAGGTTCCGGGCGGACGCTNTGGAGGANGCCAGATATTCCGCCATCCTCCCCTCCACACGGGAGAGGAGGCGCTCGTCGAAATCCGCCTCCCGGAAATCCCCCCGAATGGCCTCGTCCAGCATCCGGTCCAGGTTTTTCAGCGTCCGCCGGACCTGAATCCGGTCCCAGAGGACCACCCCCAGGCACACCGCCAGACACGCCAGNGGGACAATCCANCCGCTCATGACTCCACCGCCCAGGTGTAGCCCACGCCGTAGACCGTTTTCAGNTANTNCGGCTTGGANGGCGTGTCCTCCAGCTTGTCCCGCAGCCGCTTGATGGTGACGGACAGGGCGTTTTCNTCCACATACCCGCCNGAATCCGGCCAAACCCGGTCAATGAGCAGGGTCCGGGACATGGTGCGGCCCCGGTTCTCCACCAGCAGCCGCAAAAGCCGCTGTTCCGTGCGGCTGAGGTCGATGGGCACGCCGGACNCCCGGAAATCCAGGGTCTGGAAGTCGAANGAGAATTTTCCCAGGGTNATGGGCCCGCCCGCCTCCGACTGCCGCCGCAGCTGGGCGTTNACCCTGGCCCGCAGCACCGGCAGGGAGAAGGGCTTGGTAATGTAGTCNTCNGCCCCGGCNTCCAGGCCCGCCACCACGTCGGCCTCCGTGTCGTTGGCGGTGAGGAGNATCACCGGGGTCCCCGGCTGGGGCAGGAGGCCGAGGCCGCTGCCGTCAGGCAGGTTGACNTCCAGGAGGACCAGGTCAAAGGTCCGCCCCGCAAGCGCTTCCCTGGCCTCCGCCAGAGTGCGGCGGAGAACCGCCTCCCTCTCCGGCGATTCCAGGGCCAGCCGCAGTCCCTCCCCCAGGGCNCGGTCNTCCTCCACGATTAAAATNGTCTTCATGCTTTACACGGACAGGGCATCGGCNAGCTCAAGCCCCGGATTGTGCTTGGTCAAAAAGCCCACGGACCACTCNCCGCCNAAGGCCACCAGCAGGCGGCCCTTGAANTCCTCNAAAATGGCGGACCCGGTGCAGAGGACCAGCTCGTCGGGCTTGCAGGGGCAGGCGGCCACCAGCCGCAGATGGTCGTAGGGCAGGCCCTCCATAAACAGCTCCACCCCGTACTCCGCCCGCATCCGGTACTGGAACACGTCGAATTGCAGGGTGCCCACCACGCCCACAATGACCTCCTCCAATCCCGCGCCGGGGAGCTTGAAGATCTGAATGGCGCCCTCCTGGGCGATCTGCTCCGTGCCCTTGATNAACTGNTTGCGCTTCATGGTGTCCTTGGGGGAAACCCGCATGAAGTGCTCCGGCTCAAAGGTGGGGATGCCGGAGTAGCGGAACTTCTTNCCCGGCACNGTNACNGTGTCGCCGATGGAGAACAGGCCCGGATCAAACACGCCGATGATNTCNCCGGCGTAGGCCTCGTCCACGATTTCCCGCTCCGCGGCCATCATCTGCTGGGGCTGGCTGAGGCGGAGCTTTTTGCCGGACTGGACGTGGAAATANTCNGTTTCCCGCTGGAATTTTCCGGANCAGATCCGCATAAAGGCCAGCCGGTCCCGGTGGGCCTTGTTCATGTTNGCCTGGATTTTAAAGACAAAGGCGGAGAAATCCTCCGAAAAGGCGTCTACCTCTCCGGCNTCGGAGACCCGGCTCAGGGGNGGGGTGGTCATGCGGAGAAACTCCTCCAAAAAGGGCTCCACGCCGAAGTTGGTCAGGGCGGACCCGAAGAAAACGGGGCTGAGNGCGCCCTCCCGGACGGCGTTCAGGTCAAATTCCCGNCCGGCCCCCAGAAGCTCCACCTCGTCCCGCAGCGCGGCGGCCTTGGCNTCCCCCANAAGCTGGTCCAGCTCCGGGTCATCCAGGGCGATCTCCGTGGCGGCGGCNTTTTTCCCGTGGCCCTCTCCGGTGAAAAAGAGGATGCGGCTCCGCTCCCGGTCGTAGACCCCCCGGAACTCCTTGCCAGAGCCGATGGGCCAGTTGACGGCGTAGGTGTCGATGCCCAGCTCCCGTTCCACCTCCTCGCACAGCTCCAGGGGGTCCCGGGTTTCCCGGTCCATTTTGTTGATGAAGGTGAAAATAGGGATATGGCGCAGGGCGCAGACCTTGAAGAGCTTCCGGGTCTGGGGCTCNACGCCCTTGGCCCCGTCGATGACCATGACGGCGGAGTCGGCGGCCATGAGGGTGCGGTAGGTGTCCTCGGAGAAGTCCTGGTGGCCGGGGGTGTCCAGGATGTTGACGCAGAAGCCGCCGTGCTGGAACTGCATGACGGAGGAGGTNACGGAGATGCCGCGCTGNTTTTCGATTTCCATCCAGTCGCTGGTGGCGGCCTTGGCCCGCTTGCCCTTCACCTCTCCGGCCTGGGCGATGGCCCCGCCGTACANCAGGAATTTTTCCGTCAGGGTGGTTTTGCCGGCGTCCGGGTGGGAGATAATGGCGAAGGTCCGCCGCCGGGTGATTTCCGCGCGCAAATCAGACATAAAAGCCTCCTAAAAACAGGGCTGGGCCCNGTAAATCTGTAGCTTGTATACTGTAGCATAAGCGGGGAAATTTTGCAAGTGGCGCGAGGCAGAGAGTGCCAGCGGACGGGATTTTTCCCTTTGCCCTTTGCGCTGACGGAGCCGGGCGCGGCTTCCCGCTGATTTGAGCATGATCCGGAAATCCCCCGCCTGTAAAGGAACCGCCCTGNACANGCCGCGGCGCGGCNTGTNCAGGGCGGTNTTTAACNGTAACNAAGGTNAGTCTTCCGANCGGGGTTCTTNCANNGCCTGTTCAAATACCTTTANCAGCTGCTCCTGGTGNAANGGCTTATCNACAAAGCCNTTGGTGCCAATCGCTTTGGCCCGTTCAAACGTATCGCCGTANGCCAGGGANGAAATCATCACNATCCGGGCNTCCGGGTTTTCTTTCAGNATAATCTCCGCCGCGTCCAGCCCGTCCATTCCCTGCATAATAATATCCATNGTCACCAGATCCGGATTNACCTCGGCGTANTTCTCGATGGCCTCTTCACCGCTGCGGCAGTATGCCGCAACCTGGTAATCCGTACCCGCTAACACATCCTCCAGCTGAACCCTGACCAGCCGGGAATCATCCACNATCATAATGCGCTTGCTCATCTGCTGNTCTCCCTTCTGTCAGGTCTGCTCCGAAACNCCCTCTCCCGTATGGGAGCTNGGAACATGGTGGATCAGCTGNGCGCCCTCCCTGAGCTCATCGGAATAGGTGAGGACAAACTGCGCCTCCTGCCCCTCCGGCTCGTAACGNCCATGGTAGAACACGGGCTGGCCAAANTGGGCCGAAACCTGCGTCGCCTGAAACATCGCTCCCGCGATTTTGCCGCAGAGCACGTTCAGATACTCCTTGCTGAACTCCTCCANATCGTCCGGGGTGACCTCGTCCTCNTGAAAGGAATTNCGGGCCATGCGGGAAAGCAGGCTGGTATCGGCGCAAAGGGTCAGGCTNGTGTTAAACCCCCTGTCAAANGTGATNTGGACCGTGCAGAGATCCTNGCCCAACGGCTGATCGCCCTGATTCAGGCGCACNCCGGCCGTCCGCTCCGTCACATCCTGAAGCGCCTGATCCAGCACNNGTTCNAATTGCTCCATGGTCATAGCGGTATTCATACGCCACCTCGCCGCAATTTATTCCGTGCCGCCTTGNCCGGCGTCCAACACCCGCCGGATACGCTCCAGCAGGTCGTCCGGGTCAAAGNGCTTGAGAACATAGTCGCATATCCCCAGCTTGATNCCCTCCATCACCGACTGCCTGCCCTCNGTTCCAGTCAGCATGATCACGGGAATGTCGGCCCGGTTCTCCATGTCCCGAATATCCCGCAGGATCTGAAACCCGTCCCTGACCGGCATCCGAATGTCTAAAAGAATCAGGTCGGGCCTGTTCTTATCCANGTATTTCAAGGCCCGCGCNCCGGAATTCACCGTAACCACGTCGTAGTACGGCCCTAAGGCATCNGCGATCCGGCTCAAAATGAACGCCGCGTCGTCTACCGCTAAAATNCACTTTTTACCGCGGTCCATTCTTGGTTTCGTCATTCCTGCCCCTCCTGCTCTTTCAGACTGCTCAAAAGTTGGCTCAGCAGCATTTCCGCGTTGTCGTCCTCGTACANCTTCAGCTGTTTCTGGATTTCCATGAGGCTGTCCGCCGCGTCCNGCGGCAGCTGGTGGCGGAGGACCTCCTCCACAATACCGGCGCACTCCCGTGACTGGAAATCCTCCAAATATTCCAGGGCCTCGCCTACCCGCTCCGTCAGCTCCTGCATGGACAGGGCGGGGAGCTTTTCCTCGGGGGGCTCCTCCTGCCGCCGCTGCTCCAAGGCCCATCCGATCTGCTCCAGCAGATCCCCGTAGGCTTCCAGCAGCCGGGGAAGCTGCTGATCAATCAGGGCCCTGTCGCCCTGCGCCGCGGCGTTCTCCTGGGCGCGGGCCATATCGGAGACCTGCATGGCCCCGATGTTGGCCGAGGCGCTTTTCAGTGCGTGGACTTCCGTCTGGTATCCGGAAAGGTCGGTACTGGCAAGCTCCGGCAGCAGCTTGATTTTACGCTGTCCATCCATATAATAGAGCTCCAGCAGCTCGGCAAAGCCCGCCTCATCGCCGGAATAGTAGCGCATGGCGGCGTTCATGTCGATCCCCTCGATCTGGAACGCGTCCAGGGCCAGAGACCTGCACTCCTCCCCGCTGTCCCCGGCCTGCCGCCGCTCCTCCAGGACCCAGCGCGCCAGAAGCTGGCCAAGCGCTTTTCTATCCAAGGGCTTGGCGATAAAATCCTGAAAGCCCTTGGCCAGAAACCGCTGCCGCATTCCCGCCATGGCGTTGGCCGTCAGGGCGATGATCGCGGGCGCGGTCCCGTTCTCGCCGCAGTCCCTGCGGATGATCTCCGTCGCCTCAATGCCGTCCATCATCGGCATCATATGATCCATAAAGATGATGTCATACCGGTTCTGCCGCACCAGCTCAATGGCCTCCGGCCCGCTTTCGGCCTCTGACAGGTCAAAGGCATAACCCTTCAAAAAGTTTCTGGCCACCTTGCGGTTGACCACGTTGTCGTCTACAATCAGCACCTTCACGCCGGGGGCGGTAAAGGTCTCCACGTATTCCAGTCCCGTCTGGGCAAGCTCCGGCACCTCCGCGATGGAGCGCCGGTCCACGATTTTCTGGGGGATGGTAATGGTAAACACAGTCCCCTCGCCGTAAACGCTCTCCACATGGATGTTACCGCCCATCAGCTCCACCAGGTGCTTGACGATAGCCAGCCCCAAGCCGGTGCCCTCCACGCTCCGGTTGCGCTTGGCGTCCACCTGGCGGAAATCCTCGAAAATCTTGTTCAGGTCCTCCTTCCGGATGCCGCAGCCGGTATCCTCCACCCGGAAGGTGATGAGCTCCTCGTCCTCATTCTTACCGGGCTTGCCGGTAACATAGGCTCTCACGCCGCCCTCCTTGGTAAACTTGATGGCGTTGTTGAGAATGTTAATCAGGATCTGCTTGATCCGGCCCTCGTCGCCGTTGTAGCAGCAGGGAATGCTTTCGTCGCACTCGTATTTCATAACGAGTCCGCGCTTGGAGGCGGCCATGTCCATCATGCCCACCACCTCGCCCACCACGGTTTTCAGGTGGTAGTCTGTGTACACCAGCTCCATCTTGCCCGCCTCCACCTTGGACAGGTCCAGGATGTCGTTGATGATGGCCAGCAGGTTTTTCGCCGCGGACTGCACATCCTTGGCGTAGGTATAGATGGAGGAATCCTTGCACTCCTCCATAATGATGTCGTTCATCCCAATGATCGCGTTCATCGGCGTGCGGATCTCGTGGGACATATTGGCCAAAAACTCGCTCTTGGCGGTGTTCGCCATCTCGGCCTGCTGCCGCACCCGCTTGATCTCGTTGATGTAGGCCTTGATATCGGTCATATCCAGGATCAAAATGACGCAGCCCTGCCTCCGGCCGTTTTCGTCGGTGATCTGCTTGCTGTGGCACTCATAATGCTGCCCGTTGATGGAGAAGCTCCAAGGAACGCTCTCGTTCAGCATTTCCTCCCGGAAATCCTCCACGACCCGGATGTTTTCCCCCGGCTTATGGGTGGGCAGGCTGGTGAAGATGTGGGTGGCCGCCCGGTTGTAGCTGACCAGCCTGTCGTGGTCGTCCAGAGCGATCACACCGTCGCCCAGGCTCTCCAGCACCTTTGCTGCCGCCAGATGCCGGAAATCGTAGTTGCGGCGGCTCCATACCACAATCACCACCGTAGCCATAGAGATGGCGAACGTCACCGGGGTAAGATCGAAGACCTCTACCCATTTAAATACATAGGCCACCAGCAGAATGACCGGCAGGGTGGTAATGACGAGGATGGTCTGATACTGGCGGCTGACCTTTTGATCCGAACGCAGGCGGATGGCGTGCGCCAGGGTGTGTATGGACAGAATATAGGGGAGAATAATGCGGGTAAGCAGGGACAGCGTGTACAGGGGGCCGTAGGTAATGCTGACATAGTGGAAGCCGTCCGCCGCAGTTAACCATTCAAAGTCCTGGTAGTAGATACCGTTCCAATTAAAAAACACCGCGGGCAGAACAAGAAAATTGACAACGCAAAGGGCATACAGCAGCTTTTTGGGCGGGGGCGCATAGCAGTAAGTATATATGAACCAGCAGTAGCACAGCGGGGCGAAGACGGACCCTAAATTTTCCACGGTCACCGCCGATACAGCGACCTCTACCGTAGGCGCCGTCAGCTCCATCAGGTAGCCCACATTCTGTATCAGAGCGCCGCACATGATGAAGATCATCAGCTTCTGTTCCCGCGCCCCGTCTCCGTTAAGCAGAAGAATCAGGGCCACAAAGATCAGACATATGCCAAAACACTCTAAGGCAATGACAAAGTTCACCATTTCTCTTCCACCTGCCCGCGTCTACATTTCAGGTTGGTCACAAAAGTACGCTGTAATCTATTCCATATTAACAATAGTACATTTTTCCCGCAATGTCAAGAAATGCAGGAGGAGCGTCCAAACGCGCTGTTAAAGGGAGTCAAAGAGGGAAAAGGGAACTATGGTTCCTGTATGACGAGAACTAGCGATCCTTTTGGATGCTGAAGCGGTTGTAAGCCAGAACAAAAACAGTGGGAACATCCGCTGCGCCGTGCCAGTGTTGGGATATAATGGCGCAAATCAGCATGGACGCTTTCTACCGTAAAGGCGTCATCTTTGTTGTGAACATGGAAGATATGCCTCCCTGGAAAAACCACATCCAGATACCCATAGTATCCATATGACAATGCCATGGCCGGAGATTGGTTTTACAGCAGTGCTTTCGTATGGCGCCTTTGGAAATGCGCCGCTCCGCACCTGCTTGGCCCTCTTTTGCCTTTTGTGTATGTTCCTTATTTTGGGGACAGTCACCTTTTCCGGTTGTGGTTTCTCCACTCCCTGGGGGACATGCCGTAGCGCTTTTTAAACGCCCGGGAGAAGTGCAGCTGGTCGGGATAACCGCAGCGCATGGCGATTCCGCCAATCGGGGAGTTGGTGATCCGCATCAGCTCCGCCGCCTTGGACAGCCGCAGACGGATGAGGAACTCCTGGGGCGAACAGCCCATGCTGTCCTTAAACAGCTTGCTGAAATAACTGCGGTTTAGCCGGCACACATTGGCGATTTCCTCCACGGTCAGATTCCGCTGGTAATTCTGCTCCATAAATGTGACGGCCTCCTGGATGTAGAAATCCCGCAGCTGGGGGCCGTGCCGGGGGGCCTGGGTAGCGGAAGAGCGGACCAGGGCGTCCAGAAACAGGCACAGGTGGCCAATCAGGTGCAGGGAAGAAGCCTCCGCATGGTCGGTGATGTAGAGCATTTCCTTTCCCATCAGGTCCCCCAGGACGGTGTCCCTGGGGCGGTAGACCGGCTGGTTAAAATCCAGGCCGGCAATGGTCAGGAACTCCGCCGCCTTCAGCCCGTCGAATTCCAGCCACACGTATTTCCATGGGTCGTACTTGGCGGCGCAGTAGGTGGTTACCTGCCCCGGGGAGATGAGGAAGCCCTGGCCCGCCGAAAGCACATGGCGGCGGCCCACGTTGTCTTCCCCGGTGGAGTCCAGCCAGCCCTGGCCGGAGAGGATATAGTGGAACAGGTAGTGATTCCGCACGGAGGGCCCGAAGGAATGCAACGGCTCGCACTGCTCCCAGCCGTACTGGTACAGCCGGAGATCTAGGTAG
>JAAVHG010000093.1 GCA_014799855.1 Oscillibacter sp.
GCCAAGGCCGCGAAGTAAAATTCCTTTACACCGCTTATGCGGAAGGCTGTCCAAGTCTGGACAGCCTTCCCTTTTTCTCTAAAGGCAGCGGGGGGAGGGAGGAAGAGGAAAACCACAGAAATTATGGTTGACAAATCATAACCGTTCTGATATACTAATCAGGCAAAACAAAGAAGGCGGCGCACCCGCCTCACCTCCAGCCACAGGCAAAGAGGTCAACAGCTTTCAGTAATCAAACTGCCGAACTGGCGGTTTGTTGTTGCGCGGGTGCCGTTATGGTATCCGCGTTTTGTGATTTTGGAACGGAGGTGTTTCGACCATTAGTAAGCTAGTGCATGAACTGAACGAGGAGATCAGTGACAAGGAAATCCGTCTCATCGGTTCCCAAGGCGAACAGCTGGGCATTATGGCCCCGGCGGAGGCGCTGCGGATTGCCGACGAACAGGGCCTGGATCTGGTTAAAATTTCCCCCCAGGCCAACCCGCCGGTGTGCAAACTGATGAACTATGGCAAGTTCCGCTTCGAGCAGAGCAAGCGGGAGAAGGAGGCCAGAAAGAATCAGCACATCGTTGAGATTAAGGAAATCCGGATGTCCCCGGGAATCGACATCGGGGATTTCAACACGAAACTCAAAAACGCGCAGAAGTTCATCGCCGAAGGAAACCGCGTTAAGGTCTCCGTCCGGTTCCGTGGCCGGGAAATGGCTCACACGGACATCGGCCGTGATCTGCTGATCCGGTTCGCTGAACAATGCGCCGAAACCGCCAATCTGGACAAGGCCGCCAAGCTGGAGGGCCGGATGATGTCGATCTTCCTCTCGCCTAAGAGCGGCAAGTAACCCCTATTTTCTCGTTGATTTTTCAAATATACGGAAGGAGCAAAATCACTATGCCTAAGCTGAAAACCCATAGCGGCGCGAAAAAGCGCTTCAACCTGACCAAAACCGGCAAGGTCAAGCGCGCCAAGGCTTTCAAGAGCCATATCCTCACCAAGAAGGACACCAAGCGGACCCGCCGTCTCCGCGCCGGCGGCTATGCGGACGCCACCAATGTGGACGCCGTGCGCAAGATGATCCCTTACAAGTAATCGAATAGGAGGAAGTTTTACAATGGCTAGAGTCAAAGGCGCGATGATGACGCGCAAGAGAAGAAATAAGGTCATGAAGATGGCCAAGGGCTACTGGGGCGCTAAGTCCAAGCATTTCCGCGTGGCGAATCAGGCGGTTATGAAGTCCCTGACCTATGCGTACACTGGCCGCCGGCTGAAAAAGCGCGATTTCCGCTCCCTGTGGATCACCCGGATTTCCGCCGCCTGCAAGCTCAACGGCATGAATTACTCTACCTTTATGCACGGTCTGAAGGCTGCCGGCATTGAGATCAACCGCAAGATGCTGGCTGAGCTGGCCGTGAACGACGCCGCCGCTTTCACTCAGCTGACCGACGTGGCCAAGAAGGCCGTGGCCTGATTTTATATTTCTTGGGAGCCGCTTTTGGCGGCTCCTTTTTCCTGCTTCGAGGCGCTTGAGAGGGAAGGGGCGCGGGGTTTCCGCTAATTTTCCATACGCAACCTGCCAATTCTTCGTTTTTCGTCGGATTTTTCTTGTATTTAGTAGTTGTATTTGATATAATGTACCTATATTTTGGCTCGTCCTTTTGGAGTGCTCTATGCTGCAATATTTGGAAGATCTATTTCGCGCCCTGGATTTCTCCGCTATGAGCGATGCCGCGCTTCGGGTGGCGGCCGTCTTTTTGTGCCTGACGGTTCACGAAACCTGCCACGGTCTGGCGGCCTACGCCCTGGGAGACCCCACCGCCAAGTCCATGCATCGCCTGAGCTTGAACCCCTTCCGGCATATCGACTGGCTGGGTNTGGNGATGATGTTCGCCGCGGGNTTNGGTTGGGCTAAACCGGTTCCNGTGGACCCCCGNTATTTCCGAAGGCCNAAGCAGGGGATGGCCCTCACCGCTCTGGCGGGGCCGGCCTCCAATTTTCTGCTGGCTTTTCTGGCATTGCTGATCAGTAAAGTGATTTACCTTTATCTTCCTTACNGNACAATGTGGGAGACNCTGTTTACTTTCTGCGTNTACGACTTGGCNCTACTCTCCATTGGCCTGGGGCTGTTCAATCTCCTGCCCATTCCGCCTCTGGATGGAGCCAAGGTGCTGGGGGCCTTTTTGCCGGATGACATGTATTTCCGTCTGATGCGCTATGAGCGGTATGGCATATTGCTTCTGCTGGCCCTCTCCTGGATGGGCGTCACCGGAAACCTCATCAGCGGGGCCATTTACCGGACGTTTTCCTTTATGGTGAGTCTGCTGTTCTGATTTCCTTTTACTTACGATCAGCCTGCTTTTTGTCGGGCGCAGGAGGTTTTTTTGGAAAATCCCGTATTTAAGCTGGAAAAAGTGGTCCATGACCGCTCCGAGGAGCTGCAGGACTTCGAGGGCCCCCTGGACCTGATCCTCTTTTTGCTCAGCAAGAATAAAATGGAGATTCAGGATATCTCCATCTCTTTAATCTGCGACCAATATTTAGATTGGCTTTCCCTCCGGCAGAGTATGGATCTGGAGGTAGCCAGCGAATTTGTGGCGATGGCCTCTCATCTGGTCTACATCAAAACCCGGATGCTCCTTTCCATTGAGGACGAGGAGGCTCAGAGCGAGATGGACGCCTTGATCCAGTCCCTGGAGGAGCGCCGCCGGAACGAGCAGTACGCCCAAGTGAAGGCGGCGGCGAAGCAGCTGTCTCCTATGGGGGAGTTTGGCCGGAATATCCTGACCCGGGGACCGGAGACAGAGAACCGGGGAAAAATTTACGAGTATGATCAGGAGCGGTCGGATCTGGTGATGGCTATCGCGGAGATTCAAAGCCGGGCGGAGCGGGCGCTTCCGCCTCCCAGAACCGCGTTTCAGGATATCGTTCAGCATGAGCCCTACCCGGTGGAGAGCAAGGCCAAGGACATTCTGCGCCGCCTCCGGGAGGGGGGCGTGATCCGGTTTTTGTCCCTGTTTCGGGGAAGCCGCAGCCGCAGTGAGGTGGTGGCCACCTTCCTGGCTGTGCTGGAGCTCTGCCGTGCCAGCGTACTGCGTCTGGCGGGGTCCGAGACAGACTGCACTGTCAGGCAGGCAGGGGAGATGCCGGAGAATATGCAATTTTAACGGCAAATTCTGACAATATATTGGAAAACAAACGCCATAAGGAGAAGAAATTTGGAGACCAAGGAATTAGAATCCGCCGTTGAGGCCATTTTGTTCGCCTCCGGGGAGCCGGTGCGGACGGAACGGATCTGCATGGCTCTGGAGGTGGAGCGGCCGGAGGCGGAGGCGGTGCTGCAAAAGCTGATGGACCACTACGCCTACGAGCGCCGGGGCATCCGGCTTTTACATATGGAGGACGCCTGGCAGCTCTGCTCCGCCCCGGACTATGCCGATCAGGTCCGCCGGGCCTTTGAGATCCGCAAGCCGGCCAAGCTCAGCCAGCCGGCCCTGGAGGTGCTGAGCGTCATCGCCTACTACCAGCCGGTTACCCGGGCCTATGTGGACCAGATCCGGGGGGTGGACAGCTCCTACACCATGGGGCTGTTGCTGGAACGGAAGCTCATCGAGCCCTGCGGCCGGCTGCAGGTGCCGGGACGGCCTCATGTGTACCGGACTACCCGGCAGTTTCTGCGGGCGTTTCATTTGACGACTTTAGAGGATCTTCCGGCTCTGCCGGATTTCGGCGTGGAGGGCCAGCTTCGCCTCAGCGAGGACGGCCAGGTGGTGGACGTGACGGACGACCAGCTCTTTGCCGCGCCGGATCTGGACCAGGAGGAATCCCCGGAGAGCACTAAGGAATAGAAAACNGAAAGAGGGTCCCNACGCGAACGTAGAGCCTGCGGGCCGCGTGGGGAGAAGAGGAAGGGGGGAGTACAGTGCCGGTTTGGCTTTGGATACTGGGAATCTTGGCGGTGCTGCTGGCATTGCTGTGCCTGACAAGGGTGGGTGTTCGGGCCGCCTATGGAGAGACGCTGGCGCTGGATATCACCTTCGGATGGCTCCGCTTCCATGTGCTGCCCCTGAAAACAGACTCCAAGAAGGCGAAAAAACGGAAGAAAAAAGCGGAAACGAAGGCGGAGAAGCCAAAACCGGAGAAGTCCAAGGAGAAAAAGCCTTTCCCCAAGCCGGGACTGCCAGATATTCAGGATGCGGTGAAAACCCTATGGCCCCCGCTGAAAAAGGCCCTTGGCCGCACCTGGCGGGGCATCCGGGTGGANCCNCTGCGGCTTTCGCTGACGGTGGGGGGGAAGACGGACCCGGCCTCCGCCGCGGAACTGTACGGCTATCTTCACGGCGGCGTCTGGACCGCCATGCCTCAGCTGGAGCGGCTGATGGACATTCCCAACCCCTATATCCATTTGGATATAGACTTCACCTCTCCCCGGAACGAGATTCAGGGAGAGGCCGGCGTCACCCTCCGGGTGGGAACGGTTTTCCTAATGGCTTTCGGCGTGGGAATTCCCGCTCTGNTGTGGTTCCTGCGGTTTATCAAGCGAAAGAAGCGGCAGGCGAAGGAAGCCGNCTCCCAGTCNGAAAAAGAACAGCAGGCGGCGTAATTGCCTTTGAAAATTCCGCCGCCGTATTTTCGGCTGAAATTGAAAGCTCNGCTTGATNNNATTTCTCCGGCGCTCCTCACAAAATCCGCGNNTTTCGCGGAAACCTCTGCTTATCATACTGCCTAGAAAATTTTTGAGATATTCAGCTATTGATCAAACAAGACCCTAGAGAAAGGACGGAGACAACATGGATACTATGGACAAGAAAAACCCCTTGNCGGACCTCATGCGCTCCACAATGGACAAGGTTCGGGAGATGGCCGACACCAACACCATCGTGGGCCAGCCCATCGTCACCCCCGACGGCGTAACGCTGATCCCCATCTCCCGGGTGAGCTTGGGCATCGGCGGAGGCGGCGGGGACTACGGCAAGGCCCCTCAGNCCAANTTCGGCGGNGGCGCCGGGGCTGGCGTGGGCATTGAGCCGGTAGCCTTTCTTGTGATCAAGGACGGTTTCACCAGAGTCCTGCCGGTAGCCATTCCCCCAGCGTCCACCATTGACCGGGTGATTGAAATGGTGCCGGACCTGCTGGACCGGGTGGAAAAATTTTTCGACAAAAAAGGGGAAAATGATTTAGGCGAATAGGGGTATACTACCATCATTCCAAAGAGGAGATGATGGTTTTTGCCTAAGCGGTTTGTCTTAACCTTCGCGGCGATGCTGATGGTTTTGGAGGCGGTGGCGCCCAGCGCCCTGGCGGTGGGTACTTCCGCCACGTCCGCCATTCTGGTGGATGTGGACAGCGGACGGGTGCTCTATGAGCAGAACGCCGATGCCAAAATGCTCATCGCCAGCACCACAAAGATCATGACCGCGCTGGTGGCCATCCGGGAGGGAGATTTGGCGGATACCGTCAAGGTCTCCCAGGAGGCGGCCTATACGGAGGGCTCCTCCATGTATCTGCGGGAGGGGGAGGAGCTGACCCTGGAAACCCTCCTGTACGGCCTGCTTCTCTGCTCCGGCAACGACGCCGCCGTAGCGATCGCCCAGCATGTGGGGGGCGATGTGGAGAGCTTTGTCCGGCGGATGAACGAAACAGCGGCGGAGCTGGGCATGGAGCATACCTCCTTCGCCAACCCCAACGGGCTGGATGCGGAGACTCACTATTCCACCGCCCGGGATATGGCCCAATTGGCCCGGACCGCCGTGAATAACGCTACTCTTTTGCGGATTGCCTCCACCAAATCGGTGACTATTGGCGGCAGAACCATGAACAATCACAATAAGCTCCTCAGCTATATGGAGGGCTGCGTGGGTCTGAAAACCGGCTTCACCAAGGCGGCNGGCCGGACTNTGGTCAGCTGNGCCGANCGCAACGGCCAGCGGCTGGTGGCGGTGACCTTNCAGGATGGNAANGACTGGGCGGATCANCAGGCCCTTTACGACTACGGCTTCTCCCACTTTCCCGCGAAGCAGGGGGCGGTTCTGGGCCAGGTCGTCCAGCGCTCCCCGGTCCAGGGAAGCACCCGGCCNA
The DNA here is from genome assembly GCA_014799855.1 of Oscillibacter sp. Classification (GTDB taxonomy): domain Bacteria; phylum Bacillota; class Clostridia; order Oscillospirales; family Oscillospiraceae; genus Oscillibacter. Next base: position 6,070 of record JAAVHG010000093.1, read on the forward strand.
CCGTCTCTTTGACGGCGGCGGACAGCTTCTCCTGGCCTCTGGCGGAAGGGGAGGTCTGGAGCCGGGAAATCCGGCTGGAACGGCCCCTGACGGCCCCNTTGGCGGCAGGGACTATGGTGGGGGAGGCGGTCTTCACCGTGGATGGCCGGGAGGTGGGCCGGGTAGGCCTCCTCTGCGGCGAGACGGCGGCCCCTCGGGCGGAAAGCGCCCTGGGNGTNTTGAAGGCGGGNCTNCCCGGATAGGAAAAAATGGAAGAACGACTGCAAAAACTGCTCTCCGCCGCCGGCGTCTGTTCCCGGCGGGCGGCGGAGGAATACATTACTGCCGGNCGGGTTACCGTCAACGGNGANACCGCCCTTTTGGGCCGCCGGGCAGACCCGGANCNGGANGANATCCTGGTGGATGGNCNTCCNCTGGCTCCGGCCGCGGAAAAGCGGTATATCCTGTTAAACAAGCCCAGGGGCTATGTGACCACTCTCTCCGATGAAAAGGGCCGGCGGACCGCNGCNGATTTGACGGCGGGCTGCGGCCAGCGGGTGTACCCTGTGGGCCGGCTGGACATGGACTCCGAGGGCCTGCTGCTGATGACCAACGACGGAGAGCTGGCCCAGCGATTGCTCCACCCCAGCCATGAGGTGGAGAAGACCTACCANGTCTCCGTCTACGGCNCCACNGCCGGAGCGGCGGAGCGGCTGGCGGCTGTCCGGGATCTGGATGGAGAGCCTATCCGGCCCGCCAGAGTGGAGGTTTTGCGGCAGACCGCCCAGACGGCGGAACTGGCCATTACCATCCANGANGGAAAGAACCGTCAGGTGCGGCGGATGTGNGCNGCCTGCCGCCTCACGGTNAAGCGGCTNCGCCGGGTACGGGAGCACACCTTGGAGCTGGGCAATCTGCCGCCGGGACAATGGCGGGATNTGACNGCGGAAGAGTTNAAAGCNTTAAAACAGATCTAACCGGNAAACACGGAGGGAATACCGTGGGCAAGAACATTTTACATACGATTGAAAAGGGCATGGACGGCTTCTCCAAGGGACAGAAGCGGATTGCCGGATACATGCTGGAAAATTACGACAAGGCGGCCTTTATGACGGCCAGCAANCTGGGGAAGCTGGCGGGGGTCAGCGAATCCACCGTAGTCCGCTTNGCCTCGGAGNTGGGATACGACGGCTACCCCAGTATGCAGAAGGCCTTGCAGGAGATGATCCGCAGCCGNCTTACCTCCACNCAGCGGATTCAGGCGGCAGGGGANCTCTTCGAGCGGCGGGATCTGCTGCCGGCCGTCATTCAGTCGGACATCGACAAGCTCCGGCAGATGATTGACAACGCCGACCAGCGGGACTTTGACCGGGTGGTGGATCAGCTGCTGAACTGCCGNCACATCTATATTCTGGGGGTCCGGTCCTCGTCNTTTGTNGCGGGCTATCTGAATTTTTACCTGCACATGCTGACGGAAAATGTCACCCTNGTCCAGTCCAACGCCGCCGGAGAGATCTTCGAGCAGCTNCTGCGGATTGGNCCGGAGGATGTNATGCTGGCNATCAGTTTTCCCCGGTATTCCAAGGTGACNCTGAACACGGTNCAGTTCGCCCAGGACCGNGGNGCNACTATTGTNGCTATTACAGACAATAAATTGTCCCCTTTGTANCAGATGTCCGANGAGGCNCTGCTGGCTCCCTGTGAAATGATCTCCTTTGTGGACTCNATGGTNGCNCCCCTGTCCCTGATCAATGCCCTGCTGATTGCCTTNGGNCGGCGGCTGGGAACGGATGTGGCTAAAACCTTCGGAGAACTGGAGGCCATTTGGAACGCCTACGGCGTATTCGGCCCTATGGACGATGAATAAGCGGGTAGTGGTAATCGGCGGCGGGGCCGCCGGCATGATGGCCGCTATTTCNGCNNGGGAGNGGGGNGCGGANGTNCTCCTTCTGGAGCCNAACGAGCGGCTGGGNAAAAAACTGAATATCACTGGGAAGGGCCGCTGTAACCTGACCAACAATTCCGGATTGGAGACCCTGATGGCTAACATTCCCTGTAACGGNAANTTCCTTTACAGNGNNTTTTCGCNNTTTNACGCNCANGATGCCATGNCCTTTTTTGAATCCTTGGGAGTNCCCTTNAAGACGGAGCGGGGGAACCGGGTCTTTCCCGTCAGCGACNGGGCCTTNGANGTCAGCGCCGCTNTGGAGCGGCGGCTGCGATCCTTGAAGGTNTCCNTGATTCGGGACCGGNCCNTGGGACTGGAAATCCGGGACGGTGCCNTGACNGCGGTGCTGGGGGAGGGNCGGCGGTATGAGACGGCGGCGGCAATTCTAGCCACCGGNGGCGTCTCCTATCCTGCCACCGGNTCNACAGGAGANGGCCACCNNATGGCGGCAGAGNCGGGCCACACAGTAACGCCTCTGCGGGGTTCCCTGGTGCCTCTTCGGGAGCAGGGAAATCTCTGCGCCAGGATGCAGGGGCTTAGTCTCCGAAATATTGGACTAAAAGTCTATGAAAATGATAAAAAAATTCTGGAAGACTTTGGGGAACTGCTGTTTACTCACTTTGGCGTCAGTGGACCGCTGGTGCTGTCCGCCTCCGCCCATATGCGGCATTTTGAGAAAAAGCGCTACCGCCTGTCCATTGATTTGAAACCCGCTCTGGATGAAAAGGCTTTGGACAAGCGGCTTCTGGCAGACTTTGCCAAGTATGCCAACTACGATTTCCGCAACGCCCTGCCGGATCTCCTTCCTCAGAAGATGATCCCTGTGGTGGTAGAGCGCTCCGGCATCCCGCCCGGCCAGAAGGTCCACGAAATTACCCGGGAACAGCGGCGGGGACTGCTGGAACTGCTGAAGGCTTTTACCGTGGATATCGCGGGTCCCTGCCCGGTGACGGACGCCATTATCACCTCCGGAGGCGTTAAGGTGGGGGAGATTGACCCCAGGACTATGGAATCAAAACTTGTAAAGGGATTGTACTTTGCAGGGGAGATTATTGACGTCGACGCCTATACCGGCGGCTTTAATTTACAGATCGCCTGGTCCACAGGCCGGGCGGCGGGCTTTGCGGCATCGTCAGAGTAGACGGCACTTTGCAAATCCCGTTTTTGGGCAGGATTTACTTTCTTTGTCGATTCTTTCTCCCCACCGAAACTGCCCTGCTGGATTCCGGCGGGTGCCCTGAATATAAACATGTGGAGGTTTCCTATGAACAACCTTGTTCGCGTGGCCGTCGACGGCCCTTCCGGCGCGGGGAAAAGTACCCTGGCCCGGAGCCTCGCGGAAAAACTGGGCTATTTATATGTAGATACCGGGGCCATTTACCGGACTATCGGCTGTTACGTCTTTCGCCGGGGGCTGGACCCCAAAGACGGGGAGGCCGTAGCGGCAGCCCTGCCGGATATTAGGGTGGAGCTTGCCTATGGGGAGGACGGCCTCCAGCGGATGCGGCTGAACGGGGAGGATGTGACGGAGGCCATCCGCCTGCCGGAGATTTCCCTCTATGCCTCCGCTGTCTCCGCCCATCCCGCCGTCCGAGCCTTTTTGTTGGATATGCAGAGGGATTTGGCCAGGCGGAACAGCGTCATTATGGACGGCCGGGACATCGGCACCGTGGTGCTGCCGGATGCGGAGGTGAAAATCTTCCTCACCGCCTCTCCGGAGGCTAGGGCCCGGCGGCGCTGCCGGGAGCTGGAGCTGCGGGGCACTCCGGAGCCATTTGAACAGGTGCTGAAAGAGATCGAGGAGCGGGATTGGAACGACACCCACCGGGCCGTTGCCCCCCTCCGGCAGGCGGAGGACGCGGTGCTTTTGGACACCACGGCCCTGAATTTTGAGGAGAGCCAAGCGGCGCTTCTGCGGATTATCCGGGAAAGAGGTGGGGCATGAAGCCGCTGAACCGTTTTTTTGCCTTCGTTTATTATGTGGTGGGCTTTTTTGTGGGGATCATTCACCCTGTCACTATAGAGGGCATGGAGAAGCTGCCCAGAAGCGGTGCGCTGCTGTGCGCCAACCATTCCAGCAACTGGGACCCCCTGCTGCTGGGGCTGCGGCTTCCGGTCAATTACCGCCTCCACGTGATGGCGAAGGAGGAGCTTTTCCGCAATCCT
>JAAVHG010000094.1 GCA_014799855.1 Oscillibacter sp.
CGGCCTCGGATTAAATATGCGCTTCGCGCATGGGTGGAGGTAGCGAGTTCGAGTATGTCTAACAAAAAAGAGAGAACACCCAACTCGGTGTTCTCCCATTTCCTGGAGCGGGCAACGAGGCTCGAACTCGCTACCTCCACCTTGGCAAGGTGGCGCTCTACCAGATGAGCTATGCCCGCGAAACAAGGAGATTATACCAGTACCTCATCTCCTTGTCAAGGGTTTTCCGCTAAATTTTCCTCAATTTTTTCCTGATCCCCAGCGGAGGATTCCGGAGCTTCCCCTTCCTGGCCCTCACCGCCGTCCGTCTCTTCCTCCGGCAGGGCGGAGCCGTCCTCAGGCAGATCCTCTNCATCCNGGGGAGGCTCCGGCAGATCCCCGCCCTCCAAAAGCACCTCTATCAGACCCACCGGGCCTTCATCGGGATAGTACACCACCTGCCACAAGGGAGCCTCCGTCAGTTCCCGGTCCTCCCGGAGGCGGGCGATGGCCTCCTCTACCTGGGTCTGGCCGTTCTGGCCCCAGTAGCCAATGCGGACCGCCAGCTCCGTCTTCTCCTCGTCCAGCGCCGTTTCCAGCAGACTGTAGAGGGCCAGGGGGCTGGTGGCGTTCACCACCGCCTGCATCTGCTCCGCTGTGCGGCGGTAGCCGATTTGCAGGGCCACCTCATAATAGCCCCGCTGGGACTGGCTGGAGGCGGTGATATACTCCACGGCGTAGGCCCCCATGGGGGTCTCCTGCTGGACCTCCACCGTGGCCTGCTCCAAAGCGTCCGCCACGGTCAGGTCCCCCTCCATGTTGTACAGGCGGAGGGTGGCCGTCTCCGTGTGCTGGCCGATGAGAATCAGAAGGTCGTTGACAATATCCTGGTAATTCTCCGCCCGGAGGGTCCCGGCGGCCTCGCTCTCCCAGAATTTGCTGCTGTGGGGCTCCACCTTGGTATATTCCCGCTCCAAAAGAGGGCCGCAGCCAGTGAGCAGAAGAGCGCACAGCAGCAGCGGGGCTATCCTGGTTTTCATCCGGCGGCCCTCCTTTCTCGCGGAATACGGGGAATTACAGCCCCAGATCCTCGTCCACCAGCAAAATTTCCGTCTCCATGCCGGACATGGGCCCCCAGAGGACCGTCAGCCCCCGGCAGATGCGCTCCGGGCTCTTGCAGTCGTAGCAGCGGTCGGCCTTGGCGGCGCAGGGGGTCTTCCTCCCCAGGCGCTGGGCGTTTCGGGGGCTGGCGATGTTCCTGGCCCGCCACAGGGCCTCATCATATGTAGGAGCCAGCTTGTTGCGGCCAATGACAAAATACACCTTCTTATGGCCAAACAAGGTGGAGGCCACCCGGTTTCCGGTGCCGTCGATGTTGACGATCTCCCCGGTCTCCGCCAGGCCGTTGGCGGAGGTCAGGTACACGTCCGCCGCCATGGCCTCGACCCGGGCGGCGCCCGGCTCCTGCTTCCAGTGCCAGACCACCTGGTTATGGGCCCCCAGCCGGTCGTAAAGGCCCAGGGCTTCCAGAGTCATGGAGCCGCCGAAGCCCACTTTCACGCCGTCGATCTCCCGGTTCAGATAGTCCGCCGCCTCGGCCCCGGTGGGGAAGGTCCGCACCGTGAAGCCCCGGCTCTCCAGATTCTTTTTTACCATTTCAAAATCCGCCATATAGCTTTCGTCTCCTTATTTAAATATAGTATCATTACGGATTCAGCAAATCGATCTGNCGCTCCTCCGTGTCCTCCTGCCGCAGAAGAGCCCCGGCGGCGGGGACGGCCCGGACCCGGTAGCGGCTCTGGTTCACAATGGAGCTCTCCTCCAAGGGCTTGACGGTTTCCAGACGGTACTTGGGCTTCAAGGTCATCACCGCCACTCCCTGGGTGGAGCGGGTGGTCTTGGGGGCCAGGAGGGCCGTGTGGAAAATCAGCGCCCGGGGCTCCGAGGAATACACCGCCAGCTCCCGGTCCTGATCCAGCCGGACAATGCAGGCCAGCGGCGACTTGTCGGAGTAAGCCCCCGTCAGCTTCCGCCGGTTGGAGGCGGTGCGGTAGGCGGCGATATCCACGCGGGCGGCCTTGCCGTTTTCAAAGAAGAACAGCAGCGCCCCGGCGTAATCCGGTCCGGGGAGGACGGCGTAAACCACGTTCTCTCCCTCGTCCATTTTCAGCTTGGAGGGCAGGTAGTCCCCCAGGACGCTGGCCTTGGCGTCGTCGAACTCCGTCAGGCGGGTTTTGTACACCTGGCACTTGTCGGTAAAGAACATAATCTCCGCGGCGCTGTCGGTCTCGAAGGTCTGGCGGAGGCCGTCGCCCTCCTTGTACTTCTGGGTGTCCGCCATCCGCAGGGACTGGGGGGTGATCTTCTTGAAGTATCCCTCCCGGGAGAGGAAGACGTGGACGGGATAGGACTCCACATCCGCCTCCTGGTCGTAGGTTTCGATCTCGTGGTCGTAGACGATGGAGGTCCGGCGGGGCTCGCCGTACTTCTTCGCCGCCTCCGCCAGCTCGTCCGCCAGGATTTTCTTCACCCGCCGGGGGCTGTTCAGCACGTCCTCCAGGTCCTCGATCTCGTCCTGTAAGGCGGAGGTCTCCTGGACCCGCTTGAGGATGTATTCCTTATTGATGTTCCGCAGGCGGATTTCCGCCACGTACTCCGCCTGGATCTGGTCGATGCCAAAGCCGATCATCAGATTGGGAACGACCTCGGCGTCCTGCTCCGTCTCCCGGATGATCTTGATGGCCTTGTCGATGTCCAGCAGAATCCGCTTCAAGCCCTTCAACAGGTGCAGCTTATCCCGCTTTTTGCCCAGGACGAAGTACACCCGCCGCCGGATGGAGTCGGTGCGCCAGGCGGTCCACTCCTCCAAAATCTGCCGGACCCCCAAAACCTTGGGCATTCCGGCGATCAGCACGTTAAAGTTGCAGGAGAACGCGTCCTCCAGGGGAGTCTGCTTGTAGAGCTTGGTCATCAGCTTGTCCGGGTCCACGCCCCGTTTCAGGTCAATGGCCAGCTTCAGGCCGGAGAGGTCCGTCTCGTCCCGCATATCGGCGATTTCCTTGGCCTTTCCGGCCTTGATCAGCTCCGCCACCTTGTCGATGATGGCCTCCGTGGTGGTGGAGTAGGGAATCTCGTAGATTTCAATGAGNTTTTCCTCTTTGACATAGCGGTACTTGGCCCGGACCTTNACGCTGCCCCGGCCGGTGTCGTAGATCTCCCGCAGTACGCCGGGGTCGCAGATNAACTGTCCTCCGGTGGGGAAATCCGGGGCCAGAAGGGTTTCNGTCAGGTCGCACTCCGGATTTTTCAGGTAGGCTATGGCGGTGTCGCACACNTCTTTTAAATTNAAGCCGCAGAACTGGGAGGCCATGCCCACGGCGATGCCGCTGTTGGCGGANACCAGGATGTTGGGGAAGGTGGTGGGCAGGAGGGCCGGCTCCTTCATGGTGTTGTCGTAGTTGTCCACGAAGTCCACGGTATCGCTGTCGATGTCCCGGAACAGCTCCTGGCAGATGGGGGTCAGCTTGGCCTCGGTGTACCGNGGGGCGGCCCAGGACATNTCGCGGGAGTAGTGCTTGCCGAAGTTGCCCTTGGAGTCCACAAAGGGGGTCAGGAGGGCCCCGTAGCCCCGGCTGAGGCGGACCATGGTGTCGTAGATGGCNGCGTCGCCGTGGGGGTTGAGGCGCATGGTCTGGCCCACGATGTTGGCGGACTTGGTGCGGTTTCCGGTCATGAGGCCCATNTTGTACATGGTGTACAGGAGCTTNCGGTGGGAGGGNTTGAAGCCGTCGATCTCCGGGATGGCCCGGGAGACGATGACCGACATGGCGTAGGGCATGTAGTTGGTTTCCAGGGTGTCAGTGATGGCCTGCTCCACCACGGCGGCGTGGAGGCCCAGGACGTTGGGGTTGTTGACCTTGGGCTTGTTTTCGTTTGGCTGTTTCTTCTTAGGCATAACGGCTTATTCCTNATCTGAAATCCATTTTAGGGGGTTATTTTGGATATATTGGCGGGTATTCTCAAGGTCTTCCTGATTGCGGATGATGTGATCATAATACCGCTCCTGCCAGAGAGAATATCCTACTCTTTTACTGGACAAGGTTTTTAATGCTCTGACTATTTGAGAAAGGGAGACTCCCCTTGTGGGGCCTGACCTCCTGGTCAGGCCATTTCTCTCAGAAACCACCCCGCTTTCAGGAGAGGCGCCCCAAAGCCAGATCAACAGATGCACATGGTCCGGCATAATGCTGTAGCAGTCTACACTTGCATTGGAGTACATAGTGTCAATTTGGTCAATGAATGATTGAATAACCTCACCGGCCTGTGTGAGGACACAGCAGGCCTTCTGTTGGGGGCTGTCTGTGGATTGGGGGAATGGCCTGACCAGGAGGTCAGGCCCCACAAGGGAGGCCTCTGCCTCTCTTGCAGTCACCACATTACAGAGGATATTTTCTCCTCTGGTCTTGGTATTAAAGGTCACAAAATAGCATCCCGGCCGGGAATAATCATAATCTTTCAACCGCTCAGGCCGGTGGGTCTTTTTCCTTCCATCTAACATAACTAGGAAATATCCGCCATCTCCAGATACTTGTACCCGTTCTCCGCAATGTGGTCTTTCCGGCCTTGGAGGTTGTCCCCCAGAAGGAGGTCAAAGATGGCCGCCGTCCGCTCCACGTCCTCCGGCATGACCCGGATCAGCCGCCGCGTCTCCGGGTTCATGGTGGTCAGCCACATCATGTCCGGCTCGTTCTCGCCCAGGCCCTTGGAGCGGTCGATTTTGTATTTCTTCCCCTCCAGTTCCTTCACGATGTCGTTTTTCTCCTTGTCGGAGTAGGCGAACCAGGTCTTCTCCCCGCAGTTGATCTCGAAGAGGGGCGTCTCCGCGATGTAGACGTATCCCTCCCGGATCAGCGTCGGCGTCAGGCGGTACAGCATGGTCAGCACCAGCGTGCGGATCTGGAAGCCATCCACGTCGCCGTCGGTGCAGATGACCACCTTGTTCCACCGGAGGTTCCCCAGGTCAAAGGCGGCCATGTCCTTGACGTGCTTGTTCTGCACCTCCACGCCGCAGCCCAGGACCCGCATGAGGTCCATAATGATGTCGCTTTTGAAAATCCGGGCGTAGTCCGCCTTGAGGCAGTTCAAAATCTTACCCCGGATAGGCATAATGCCCTGGTACTCCGAGTCCCGGGCCTGCTTCACGCTGCCCAGGGCGCTGTCGCCCTCCACGATGTAGATCTCCCGGCGGGACACGTCCTTGGTGCGGCAGTCCACGAACTTCTGGACCCGGTTTGCAATGTCGATATTTCCGGAGAGCTTTTTCTTGATGGTGACACGGGCCTTTTCCGCGCTCTCCCGGCTCCGCTTGTTCACCAGCACCTGCCCGGCGATCTTCTCCGCGTCAAAGCTGTTTTCGATNAAATAGATCTCCAGATTCGTCCGGAGGAACTCCGTCATGGCGTCCTGAACGAANTTGTTGGTGATGGCCTTNTTCGTCTGGTTCTCGTAGGAGGTCTGGGTGGAAAAATTGCTGCTGACCAGAATCAGGCAGTCCTCCACGTCCTCCCACTTGATTTTGCTCTCGTCCTTCTGGTACTTCCCCTGCTGGCGGAGGTACGCGTCGATGGCGGAGACAAAGGCGGATTTCGCCGCTTTTTCCGGGCTTCCTCCGTGCTCCAGCCAGCTGGAGTTGTGGTAGTGCTCGATGACGTTCACCTGGTTGGAGAAGCAGCAGGCGCAGGCCAGCTTCACCTTGTATTCCGGCTTGTCCGCCCGGTCCCGGCCCCGCTTCTCCGCCTGCCAGAAGACGGGGGCGGTGAGGCTCTTGTCTCCGGCCAGCTCCGTCACGTAGTCGGCGATGCCGTTTTCATAGAGGAAATCGGTGGTTTCAAACTGCCCCGGGGCGGTTTCGTTTTTAAAATGGAAGCTGACCCCGGCGTTGACCACCGCCTGCCGTTTGCACACGTCGGTGAAATACTCCGCCGGGACGGCGATATCGGTAAACACGTCCAAATCCGGCAGCCAGCGGGTCCGGGTGCCGGTTTTTTTCGCCAGATTTTTCGGCAGGGGCTTCTTCCCCAGCTCCCCGGCGATCTCCCCCCGCTCAAAGCGGAGGGTGTACTCGAAGCCGTCCCGCCAGACGGTGACGTCCATGTACCGGGAGGCGTACTGGGTGGCGCAGGAGCCCAGGCCGTTGAGGCCCAGGGAAAATTCGTAGTTGTCGCCTCCCTGGTCGTTGTACTTGCCGCCGGCGTAAAGCTCGCAGAAGACCAGCTCCCAGTTCCAGCGCTGTTCCTTCTCGTTCCAGTCCACGGGACAGCCCCGGCCCGCGTCCTCCACCTCCACGCTGTGGTCCAGGAACCGGGTGACGGTGATGGAGGTGCCGTGGCCCTCCCTGGCCTCGTCGATGGAGTTGGAGAGAATCTCAAATACCGCGTGCTGGCAGCCGTCCAGCCCGTCGGAGCCGAAAATAACGCCGGGGCGCTTCCGCACCCGGTCCGCGCCCTTCAGGGCGGAAATACTGTCGTTGCCGTAATCCTGCTTTTTTGTGGCCATGTGCTTCCTCCAAACAGGCGGGGACCGCCCGGATCTAGATTATCTCTGCGCCGTCTATCATAAACCGCCCTCCGGCGGCGGATCTGTCGGATTTTTGCCGCAGTTAAAATATTGTAGCACATCTGTTTCACGGATTCAAGGGAAGTTTTGACGGGGGGGAGTGTTTCCGCGGCGCGCCGACGCTGAAAAATCCCGCGGTTTCGCCAAGTCATGATTGAATCCGGCGGATGGTTATGATACTATATAGAACAGAAGATCGAAAGCGACATAGGAGGACCGCTATGCTGAATACGATACCCAGCCAAGAAGAACTGGCCGCTTTAGTCGGGGAACCCTTATACGATGTGTGGAAGAAACTATGCGCGTTGATTGAGGAAACCTACGATATGGATCGCTTGTGGGGTAAAGGCGGTAAGGCCTGGGACTACGAATACAAATACCGCCGGGGCGGCAAAACCCTGTGCGCCCTATACGCAAGGGAAAACCGCGTGGGGTTTATGATTATCCTGGGGAAAGACGAACGGGCAAAATTTGAAGCGGATAGAGAAAATTACGCAAAAGAAATTCAAGCGCGCTATGACGGGGCGAAAACCTACCACGACGGGAAATGGATCATGTTTGAGCCCGTGGATACGTCTTTATTTCCGGACTTCCTCAAGCTGCTGAACATCAAAAGAAGGCCCAACCGGAAATGAGGCCGGAATTTTATTAACATTTATCCTAGAGGGTGTCTTCAAATAAAGGATAGACGAACAAGAGGAACAGCAGTAAAATAGTGGCATGAAACGACATGAATTGACAGAAGAACAATGGAATAAGGTGAAAGACCTGTTACCGCCAGAAAAGCCCGCGCACGGAGGAAGGCCCAGAAAAGATAACCGGGTAATGCTCAATGAAATTTTGTATTGGCTGAATACAGGGATACCCTGGCGGGACCTGCCGGAGCGGTACGACCCTTGGAAAAGCGTGTACACCCGGTTTCGCCGGTGGAGCCTGCAAGGCGTGTGGGAACACGTTTTAGAGGAACTGATCGCCCAGGATATCG
>JAAVHG010000095.1 GCA_014799855.1 Oscillibacter sp.
GACGTTACCGTCGGTGTAATAGCCTTCCTCCGTCAACTGACTAATACGGGTCTTGACGCGGACAGAGGTTTTAATACTCTCGCCGGATGCCTGCCAGTAACGTTTGAAGTACATAAGGGTTAAAGCATTTACCTTGAACGATATTGTAAACCGTCGTGTGATTCACACGGGTATCGAGTTGTCAAATCCCNTAGTCAGCTGCACGTAAGCCNTCCGTGGCTNTCAGAGGNATTCCCATGCGTTCTATGGTAATACGTGCTCAAAGATATGCGGCCCGCGTTTCTGCCAAAACGCGGGCCGCATACCTATAGAAGGAAAGGAGAAACAGACACACGANGCTCCTNGCNNAGCNCCGTGAATCGAGCNAAAATNAGGNNNANGGACGCAAACGTTTTCGTNAAAACACTTCTACGAAGTCNTCGTGGCCTCCATCAGAACAAAGCTATTATGGAATAAAGACGGNNAAATGTCAAGNCCTCTGACNGTTTTTCTCCGGAAGATACAAAAAGTANAGNNGTGTTCTGTNCCCTTTTACGAAATATAACTAAAACGTTTGCGTAAAAACTATTCCGGNGNGGGAACTANCCTGCNGCCCTCAGGACGGCAGGGCCCGGTCCATCTCCCGCAGAGCCTTCATCTGAATAGGCACGGCGCAGGCGAANGTCANTACGTCGGANCAGGTCTGCGTCATCTGNACNCCCAGCAGATGNAGGGCGGAGGAAAGAATGAACACCAGGGGAACGAAAAAGATCCCCTGCCGCGCCATNGCCAGGAAGGTGGCNGGTCCCGTGCGGCCGATGGTTTGCANCATCATGTTGCTCATGACAATCCAACCGGAGAGGAACAGGGTCAGGCACTGGAACCGCAGCGCCACCNCCCCGCAGAGAATTACCTCCGGGTCGTCACGGAAGAGGGCGATCAGCTGNGGNGCGAACAGGGCCCCAAGGGCNCTGACCGCCAGCAGAAAGACGGTGGAGACCTTCACGCAGAACCAAAAGCCCTCCTTNACCCGGTGGTAGAGCTTCGCACCGTAATTGAANCCACACACCGGCTGGAAGCCCTGGCCGAAGCCAATCATGGCGGAGCCGCCGAACATCATGATCCGCTGGACCACGCCCATGGCGGCGATNGCGGCGTCCCCNTAGGGCTTGGCNGCCTGGTTGAGGCAGATGGTCGCCACGGAGGCNAGACCCTGNCGGGCAAGAGAGGGNAGNCCNCCCCGGATGATCATGCNGTAGTAGTCCCATTTCAGCTGGACGCGGGAGATGTGGATGTGGAGGTTTCCTCCCCGGCTGCACCCGTAGAGCAGGAGGCAGAAGCTGACAAACTGGCTGATGATGGTGGCCCAGGCGGCCCCNGCCACACCCAGATCAAAGGTNAAGATCAGCAGGGGGTCCAGGCCGATGTTCAGCACCGCCCCGCTGGCGATGCCCACCATGGCNTAGGCGGCNCTGCCCTGAAACCGCAGCTGGTTGTTGAGGACCAGGGAGGCGGTCATCCAGGGGNCNCCCAGGAGAATNACCCGGAGGTAGGCCTTGGCGTAGGGCAGGATGGTGGGCGTGGACCCCAGAAAGCCCGCCAGAGGCTCCAGGAAAATCTGCCCCAGGACGCAGATNAGGGCCCCGGTGGCCAGGGCGGAGAAAAAGCCTGTGGCGGCCATATTGGAGGCGTCCTCGAAATTGTGCTTCCCCAGCTCCCGGGAGATAAAGTTGCCGCTGCCGTGGCCGAAGAAGAAGCCCACCGCCTGGATGACGGCCATCATGGAGAACACCACGCCCACGGCTCCGGTGGCGCTGTTGCTTTTCAGCATCCCCACAAAGAAGGTGTCCGCCATGTTGTAGAAGGCGGTCACCAGCATACTGATGATGCAGGGCACCGCCAGACGGGTGATCAGCCGTCCCACCGGCGTCTCCGTCATNTCTTGATAGGTTTTTTCCTGCTTGTCGTCCATTCTTTCGTCTTTTCTCTCACGCATACCTCATGTTTCCGGCCGATTCTCCGCAAGAAGGCCAGCGCTCCTATCTGTTTATTTTGGATTTAGTATACCATATAAAGAATAGATTTCAAAGAATTTTTTATCACNTCCTCNCCAGAACNGGCNAGGAAGAGNNCTATTTATTTCTGTANGNACTCTTTTGGTGACAAATCCCTGTAGATATGGTATACTGCTGGGAAATGAGACTAGGCCTTGTTTGACATTGTTCAAGCAAGGCCTGTAGGGAGGACCCTATGGAAAATTATTTTACCCCTCAGCTGTCNCCCGGCCAGCTCCACGCCATCAGNTCCATTGGACTGGCCCACATGGGGGACGCGGTGTTTGAGATACTCGTCCGATCCTGGCTCTGCGCCCACGGCAAGGCCACCGGAAGAGGACTCCATCAGGCCGCCGTCCGTCTGGTGCGGGCGGAGTCCCAGGCGGAGCGGGCGGAGAGAATCCGGCCNCTGCTGACGGAGGAGGAGACGGCGGTNTTCCGCCGGGGCCGGAACGCCCAGGTCCACACCGTCCCCAGCCACGCCAGCCGGGCCCAGTACGCCGAGGCCACCGCCTTGGAGGCCCTTCTGGGCTGGCTGTACCTGCAAGGGCGGCAGGAGCGGATTAACCAGCTGTTCTGTGTGATGATGGAGGAGTGAGTCATGCCNTTAGACGCGATTTGCTTACAGGCCGTGGTNGAGGAGCTGCGGCCCCAGCTGGCGGGCCTCCGCGTGGACAAGGTTCAGCAGCCCGCTAAGGACCAGATTGTCCTGACTCTTCGGGGAAAGCGGCTGCTGNTGAACGCCGGAGCGGGCGCGCCCCGCCTTCAGCTGACGGAGATCCCCCGTGACAATCCGGCGGAGCCTCCCATGTTCTGTATGCTNTTNAGAAAACACCTGTCCGGNGCGCGGGTGGCGGANCTGANCCAGCCCCCCATGGAGCGGCTGGTGCGGCTGGAGCTGGACAGCGCCGACGATTTCGGCCGTCCCGGCCGCCGGACCCTGGTTNTGGAGGCCATGGGCCGCCGGTCCAACCTGATTCTCCTGGACGGGGAGGGCCGGATCATCGACTGNCTCCGCCGGGTGGACGCGGATCTCTCCGCCGCCCGNCAGGTGCTGCCGGGACTTTTCTACGCNCCCCCAGCCTCCGTGGGCCGTCTGCCGGTAATAGAGGAGACGGAGGTGGGATTTGGGGAAAAATTCGCCNCCGCCAATCCGGAACGGCCCATNGANGCCTTTTTGCTGGACAGCTATTTCGGCNTTTCCCCCCTCATGGCACGGGAGCTGGCCTTCCGGGCGGCGGGGGAGACGGACGCCCGCCTGTTCCGGCTCTCCGGGCCTGAACCCCTCTGGCGGGAGCTGTCGGCCATGCTGGAGGCCCTTCGGGAGAGCCGGTTTACCCCGGTGCTNCTCCGCCGGGAGGGCCGGCCTCTGGAATTTTCCTGCTTTCCCATTGGACAGTACGGCTCCGGGGCGGAGATGGNGGAGTATGACAGCTTTTCCCATCTTTTAGACGATTTTTACGAGGCNAGNGAGCGNCAGGAGCGGAGCCGCCAGCGGGGCGCCCAGCTGANCCGCGCCGCCTCCACCGCCAGGGACCGCCTCCGCCGGAAGCTGGCCCAGCAGGAGAAGGACTACGCCGAGACCCAGAACCGGGACCGCCTGCGGATTCAGGGGGACNTGATCACCGCCAACCTCTACCGGATGACCCGGGGCCAGTCCAGCCTGACCTGTGAGAATTACTACAGTGAGGGGGGAGAGGAGGTCACCATCNCNCTGGACCCCCTGCTGACCCCTCAGCAGAACGCCGCCAAGCTCTATAAGCGCTATGCCAAGGCCAAGACCGCCGAGCGGTATCTCNGGGAGCAGATGGAGATTGCNNGGCGGGACATTCAGTATTTGGAAAGCGTTCTGGCGGAGCTGGACCGGGCGGAGACGGAACAGGANTTTTTAGACATCCGGGAGGAGCTTCGGGAGGGGGGCTTTCTTCGCANGCAGGGGAAGAAGGAGCGGGGGCGGCCGGCGGCAAAGCCCTGGGAGTTCCGCACCAGCGGCGGCTTCCGGGTGCTGGTGGGCCGCAGCAACCGCCAGAACGACAAGCTGACCCTGAAGGACGCGGACCGCCGGGACCTCTGGTTCCACACNCAGAAGATCCATGGTTCCCACGTGATTCTCTGCACCGGGGGACGGGAGCCGGGGGAGGAGGACGTGGCCCAAGCGGCGTCCCTGGCCGCCTGGTACTCCCAGGCCCGTGAGGGGGGAAAGACGGCGGTGGACTACACCCAGGTGAAATACGTGAAAAAGCCCGCCGGAGCCCGTCCCGGCATGGTGGTNTACACCACGTACCAGACGGTCAGCGTNACNCCGGAGGAAGCGCTGGTGAAGCGCCTGCGGGTNAAATAGGCCGTCTCCTATGCCATGGGAAGGCGGGTGGAAAAAACTTGACAACACCCACGGCTTCGATTATACTATAANCCGCATAATGNTGACTGCGAGGATGGGAAGGAGTACCCGGACAGGCGGCGGCGAAGAGAGGGAACGGCTGGTGTGAGTTCCCCCGCGGCCACTGGGGAAGTCGTCCCGGAGCACCGGACCGAACGGGGAGGTTTTCCGCTCCCAGTAGGCTCCGGCGGTGTCCCCCGATACCGGGACAGGGCGCGTATGCGCCCGCTGAGCGCGCGCCCCGAGGCGCGAAGCCAGGTGGTACCGCGGAGAGCGTTGATTTCCCCGCCCTGGACCGAGAGGTCCGGGGCGGTTTCTTTTGGAGGTGNGGCGGTGTTTTTCGTTCAGGGCGCCCTGACGGAGGAGGACCGGANAGCCTGGCGGCAGATGGTTGACCGGCGGAATAAGGTTATCCGCAAGGAACGCCNGGCCGCCGTGAGGGGATGGCTGGACCAGAAGCTTACGGGGCTTTTTNNCGTGATATGGGGCGGCGGATTNNTNNTNTTNGCNGCCNNTACGNGNAGAGTGGACGTGNTNNNCATCATNCTNGCNNNGTTTTTNCTGGTCGGNGGGGTGGTTATNATGANGGCGAAGTTTCCTGTGAAAAAACCGCCCGACCCCTTGCCCGAAGAGTGCTTTCCTCCGCCTGNNNNGCCGGACANGCCTNTNGGNGCNGNGTTCTTCGGCGACGGCTGCTTCGTCTTTTGGGCGGCTTCGGAAAAAACGCGTTTNGGCTATCAAGCCATTACCGNGGCTTGGGAGGANGGGGATCGCTTCTATCTCCTGCTGNAAAACCGCCTGCCCCTGGTTCTGNCAAAACGCNGCTTTNTCCANCGGACGCCGGAGGACTTCCGGGGNTTNCTGGAAGGGAGGCTGGGGAGGCCTTTTGACGCGATGGACCCAGAATAGCGGTTNAANGANACAATNTAATGNTATATAAAGGAGAGTCAACATGAAAAAAGAACTGCCGAAAGTCTATGAGCCCCAACAGGTGGAGCCCCGGATTTACGAGGCCTGGGAGAAAAACGGCTGCTTCAAGGGNCGCAGGGACCCGGANAAGAAGCCCTTCACCATCGTCATGCCGCCCCCCAACGTGACGGGCCAGCTCCACATGGGCCATGCCATGGACTCNACCCTCCAGGACATCCTCATCCGCTTCAAGCGGATGCAGGGCTNCGCCGNCNTGTGGGTNCCCGGCACNGANCACGCCGGCATCGCCACNCAGGTGAAGGTNGAGGAGGANCTGCGGGANAACGAGGGGTTATCCCGCTACGACCTGGGCCGGGAAAAATTCCTGGAGCGGGTGTGGGACTGGAAGCACAAATACGGCGCCCGCATCGTCAAACAGCAGAAGAANCTGGGCGTCTCCTGCGACTGGGACCGGGCCCGGTTCACCATGGACGAGGGGCTNAGCAAGGCCGTCCGCCACGTCTTCGTCAGCCTGTATAATAAAGATTTGATNTACAAGGGAAGCCGNATCATCAACTGGTGCCCCCACTGCGTCACCGCCCTCAGCGACGTGGAGGTGGAGTACCAGGACAAGCCCGGNANNCTCTGGCACATCCGCTACCCCATCCAGGGGGAGAAGGACCGGTACGTCGTCGTGGCCACNACCCGGCCGGAAACCATGCTGGGGGATACCGGCGTGGCCGTCAACCCCGCCGACGGGCGGTATACCGANATCGTGGGCAAGAAGTGCATTTTGCCCCTGGTAGGCCGNGAGATGCCCATTGTGGCTGACNACTATGTGGACACGGCCTTCGGCACCGGCTGCGTGAAGATGACTCCCGCCCACGATCCTAACGACTTTGAGGTGGGCCTGCGGCAGAATCTGGAGACCATCCGGGTGCTGGATGACCACGGCAAGGTAGTGGAAGGCTACGGCCGCTACTCCGGCATGGACCGCTACGAGGCCCGCAAGGCCATCGTGGCCGACCTGGAGGAGCAGGGCTATCTGGTGAAGGTGGAACCNCATCAGCACAACGTGGGCACCTGTTCCCGCTGNCACAGCGACGTGGAGCCCCTGATTTCCGCCCAGTGGTTTGTAAAAATGGAGCCTCTGGCCCGCGAGGCNCTGCGGGTGGTTCAGGANGGNGAGACCAAATTCGTCCCCGATAGGTTTTCCAAGACCTATACTAACTGGATGGAGAACGTCCGGGACTGGTGTATCTCCCGCCAGCTGTGGTGGGGCCACCGTATCCCCGCCTGGACCTGTGAGGACTGCGGAAAGCTCACTGTCTCCGAGACCGATCCCACTCACTGCGCCCACTGCGGCAGCGAACGTATCCGCCAGGAGGACGATGTGCTGGACACCTGGTTCTCCTCCGCCCTGTGGCCCTTCTCCACCCTGGGCTGGCCGGAGAATACCGAGGATTTCCAGTATTACTATCCCACCGACGTGCTGGTCACCGGCTACGACATCATTTTCTTCTGGGTGGCCCGGATGATTTTCTCCGCCTGCGAGCANACCGGAAAGCCCCCCTTCCACACGGTGCTGATCCACGGNCTGGTCCGGGATGACAAGGGCCGGAAGATGTCCAANTCNNTGGGCAACGGCATCGACCCCCTGGANATNGCNGANAANTACGGCGCGGACGCCCTNCGCTTCAANCTCATCACCGGNAACNNNCCCGGCAACGACANNCGCTTCTNCNNGGAGAAGTGCGAGGCCATGCGNAANTTNGCCAACAANATCTGGAACGCCAGCCGGTTNGTCATGATGAACCTGACCATCGACCAGTGCGTGCTTCCCGAAA
>JAAVHG010000096.1 GCA_014799855.1 Oscillibacter sp.
CCATCCAGTTCGGTGAGCGGGTCGTTGGCATCGTGGAGGCCCGGGACGGCACTATCATCGACGTGGTGCGGCAGATGAAAGAGTTTGAATTTGCCGACTAAAGCAAGTGAACCAACTGAAAAAAGAGCGCGGCGCACAGGTGTGCGCCGCGCTTTTTCCTCTTTCCAATGGATTTCCGCGTTTACAGGACCACGCCGTCCTTGAAGATGGAGATCTCCCGGAAGCCCTTCTCCTCNGTCTTGGTCNNCGCGCCGGANGCGGTCTCCAGAACCTTTTCCATGAGATCCGCCGCGGCCTCGTCCAAGGTCCTCTTTCCGTCGGCCACAACGCCGGCGTTGAAGTCNATCCANCCGGCCTTTTTCTCCGCCAGAGGCGTATTGGTTGCCAGCTTCATNGTNGGGGCCGGAGCGCCGAAGGGAGTNCCCCGNCCGGTGGTGAAGAGGATGATGTGGGCNCCCGCCGCCGTCAGGGCCGTGGCGGAAACCANGTCGTTGCCGGGGCCATAGAGCATATTCANNCCCTTGGCGGTCACCGGGTCGCCGTANCCGATTACGTCCATAATGGGGGCGGAGCCNCCNTTNTGGACGCAGCCACAGGATTTGTCCTCCAGGGTGGTGATGCCCCCCTGCTTGTTGCCGGGGCTGGGGTTGTCGTATACCACCTCGTTATGGCGGATGAAATAGGCCTTGAAGCCGTTGATCATCTCCACCGCCTTATGGAACACCTCTTCATTGACACAGCGGTCCATGAGGAAGCCCTCCGCGCCGAACATCTCCGGCACCTCCGTTAAAACGGTGGAGCCNCCCTGGGCGGTCAGCATATCGGAGAAGCGGCCTACCACCGGATTNGCGGTNACGCCGGAGAGTCCGTCNGACCCGCCGCACTTCATGCCGATAACCAGTTCGCTGGCGGGAATGGGCTCCCGGACGAACTTCCCGGCATAGGCGGCGCACTCTTCCAGAAGGGCGCGGCCGNCCTCCATCTCGTCGGGGACCTCCTGGCAGGTGAGGAATTTCACCCGTTCNGGGTTGTAGTCCCCCAGCTCCGCCAAAAACTGCTCGTGGGTCAGGTTCTCGCATCCCAGGCTCAGCACCAGCACCGCCCCNGCGTTGGGATGCCGNGTCAGGGCCGCCAGGAGCTTTCGCGTCTGGGCGTGGTCCGCCCCNGTCTGGGAACAGCCGAAGGGATGGGGGAAGGTGTACAGGCCGTCGATGGANCCGGAGACNAAATCCTGGTTCTCCCGNACCAGGGCCTTGGCCACGTCGTTGACGCAGCCCACCGTGGGGATGATCCAAATCTCGTTCCGNACTCCCACNCGGCCGCCGTCCCGGCGGTAGCCCTGGAAGGTTCCGGGAGTCTGAGGCTCCGGGAAGCGGATGCTGGGGTTGTAGGTGTACTCCATCTCTCCAGAGAGGTTGGTGGTCATATTGTGGGTGTGNACCCACTCNCCGGCGTNGATGGAGGCGGTGGCATGGCCGATGGAAAAGCCGTATTTCACNACGGACTCGTTCTCCGCGATGGGCCGGAGGGCCATCTTGTGGCCCTGGGGGATGTCCATGGCGGCGGCNNNTCCGGCGAACTCCGTNCCGGCGGGAACNGCCCGCAGGGCTACGGCCACGTTGTCCNCGGGATGAATGCGGATAAAATCAGGCATGGCGGCCTCCTTCTTACAGGCAGGAGGCGTAGGCGGCCACGGCGCCCTCCGCCCGGATCTTTTTCAGGTTGGCCACGACNGCCTCCTCAAAGCCGGGNACCTGGGTGAGATCCTGGCCCCACATCTGCTCGTTGGTCATGACGGCATGGACCAAATCCTCCNCGCTGTCGTCCTTGTGGGCCCAGTAGAACTCCANAGCCCAGCGGTCGTCGGAGCANACATACTCATTGCCCTTGGGCCGCCTGCACACCAGNCCCTCATCGGTGAGGCGCTGGATATCGTTGCTGAAAAAGGCGATATAGGCGG
This sequence comes from Oscillibacter sp., assembly GCA_014799855.1. Taxonomy (GTDB): domain Bacteria; phylum Bacillota; class Clostridia; order Oscillospirales; family Oscillospiraceae; genus Oscillibacter. The sequence continues at coordinate 1,961 of JAAVHG010000096.1, forward strand.
CAAAGCTCATGGTGAGGCAGGCGGGGAGCTTGCCGTTGATNTTCACATAATCCAGGAAGCTGGGCATNTTCCGGGCCCGCCACTTGGAGGTGGAGTTCAGGGAGATGCTCATCAGNTCGTGGTTGACAAAGGGATTGTTGAACCGGTCCTCCACGGCGGCGGCGAAGTCCGTCAGATCCTTCTTATCCAGGGGCAGGGTGGGAATGACCTCCTCGTGGAGCATCTTGTTCATATAGCCCCGGACGGCGTCGTCGTGCATGCAGTCCCGCACAATGTCGAAGCCCGCCAGATACGCTCCCAGAACGAAGCCGGTGTGGGCGCCGTTCAAAATCCGGACCTTCCGCTTCTTATAGGGCATTACATCCGGCACCACCGGGCAGTTGAGGCCGGCGGCCTTGAAGGGCAGCTTCTCCTCCAGCCACTCCGGGCCCTCGATGTTCCACACGCCAAAAATTTCGCCTACGTCCAGCAGTTCGTCGTGATAGCCGTTGACCTCTTCCAGCCGCTTGACCTCCTCCGGGTCACGGATGCGGCCGGAGACGATCCGGTCCACCAGAGTGGAGCAGAAGGTGCAGTCCTGGTTGACATAATTCCGGAAGCCATCCTCCAGACCCCACTGGTCGATATACTGGTTGACGCATTTCAGCAGCTCCTTGCCGTTGGCGTCGATCAGCTCGCAGGAGAGGATGACGAGGCCGCTCTTCCCCGCCTTCCAGCGGGTGTGAAGCACCTGGGCCAGCTTGCCGGGGAAGGAGGAGGCGGGCTTATCCTCGAATTTGCAGGCGGGGTCGTAGACGATGCCGGCCTCGGTGGTGTTGGACNCCACGTACTCNAAATCGTCGGACACGGCCACGGCCATCATGGCCNCATACCCTTCCGCCTCGTAAGGATTCAGGCAGCGGGACACGGAGGAGATCACCCGGCGGAGGTCCACCGGCTCCCCGTTCTCCCGGCCCCGGAGGTACAGGGTGTACAGGCCCTCCTGCTCATTGATGGGGCCCGCCAGGCCCGGGGCNATGGGCTGCACCAGAACGCACTTGCCGTTCCAGCCCACCTTTTCGTTGGCCACGTCGAACCAGTAATCCACAAAGGCCCGCAGGAAGTTGCCCTCGCCGAATTGAAGCACCTTCTCCGGGGCCTTTTCCAGGATATACCCGTCNTAGCCCACCGCTTTCAACGCCGCGTAGCTGAGTCTTTCCATGATCTTTCCTCCTTGTCAGATTTTTCCTGTTATTTTTACCGGAATCCTCCGGAACGCTGACNGCTCTTCTTTTATATTTTTAGTATAACAGCAAAGTTTTTCCATTAAAATAGCGCCGCTTGCGGGAATACATTGCAAATCTTGCGGATTGGTCTATTGACAGTCCGCCGGAAATCCTATACCATGGATTTCATGGGAAAGGAGGCTGGTTTTTATGCGGCGCGCCCACGCGTTCGACCCCTGGCAGAACATGCGCCGGCCGGATTTTGAGCTGCATTTCAAGCGGGACGCCCAGCTGGACAACGTGGAGCTCCACCACCATGATTTTTATGAGATCTACTTCCTTATGTCCGGCGACGTGACCTACACCATCGACGGCCGCCTCTGCCACGTGATGCCGGGGGATCTGTTGGTGATCAGCCCCCGGGAGCTGCACCAGCTGCGGATTCAGCCGGACCGGTCCCTGTACGAACGGTACGTTCTCTGGCTGGACCCCCAGATGCCCGCCCGGCTCTCCACGGAGAAAACGGATCTCCGCCGCTGCTTCACCGGAGAACGGCCCGCCTGCGGCAACCTGCTGAAGCTGCGGCCGGAGGAAAGNACCCTGGNCCAGTCCCTGTTCCACNGGCTTTGGCAGGAAACCGGGGAGAGCGCCTTNGGCGCGGACCTCCTCTCCTCCTGCCTGCTGGCGGAGCTGCTGGTGCTGATTGCCCGGCTGGCGGAGGGGGCCGCGGCCCCGCCGCACGAGGAAACGCTTGCCAGCCGCGCGGTGGCCGGGGCGGTGGACTACATCAACCTCCACTATGGNGAGTCCCTTTCCCTGGATCTGCTGGCGGACCGGTTTTACGTCAGCAAGTACCACCTGNGCCACGAGTTCAACCGCCAGATCGGCACCAGCGTCCACCAGTACATCCAGAAAAAGCGGCTCCTCATCGCCCGNCAGATGCTGGCCCAGGGGCAGGCCCCCAGCAAAATCCACACGGCCTGCGGCTTCGGGGACTACGCCGGGTTCTACCGGGCCTTCCGNAGNGAATANGGCCTNTCNCCCAGGGAATATGGGCAGTCAATTGCGGAAAANGGCAGAAACGAATGATGNTTATGGGAAAGAAGGCCCCAAAAGGGACCTTCTTTCTAACTTTTTAAGGCTGCTTGCCAATNTACGCCAGGATGCCGCCGTCCACGTAGAGAACGTGGCCGTTGACAAAATTGGAGGCGTCGGAGGCCAGGAACACNGCGGGACCCACCAGATCCNCGGCGGTGCCCCAGCGTCCGGCGGGGGTCTTGGCTACGATAAACTGGTCGAAGGGATGGCGGCTGCCGTCGGGCTGGACCTCCCGCAAAACCGCGTTNTGNGAGGTGGCGATATAGCCGGGGCCAATGCCGTTGCACTGGATATTGGCCTCGCCGAACTCGGAGCAGATGTTCCGGGTCAGCATCTTCAAGCCGCCCTTGGCGGCGGCGTAGGCGGAGACGGTCTCCCGGCCCAGCTCGCTCATCATGGAGCAGATGTTGATGATCTTCCCGTGGCCCTTNTCTATCATGCCGGGGAGGACCGCCTTGCTGACNATGAAGGGAGCGATCAGGTCCACGTCCACCACCTTGGAAAAATCCTCCACGGAGGTTNCCAGCATGGGAATCCGCTTGATGATGCCGGCGTTGTTCACCAGAATGTCGATCACGCCNACCTCTTCCCGGATGGTNTTTACCAGATCCTGGACGGCCTTNTCNTCNGTGACGTCCGCCACATAGCCGTGGGCCTCCACGCCGGCCTCCCGGTAGGCGGCCACGCCCCGGTCCCGGCTCTGGGCGTTGGAGCAGTTGAAGCAGACGGTGGCCCCCGCCTGGGCAAGACCCACGCCCAGAGCGAAGCCGATGGAGTGGGCNCCGCCGGTGACCAGCGCGGTCNTNCCGGTCAAGTCGAACAAATTGCTCATCACTCGTTCCTCCTTTTCCCCAAGCCTTACAGCAGATCGGCGGTGGGAATGCCGTCCATATCGTCAAAATCCTGATTCTCGCCGCACATGCCCCAGATGAAGGTATAGTTGGCGGTGCCCACGCCGGAGTGGATNGACCAGCTGGGNGAGATNACCGCCTCCTCGTTCCGCATGACGATATGGCGGGTCTCCTGGCCCTGGCCCATCATGTGAAAGACCGCCTGGTCCGGGGCCAGNTCNAAGTAGAAATAGACCTCCATCNGCCGCNCNTGGGTGTGGCAGGGCATGGTGTTCCACACNTTGCCGGGCAGCAGGGCGGTCATGCCCATGCTGAGCTGGCAGCTCTCGCACACCGCCGGGTGGATATACTGGCGGAGAATCCGCTCGTTGACAGTCTCCTGGGCCCCCAGGTGGTTGTANCGGGCCTTGTCCATGGGAATCAGNACCGTGGGGCAGGTGCGGTGGGCGGGGCAGGAGTTCAGGTAGAATTTCGCGGGCTTTTCCTTGTCCAGGGAGCGGAACACCAGNTCCTTGGCNCCCATGCCGATGTAGATGCCGTCCCGCTCTCCCAGGGGATAGGTCTCCCCGTCGATGATCATTTCGCCGGGGCCGCCCACGTTGATNACGCCCATCTCNCGGCGGGCCAGGAAATAGGGGGCCGCCAGCTCCTTGCAGGTGCCCAGNGTCAGATCGCCCGCCACGGGCATAGCGCCTCCGGCGATGATCCGGTCCTGGTGGGAGTAGGTGAGGTTGATCTCANCGGGGGTGAANACAGGGCTGATGTGATAGTGGCGGCGGAGCTCCTGGGTGTCGTAGCGCTTGGAGTCCTCCGGGTGGTTGGCNTAACGAACGTCGAAATTCATGTAACAGCACGCTCCTTTTGGCAGAATATCCGGCCTCCCGGTCCAGCGGNCNGGGCCGTTTTGTTTTGGTCGAATACTAGTATATCACTGTTCTCTGGAAAATCCTATGCACTTTTCCAGCCGCTTTATGGANAATCCGGATATCCCCGTCTCTGGCCGCTGTCATTCTGGACAAGTTTTTNCNNGAATTTTGTCTGTTTTCACCGTCTTNCATCCCCTTCCGGCAAAAGCCGNCTGNCCGGGCAATATGGATATTCCGGAAAAAGCNGNGCGGCCGGGGCCNGCGTCCCCNGCCGCTCCGGCGGACCTNATTCGGCCTCCCCTTCCCCGCCCCGCTCCTTGGCGAAGGCCGTGGGGGATTGGCCGAACCGCTTTTTAAAGACACGGGAGAAATACAGCGCGTCGTCGTAGC
>JAAVHG010000097.1 GCA_014799855.1 Oscillibacter sp.
CTGATCCCCCTGCTGACAATGGGCATTCCCGGTGACGGATGCTAGGCGATTCTTCTTTGGGCTCTGACCCTTCAGGGCATCAGTTCCGGCATCGCCCTCTTCTCCGAGGGCAGCGTCTGGGTTTACGTCATCATGGGCGGCCTGGTCTGCATCAACATCTTCATGCTGATCCAGGGACGGCTCTTTGTCCGGGCCTTCGCCAGCTGCGCCAAGATCCCCGTCGCGGTTATGCTGCCCTGCATCATCGTGGTCTGCTGCATGGGGGCCTACTCCATCGGCACCACCTTCGATAGCGCCGCCATGCTGGCCTTTGCCGCCATCGGCTACGCCATGAAGCGCTTCGACTTCCCCATTCCTCCGGTGGCGATCGGCGTGGTGCTGGGCACTCTCTGCGAGACCAACCTCCGCCGGTCTCTGGCGATTTACGGCAACGACCTGACCGTCTTTTTGACCCGTCCCGTGAGCCTCTTGATCCTTTTCCTCTGCGTGTTGTTCCTGTTCGGGGCGAAAGTAAAGAAGCTGTTGAAAAAGGAACAGCAATCTGAACGATGAGTCAAAACCTCCGGCTTAGCCGGAGGTTTTGATTTTCTATTTCCTCACAGGGATTTTTCTCCGCATATCCCCCAGGCGGTTCAACGCGTCGTTGAGCGTTTCGTCCTTCTTGGCGAAATGGAGGCGGATCAGGTGGTTCACCGGCTCCCGGAAGAAGCTGGACCCCGGCACCGCGCCCACGCCCACGTCACGGGCCAGCGTCTCGCAGAACTCCAAATCGTCCTGGAAACCGAACTCGGAGATATCCAGCAGCACGTAATAGGCCCCCTCCGGAGTGGTATGGACAATCCGGAGATCATCCAAGCCCCGGAGAAACAGGTCCCGCTTGTGGGTGTATTTTGCCAAAAGATCGTCGTAATACTCCTGGCCGAACCGGAGGCCGGGGATCACCGCCTCCTGAAGCGGGGCCGCCGCCCCCACGGTCAGGAAATCATGGACCTTTTTGATGCGCTCCGTCACCTCCGGCGGGGCAATGGTGTACCCCAGCCGCCATCCGGTGATGGAGTAGGTCTTGGAGAGAGAGGAGCAGGAGATGGTCCGCTCCTCCATCCCCGGCAGGGTGGAGAAATATGTATGGCGGTGGGGCGCGTAGACAATATGCTCATACACCTCGTCCGTGATAACGTAAGCGTCGTATTTTTTCACAAGTCCGGCAATGATTTCCAGCTCCTGCCGGGTGAATACCCGCCCGCAGGGGTTGGAGGGATTGCAGAGAATCAGGGCCTTGGCCCCCTGGCGGAACGCGTCCTCCAAAACCTCCGGGTCAAAGCGGAACTCCGGCGGCGTCAGGGGCACATAAACAGGCTCCGCTCCGGAGAGAATGGCGTCGGCCCCGTAATTTTCGTAGAAGGGGGAGAACACCACCACCTTGTCGCCGGGGTCCACCACCGTCATCATGGCGGCCATCATGGCTTCAGTGCTGCCGCAGGTAACCACAATCTCCCCGTCGGGGTCGATGGGCCGGCCCATGAAGCGGGACTGCTTCTCCGCCAGGGCCTCCCGCAGATTCTTCGCCCCCCAGGTAATGGAATACTGGTGGAAATCCTCGCGGGAAACCTCCGCCAGACGGTCCAGAATGGCCTGGGGCGGGTCAAAATCCGGAAATCCCTGGGACAGGTTCACCGCCTGGTACTGGTTGGACACGCGGGTCATCCGCCGGATGACGGAATCGGTAAATCCGGCGGTGCGCCGGGACAGCGGCTTCATAAGCGCCCTTCTTCCTAAAGAAAATTTTTATCCAAATCCGGTTCAATACGGGACATTATAGCCGCCCGGGGGAAAATTGTCAATGGGGCGGGCGATGTAAGGGAGCGGCTTTCGCCGCTCCCGGTTTATTCATGGTCCAATCCGGCCGCGCTCAGCATATTTTCGATGAAAATTCCATACCCTTTTTCCGGCTGGTTCACGAGAACGTGGGTGACGGCCCCCACAATCTGCCCGTTTTGGATAATCGGCGAGCCGCTCATGCCCTGGACAATGCCGCCTGTAACGGCGATCAGGTCCGGGTCCGTGACGGACAGCACCATGTCCCGTCCATCGGTGGAGTGGGGCAGGGTTTTCAAAATTTCAATGTCATAGGCGGCCACTTTGTCCCCCTGGACATTGGCCAGTATCTGGGCAGGCCCCGTCTGGGCCTCTCCCACCGGCAAAGCTCCGGCGGCGGAGAAACAGTCCTCCTCGGCCCTGCCGAAGATGCCCGCCCCGGTGTTGGCGTACAGGGTTCCCAGGTCCCGGGCGGTGTCAAAATCCCCCCGAAGCTCTCCGGCGGAGCCCGGTTCCCCCCGCTTCACCGCCTTCACCGTGGAGGGCAGAACGGCTCCGTTGGAAAAGGGCATCAGCTGGGCGGTGTCCGCGTCCGCCACTCCATGGCCCAGCGCGCCGAAAACGCCGCTCTCCGGGTCGTAGAAGGTGACGGTGCCGATGCCCGCCATGCTGTCCCGAATCCACGCGCCGATGCAGTACAGCCCCTGGTCGTTTCGCTCCGGCTCCACGGAGAGGGTCATGCTGCCGCCATTCCGGCGGATTTGCAAATTCGTTTCGTCGCCGCCGCTTTTTTGCAGAAGGGACTGGAAATGCTCCGAGGAGGCCACGGCGTCGCCGTTGCATGTGAGAATCACATCCCCGGTGCGCAGTCCGCAGGAGCGGGCCGGCGTGCCACCGTCCGTCAGCTTTACCACCACCACGCCCCGGGAGAAGAGCTTCACGCCCACCGTATGCCCCACGGGCACCAGGGTCCGGGGCGTCACCGCCATGGCGGCCGTAGAGAGGAGCAGAAGGGCCAGCAGCGCTCCCGCGCCTCCCCACAGCCACCGCCGCGCTTTGTTTCCGCTTTCATACAATACAATCACCCCTTTTTGTCCGGTTTATCCGAAAAAGCCTCTGTTTTCTCTTTGCTGTTTCTAGTCAATAAACTTGAAAAGCATCAAAAATACTTTTCAACGGCGAAAACCGCCGGGGCCGCTGAAAGCGGCCGGTTTATTTGACTTCATAGGGCAGTAACGCGCGCTTTGCGCGCTGGCGGACCTACGGCCCGTCAGTTGAAAAATAACATTTTGCCATATTTCAACTTTACTGTCTATAACACACCTGAAAAAGCGGAAATTCCGCCTTTTCAAGTGCGTTGACCATATCATGCGCCGCCAGCGGAGAAATCACGCATTGCAAAAAGCGGAAGCGGCCCCATGGCACGCTCTGCCTCCGCCGGATTTCCGGGAAGAAAAAAAGAACCCGCAGGCAATCGCCTGCGGATTCTTCCAAAAATTCGCAATTTTTTAAAATTCGTCCCGCCGGTTGAAGATCTTGAAGATATCCTCGTAGGGATCGGGCTCCTGCTTCTCCTCTTCCCCCTCCTGCAAGGGCATGGGGGCGGGAGCACCGGCTTTGCCTTCCTCGCCGGGCTTGGCGGCGGGCTTGGCGTTCTTGTCGAAGCCGGTGGCGATGACGGTGACCCGGATCTCGTCGTCCATAGTCTCGTCGAAGGTTGCGCCGAAGATGAAGAGCGCGTCGGGGTGGACGGCCTTGCGGACCAGATCCGCCGCCTGCTCCACCTCCTCCAAACCGATGTCCATGGAACCGGTGATGTTGACGAGTACGCCCTTCGCACCGTCGATAGCGGTTTCCAGCAGGGGGCTGGAAATGGCCATTTTAGCGGCCTCCTCGGCTTTGCCCTTCCCGGCGGCCCGGCCTACGCCCATGTGGGCCATTCCGGCGTTTTTCATAATAGCGGTCACGTCGGCGAAATCCAGGTTGATGAAGCCGGTATCCCGGATCAGGTCGGAAATAGACTGCACCGCCTGGCGCAGCACGTCGTCGGCAATCTCGAAGGCGTTGGCAAAGGTGACCTTCTGGTCCGTGGCGTATTTCAGCCGCTCGTTGGGGATGATGACCAGGGANTCCACCTTGCCCTCNAGCTCGGTGATGCCCGCCTCGGCGGCCCGCATCCGGCGGGCGCCCTCAAAGCCGAAGGGCTTNGTCACCACGCCGATGGTTAAAATATCCATTTCCTTGGCGATCTCCGCCACGATGGGCGCNCCGCCGGTGCCGGTGCCTCCGCCCATACCAGCGGAGATAAACACCATGTCTGTTTCCTCCAGGGCCTTGGCAATCTGNTTGCGGCTCTCCTCGGCGGCCTTCCGGCCCACCTCCGGGTCCGCGCCCGCGCCCTTGCCGTGGGTCAGCTTTTCACCGATTTGAATCTTATAGGTGGCGCTGGATACGTTCAGCGCCTGCTTGTCGGTGTTTACCGCCACAAATTCAACGCCCTTGGTGCCGGATCGAACCATGCGGTTGACCACGTTGTTTCCGCCGCCGCCGACGCCGATGACTTTGATATTGACCACGGTATCCGGGCCGGTCTCCAATCCAAATGCCATAGTGCTGCCTCCTGCTATCTTTTGTAGAACGGGACGGGGTCGTCCCACAACATCCTGTATAACCATATATCTTATTCATTGTATGCCACTTTTTCCTGACCGTCAAGTCCTTATTTGGTTTTCCCTCCAAATTTTGAAAATCAGGAACGCCTCTTCCGCCGCTTTACCGCACATTCTGCTGAAACACGTCCATTCCGCCCACGCCCCGCATGTCAAAGGTNCCGGTCATGTTGTCCTGGATGGCGTCCCCCTCCAGAATCAGGGACAGCCGTTTCAGCTTATAGGCGTAGTCGGCGTTGTAGGAAAGCTTGACGGTGAAGCGGCCGCCGCAGTCCATGGCGATATAGGAGAGATCGTCCAGGTGGATGGCGTCCACCCATTCCAGCATATGCTCGCCCTCCAACGCCTCCATCAGGGACAGAAGGCTGGTCTGCTGGGTGGCATACTCCGTCGCCAGGGCTATCCGGCTGCCCACCGACGGGGCCAGCAGCTCGCAGCCGTCGATGACGCCGTAATCGGACGCCGCCTCCGCCGGGAGCTGCTCCACAATCTTTCCCTTGGGGCCCACAACCAGCCAGGCATAGCCGTCCTGGACCACCGCCAGGGGCGCGCCGTACTCCTTTACCTGGATAACCAGAGTGTCGGGAGGGCGGCGGTCGATGCTGCTGATCTCCCGCAAATAGGGAAGATTTTCCAGCATCCTCCCGGCGATGTCGCCTTTGCTCAACAGGTAGAGGTTGGAGCCGGATTTCACGCCGGAGGCCGCCACCAGCTCCTCCTCCGAGTAGCGGACGCCGCCGGTGACCACAACGGTGTCCACCCGAAAGAACAGCGTCAGCGCCGCCACCACGCAGACGCAGATAATCAATATAGACGCCAGCTTATAAAAGAAGCGGAACCTTCCCCGCCTCCGCCGGCTTGAATTCCTGCGTCTGGCCATGTCTCTCTAACTCCTGTTTATTGATCCAGCCGGGAGATGTCCGCCCCAAGGGCCTGTAAATCCCGGGCGATGTCCTCGTAGCCCCGGTCGATATGGCTGATCTCGCCGACAGCGGTCTCGCCCTCCGCCGCCAGAGCCGCCACGCACAGCGCCGCGCCGCCCCGCAGATCCGTGCAGCGCACCGGAGCGCCGTGCAGCCGGTCCACTCCGGCCACCACCGCCACCCGGCCCGCCGTCCGGATATCCGCGCCCATGCGGATCAGTTCGTCCACATGGCGGTAGCGGTTTTCAAAGATGGTCTCCTCAAACACCGTAGCCCCCTGGCTGCGGAGCAGGGCCGCCATCAGCACCGCCTGGGCGTCGGTGGGAAACCCGGGATACGGGGCCGTCCGCACCGGCCGGACCCGCTGCAAGCGGCGGTTACAGGCGCAGCGGATACCCTGGCCGTCGTCCTCAATCTCACAGCCCGCCTCCCGCAAAGCGGCGGTGACGGCGGCAAAATGCTCCTCCCTGGCCCGGCGGAGATAGATATCCCCTCCGGCGGCGGCCAGGGCGCAGAGATATGTGGCCGCGGCCACCCTGTCCGGCATAATCTCGTAGGAGCAGCCGTGGAGGGGCCGCTTTCCCTCAATGGAAACCGTGGATGTACCCGCCCCGGACACCTTCGCGCCGCAGGCGTTGAGGAAATTTTGGAGATCCAGGATCTCCGGCTCCAGGGCGGCCCCCACAATGGTGGTGGTTCCCTCGGCCCCGCAGGCGGCCAGCATCAAATTCTCCGTGGCTCCCACGGAGGGCAGGCTCAGCACCACGCACTCCCCGCTCAGCCGGGGGGCCTCACAGCGGAGCACGCCGCCGCTCTCCTGAATCTCCGTCCCCAGAGTCCGCAGGCCCGACAGATGGAGGTCAATGGGCCGTGGCCCCAGCTCACAGCCGCCGGGATAGCTGATCTCCGCCCTTCCGCACCGGGCCAGAATGGCCCCCAGGAAGATGGCGGAGGACCGCATCTCCCGCATCAGCACATCCGAGATAACCCAGCCCTTCAAACCGGCGGTATCCACCACCAGGCTGGTCCCCTCCCACCGGGCCGTACAGCCCAGGGTTTCTAAAATCCGAATGGAGGCGTCCACGTCCCGGAGGCGGGGACATCCCCGCAGCTCCACTTGATCGCCGGTCAGCAGCGTGGCCGCCAAAATAGGCAGCACGCTGTTTTTCGCCCCCTGGACGGCGACCTCTCCTTCGAGGCGGCGGCCGCCCCGCGCCAAAAGCTGGCTCATATACCTTCCCCTCCGTACCCGAAAATGGTATTCCATCCTATGGAGGGGCGTGGAAATCCGTTACCGGCAGATTTCCAGAATCACCTGATAAATCCGTTCGGCGGCGTCCCGAATGCCCAGGGAAGTCATGGCTTTTTCCATGGACGCCCGCTTTTCCCGGTTGTGGAGGATGCCGCAGGCGGCCTGGAACAGCTTCTGTCCGGAGCTGTCCGCCTCCAGCAGCACCGCCGCGCCTCCGGCGGCCTCCAGGGCCCGGGCGTTTTTCTCCTGGTGGTTGTTGGTCACATAGGGGGAGGGCACAATCAGGGCCGGAACGCCCAGGGCCGTCAGCTCGCTGATGGTAGAGGCCCCCGCCCGGCAGATCACCAGATCCGCCGCCCGGCAGACCACCGCCATGTCGTATATATACTCCCGGACCTGCAGGGCCGGGTGTTCCGCTAAATCCACGCCCTTTTCCCGCAAAAGCCGGCAGAGAACGGGGTATCCCGCCTCGCCCGCGCCGTGGATGTGGTAAAAGGGCTCCTTGGCCGCTTCCAGGGCCAGAAAATCCGCCATCTGACGGTTCATGCCGGAGGCTCCCAGGGACCCCCAGAAGGACACAATCAGCGGCCTATCCCCCGTGAGCCCCAGCTTCCGCCGGGCCTCCTGCCGGGTGAGNTGGAAGAAGTCCCGNCGCACCGGCGTGCCGGTGACGATGACCTTTTCCGGGTGCTTGTAGTGCTGGCGGCAGGACTCGAAGCCCACCATGATCCGGTCCGCGTAGGGCTCCAGCATCNCGGTAGTGAGGCCGGGGACCATGTTGGACTCGTGGACGGCCGTGGGNATGCCCAGCTTGGCGGCNGCCTTCACCGCCGGGTAGCTGGCNTAGCCGCCGGTGCCNANCACCNCGTCCGGCNGGAACNNCNNCAAAATNNNCCGGGCCTCCCGGGGGGCGCGGGCCAGATTNGCCACGGAGATCAGGTTGTGCTCAATCTCCTTGGGCTTGAGGGAGCGGTGAAAGCTGGAAATGTGGACCGTGCGGAAATCGTATCCCGCCTGGGGGATCAGGCCCTTNTCNANGCCCCGGTCCGCCCCCACAAAGAGAAATTCCGCGCCGGCGTCCCGCTCCCGGGTCAGCTGGGCCAGGGCGATGGCGGGATTGACGTGNCCCGCCGTTCCGCCGCAGGTAAACAGGATTTTATGGGGCCGTTTCACCGCCTCCGCCTCCTTTCGTTCGTCTAGCCCGATTTGGTGGGCTTCATCTGTCTGGATACCGACAGCACAATNCCCATTTCCGCGAACTGCACGCAAAGGGCCGTGCCTCCGTAGCTGAAAAACGGCAGGGAAATGCCCGTNGTAGGCAGGAAGCCTGTCACCACGCCGATGTTCAGGAAGGTCTGCATGGCGACCAGGGTGGTGATGCCCACCACCAGNAGNCTGCCNAAGCGGTCGCGGGCGTGGAGGGCGATCCAATAGCCCCGGAGAATCAGGGCCGCGAAGAGGAGCATAATGATGGTGGCCCCGATGAGGCCCAGCTCCTCGCAGATGATGGCGAAAATGAAGTCGTTGAACTCCTCGGGCAGNTACAGGAATTTCTGGCTGCTCCGCCCCAGCCCGGAGCCCCAGAGGCCCCCGGAGCCNATNGCCAGCAGGCTCTGCACCAGCTGGTAGCCCTTTNTTTGNGCGTCCTGCCAGGGGTTGTGCCACATNTCTATGCGGGACTTTCCGTAATGGAACACGCCCACCACCAGATAGCCCAGGACCGCCGTGGCCCCGCCGGCCGCGGCCACCCATTTCATGGCGATGCCGCCCACCAGCATCAGCACCGCTCCGGCNGTGAAAATCAGAATCGTGCCGGAGAGATGGGGCTCCAGCATCATCAATCCGCCCAGCAGCACCAGAATGGCCGCNTAGGGGGCCACGCCCTGGCGAAAGGTCATCATCCGGTCCTTTTTCTTGGAAATGGTGTCGGCGAAATACAGCACCACCGCCACCTTGGCGATCTCCGAGGGCTGGAACTGGAAGGACTGCACGCCGGGAACGCCCAGCCAGCGGCGGGAGTTGTTCCGCACAAGGCCGATGCCGGGAATCGCCACCAGCACCAGGAGGACAATGGACACATACAGCAGAGGCCGGGCAAGGCCCCGGAACCGCTGGTAGTTGATTTTGCCGATAAGGTGCATGGCGACNACGCCGATGACCATGAAGACAATCTGCCGGGTGAAGTAATAGGTGGGGTTGTCGAACCGGACNTAGGCCCGGAAAAAGCTGGCGGAGAGCAGCATCACCAGGCCGANTCCCGACAGCAGCATGACCAGCAGGCTGAATGGCAAATCAATAGGGCCCCGGGACAGCTCCCAAAGCTCGCGCTCACGCTGTCTCTGGCGGCGCTTTTCCTCCCGCGCCTGGATCTCCCCCTGGCTCANNGGGCGTCTTGTGCGGCTTGGACTTCGGGCAACGGCCATAGATTNTCTCCTTTTCCTCCGGGTTTACGCCTTCTTCGTTTTACGGTTNAATGCCGCCCCTGGATGGTCCAATAGGCCAGGAGGCAGGTCACGGCGGTGATGGCGGAAAACACCGTCACCAGCTTCGCCTCGCTCCAGCCGGACAGCTCCAAATGGTGGTGNAGGGGGGCCATTTTGAAAAACCGNTTTCCGTGNGTGGCCTTGAAATAGGCCACCTGGATAATGTCGGACATGGTTTCCGCGATATAGATAATGCCAACGGGGATCAAAATCAGGGGNATATCCATGGCAAAGGCCAGCGCCGCCACGGCGCCNCCCAGAAAGAGGCTGCCNGTGTCCCCCATNAAGGTCTTGGCGGGGTGGTGGTTATAGACGAAAAACGCCGCCAGNCCTCCCGCCAGAGCCGCGGGAAACAGGGCCAGATCCGTCAGCTTCCACACCATGGCCGCCGCGGTGAAAAAGACCATCACCACCAGGGTCACGCTGCACGCCAGNCCGTCGATGCCGTCGGTGAGGTTCACGGCGTTNACCGTGCCCACAATGACAAAGGCGGCGAAAATCAGATACAGCACCCAATTGATCTCCGGAATNGTNACNTTAAGNAAGGGGATATACAGGNTGTTGGTCANCAGCTCCTCATACCGCATGAGGCTCAGGAANACGATNGCCGCCAGAAGCTGCAGGGCGAATTTCTGCTTGGCGGTAAGGCCCTCGTTCTGGTGCTGGCGCACCTTGCGGTAATCGTCCACAAAGCCGATGAAGCCAAAGCACAGGGCGAACAGGTACACGTACAGGTGCCAGAACTCCCCCTCCAGCATCCGGGGCCAGCCCAGNACNAACACCGCCGCTCCCGCGCCGATGATAAACATGATGCCTCCCATGGTGGGGGTTCCGGCCTTGGACTTGTGCCACGCGGGGCCGTCGGCCCGGATCTCCTGGCCCGCTTTCAGCTTCCGCAGCTCCGGTATGAGAAAAAANCCGATGGCCAGCGTCAGCAGAAAGCCGACGGCGGCGGCGATGATNATGGTTCGCATAACTTCTCCTTATTCTCCCGCCAGCACACACTTCTGACAGAAATTTCCTATTTACCCGCCAAATACTCCGCCACGATCTCCCGTTCGTCCATGTGGCGCTTCTCGTGGTTAATNTCTTGGTANGTCTCGTGGCCCTTGCCGCAGAGGACGATCACGTCCCCCGGCTCCCCNTGGTCCANCGCCCAGCGGATAGCCTCCACCCGGTCCTCNATNACCACNTGGGGGGNGNTCAGGCCCTCCAAACCCGGCAGAATGNCCGCGATNATGTCCCCGGGCCGTTCCGTTCGGGGATTGTCGGTGGTAATCACCAGAAAATCCGCGTTTTCCGCGGCGGCNCGGCCCATNTTGGGCCGTTTCGTCTTATCCCGGTCGCCGCCGCAGCCGAACAGGGCCACNGTGCGCCCCTTGGCGAAGCCCNTCACCGAGCGGAGGACGTTCTCCAGGCTGTCGGGNCTGTGNGCGTANTCGATAAGGACNGTGTAGTCCTTTCCGGGAGTGGGCACCACCTCCACCCGGCCCTTCACATGGGGCACGGAGGACAGGATTTCNGCGCCCGTNNCCAGGGNAATCCCCAGGGCCAGGGCCGCCCCCAGCACGTCCAGGGCATTGTATACCATGAACCGTCCCGGAATATTCACCCGGACGGGGACCCGTTTCTCCCGGGCCGCCGCCGTAAAGGCCACGTGGTCCGCCTCCAGAACGATGTCCCCGGCCCGGAGGTCCGCCTCCGCCTCCTCCGCGTAGGTGGTGAGGCGGCAGGAGGCGTTTTTGATCAAGCGCGGGGTCCAGGGATCATCGGCGTTGACCACGCCCGTTTCGCAGTTTTGAAACAGCAGCGCCTTGGCGTCGCAGTAGTCCTCCATAGTGCCGTGGAAGTCCAGGTGGTCCTGGGTCAGGTTGGTGAAGACCCCCACCGCGTACCGGACCCCATAGACCCGGCTGAGGGCCAGAGCGTGGGAGGAGACCTCCATCACCACATGGGTGCAGCCCGCCTGCCGCATCTGGGCGAAAAGCCCTTGCAGCTCAAAGGATTCCGGCGTGGTCCGCTCCGTGGGAAGGGGCGTTTTGCCGATCATGTTCTGGTTGGTGCCAATCAGGCCCACCTTAGCCCCCAGGGCCTTTTCCAAGATGGCTTTCAGAAGATAGGTGGTGGTGGTTTTGCCGTTGGTTCCGGTGACGCCGATCATGGTCATGGCCTCCGCCGGATGGCCGTAGAAATTGGCTCCCACAACGGCCAGGGCCCGGCGGGAATTCTCCGTCAGAACATAGGCCGCCTCCTCCTTCGGCCGCTTTTCGCACAGCACCGCCGCCGCTCCGGCGGACAGGGCCTTTCCGATGAAGTCGTGGCCGTCCACGGCGAATCCGGTCATGGCCACAAACAGGTCCCCGGGGCGGGTGGTCCGGGAGTCATAGCTGACGCCGGAGATTTCCAGCTCCAAATCCGCCGTGGAGGAGAGGATGGGCACATCCCGCAAAAGATCTTTCAGTTTCATATCATAGCCTCCATCCCGTTGAAAACGTTCTGGATTAGTATAAGGTATTTATAACGCATTGTATACGGCAGTTTCTGCTAAATGTCCCGCAAAAAGTGCTTTCATGATCCAACCACCGCGCCGGCCCGAATACCCGCCGAGCTCACAGCAGACCAAACGCCTTCGTGATCCACACGCCGCGCCGCCACCGCATCCGCCCAGATACCCACCGGACCCGCATCAGACCAAACGCTTCCGTGATCCACACGCTGGGTCGCCGCCGCTTCGGCCCGGATACCCACCGGACCCTGTAACGAGACAAAAAGTTCTTTTGCTGACTTTTCTTACAAGAAAAGTCAGTCGAGGACGGAGTTGTCGCCGAACCAGACGGTGACTACGCTGCCCATGGGCAGCTCCGTCCCCGCCTCTACGCTCTGGGTCATGGCGTGGACGTTGCCGGAGTCGGTGGTGGTCGTGCCCGCCACCTTCATAATCAGCCCCGCGTTGGCAATGGCGGTGTTGGCCGCCGCCGCCGTCTTTCCGGTGACGTCCGGAACCACGCTGGGCGTATCCGGCTTCTCCTCCCCCAGATAGAGGATGACAGAGGCATTGTTAGGCACGATAGCGCCTCCGGCGGGAGTCTGGTCGGTGACAGTCTCGCCATTGCCCACCGTCCGGCAGGAGAACCCGGAGGTTTCCAGCCTCGCCTTGGCCGCGGCGGCGGTCTGACCCACCACATTGGGAACGGCGGCGTCGGCAATGATGCGCTCGTCTTCGCTGTAGTCCGGCTCAATGCCCAGATCCGGCAGAATCTCCGCCATAATCCGGCTGGCCACCGGAGCCACCATCTGGCCGCCGGAGGGATAGGTCCCTGTGGTGCGGCTGGGGGTGTCCATGGTGATCAGCATAATGTACTGGGGATCGTCCGCCGGGGCAAAGCACATGAAGGACACCACGATATCGCCCTTGGGATTGTCGGCGGTGGCGGAGCCGGTCTTATCGGCGGTTCCGGTCTTGCCGCCAATGCGGTAGCCGGCCACCTGGCCGTTCTTTCCCGTTCCGGTAGCCACGACGTATTCCAGGCACTCCCGCACCAGGGCGGAGGTCTCTGCGCTGATGACCTGCCGCACGGGGGTGTTGTCATGCTGCTGGATAACGTTGCCCTCGCCGTCCAGAATCTGATCCACCACGTAGGGGGTGTACAGATACCCGCCGTTGACACAGGCGGCCTGGGCCCGGATCAGCTCCAGGGGGGTGATGTTGAAGGTCTGGCCGAAGGCGTAGCAGGCAAGGCCAACCTTGTTGAGGCTGAATGTCTTAAAATCGCTGAAAATACCCTTGGCCTCGCCCACGGCCATGTCGAACCCGGTGGGCTCCATGAGGCCGAAGGACTGAAGGTACTGGTAATACTTCTGGTGCCCCACACGGGTGCCGATATTGATAAAGGCCGGGTTGCAGGAGTTGCCNGTGGCCTCCTTTAACGACTGGGTGCCGTGGCCGCTTTTCTTGGAGCAGCCAATGGTCCAGTCGTCTACCACNTGAGANCCGCTGCANTNAAAGGTGGAGTTCATNNTGACCACGCCNTCCTCCANNGCGGNGGCNAGGGTNATGGGCTTGAAGGTGGAGCCGGGCTCGTAGGTGTCGCTGACGCAGCGGTTACGCCACTGGAGGCCCCGGGCGTTGTTCCANGCGGTCTGGATNGCGGACTCGTAATCCTCCNCGGTCTTGTAGTCGTCCTTTTTCAGCTCGATTTCCTCCAGCTGCTTTTGCAGCGTCTCCTCCAGCCNGGTATTGTAAATCGNGCTGTAGTCNGAGGGATCGAAGTTGGGATACGAGGCCATGGCNATAATGGCCCCGGTNTTGACCTCCATGACGATGCCGGTGCCGCCGTTTTTNGCGTCGTAGCGCTCCAGCATACTCTCCATGTTCTTTTCCAGGGAGGCCTGGACGCGGGTGTCCAGGGTNGTCACCAGACTGCACCCGTCCTCCGCGTCAAAATACTGGTCGTAGTGGAAGAGAAGCTCCGTGTTTCGGGCGGTCTTGGCGGTGACGGTNTAGCCGCTGGTGCCCTCCATGGTGTCGTTAAACTTGGATTCCAGGCCGTAGGCNCCNTGGTTCTCGCCGTTGACAAAGCCGATGACGTTAGAGGCCAAGGTGCCGTAGGGGTAATACCGCTTNGTGTCCGGTTTCAGGAACACGCCGCCCCGCAGGGANACGGGGGCCTTCTCCGGGTNGGAGAGCAGGCGTATCTGCCCCTTCTCGTTTTCAAAAACCAGTTCNTTGCCCTCATCGTCGATATAACCGTTAATGAAGCGGCGGACCTCGTCGGCCATCGCCTGCTCGGCCCGCGGCTTGACCATGACCCACTGGAGATTGGTATCATTCATGCTGCGGCGGATTCTCTCCTGGTCCACGCCGGTGATCCGGGCAAGGCCCCGGGCGATGTAGTCCTCGTCCAGAACCACGGGGGCGTTGTAGTCCACGCCCTTCTCCTTGGCGGCGTCCCGGGCCTCTTCAATGGCGTCCCGCTGGTCCTTCACGAACGCGGCGATATCCATGGGNGAAATGCAGATGTTCTCCACCGCGGCGGAGAGGGCCAGNGGGTTGTAGTTCCGGTCGTAGATGGCGCCCCGGGAGGCCCCCACCACGGTCCGGAGGGTCTGCTGGGAGGANGCCCGGGCCTGGAGCTCCTCNTGCTGGTTNATCTGCAAATCGTACAGCTTGAAAAACAGCATCACAAAGGTCACCACGCCCATCAGGAGCATGACGAGAACCGTCCTGCCCCGGATGACCTGATTGGCCCTGCGGGCCGCTTCACTTTTCCGATGGGGGTCTTGTGCCATAGCGTTTCCTCCTGGGTTCAGCCTTGTTGGATCAATCGGTTACNTGCGGCGGTGCGGACGACAGGGAGCAAGAAGAACTTCCCTTCTCACTCCCTGTCCGTTAAACCGTGCATCACAGTTCATTATAGTGCTTAGGTCAGTTAAAATATTCCTTGAAAGCGTCCACGCCCTGGCGGAAGAGGCCGCTCACCNGTTTTCCCAGGCTGGGGGCCGTCTCCTGATAGACCACGGCGCTGTCGCCTTCCATCAGATCGATGTAATAGATCTGGCTGCTGCTGGGCTTGGTCATGCCCATGGCCTCCGCCGCCTCCCGCACGCTGGTGAGGTCGAAGAGCTGCTCATACTGGGCGGAGAGGACCTTGTTCTCCGTTTGCANAGCGGAGAGCTCGCTTTTCAAATTTACCACCTCGCTGGACAAGCGGGCCAGCTGGATATAGTGGGCCAGCACCACGACGGCCAAAATGGCCACCGCCGTGAAGCCCGCGACCGCTATCAGGGAAACCTTNTCCGCCTGGCGCAGCTGGACCTTGACCTTGGGGAGGGGCTTTGCCTTGGGGCGCTCCTGAACCGTCTCCCGGCGGCGGGGCGCTTCGCCGGCGTGGCTCAGCTCCCGTTCCCGGACCGCCCAGTCCAGCTCCCGTGCCAGGTTTCCGTCTACAGCGGGTCCGCCGCGATACCGCGGGTCCCTTGCCGCGGATGCCATAAGCCTCTCCCTCCTCTCCTGAATCAATCAACGAATGTCAAACGAACGGCATGTTATGAAAACGCGGGGAAACCGCCGGACATGTCCCGTTTCTCCGCCGCCCGGAGCTTGGCGCTCCGGGACCGGGGGTTCTCCTCCAATTCCGCCGGANCGGGCAGAATGGGCTTTCGGCTCAGCAGCCGCACTCTGGGCTTCTTCCCGCAGACGCACACGGGAAACTCCGGCGGGCAGGTGCAGCCTCTGGCCATATCCGCCAGGGCCCGCTTCACNATCCGGTCCTCCAGGGAGTGGAAGGTGATCACCGCCAGCCGNCCGCCGGGGTTCAGGGCCTCCACCGCCGCCGCCAGCATGGGGGGCAGGGCCTCCAGCTCGCCGTTCACCGCCACCCGGATGGCCTGAAAGGTCCGCTTGGCGGGATGCTGCTTCTCCCGGAGGGCCGCCGGGGGCATGGCCCCCTTGATAATGTCCACCAGCTGCAGGGTGGTTTCCACAGGCTCCGCCTCCCTGGCCCGGCAGACGGCCTTGGCAATGGCGGGGGCGTACCGCTCCTCGCCGTACTCGTAGAGAATCCGGCGGAGCTCCTCATAGCTCCACTGGTTGACCACCTCCCGGGCCGTCAGGGCCGCGGCGGCGTCCATGCGCATATCCAAGGGGGCGTCCCGCATGTAGGAGAACCCCCGCGAGGCGTCGTCCAGCTGCGGGGAAGAGACGCCCAGGTCAAACAGCATTCCGTCGGCGCCGGAAACCCCGGCGTCCCGCAGAATCTGTCCTAAATCGGAAAAGTTGCCGTGAATCAGCGTCACCTTGTCCCGCCAGGGGGCAAGCCGTTCCTCCGCCGCCTCAATGGCGGCCATGTCCCGGTCGATGCAGAGAAGCCTTCCGGTGGTGAGCCTCCGGGCAATCTCCCGGGAGTGCCCCGCCCGGCCCAGGGTGCCGTCGATATAGGTTCCGCCGGGCCGGATGTTCAGCGCCTCGACGCACTCATCCAGCAGGACGGGCTTGTGTGTATATTCCATGGCGTTACTTGTTTCTTCTGGCGCGGGCCAGGGCGTCCATGGCGGCGGCCATATCCTCGCCCTCCAGCAGCTTCCGCTCCCGCTCCGCCCAGGTCTGCTCGTCCCAAATCTCGGCAAAGGTGTTAAGGCCCACGATGGTGGCGGTTTTTTTCAGCCCCGCGTGGGCCCGGAGGCTGGCGGGAATCAGCACCCGCCCCTGGCCGTCCGGCTCACACTGGACGGCGTTGGCGTACAGCAGGGACAGCGCCCGCATCTCGGAGTAGCTGAGTTCCTCCATTTCCTCGGACATCTTCTCCCATTTGGCCTGGGGGTAGATGGTGAGGCAGTGCTCCGCGCCGATGGTGATGTAGAACACATCGCCCAGGGCCTCCCGCATGGAGGCGGGGATTACCAGGCGGCCCTTGGCGTCGATGCTGTTGTTGGACTTCCCCAGCAGCCTGGTCATGCCCGCGCCGCCCCCTTTCCCCTCTTTGTGGCCCTTTGTGGGTTTTGAGTGGCACTTAGCACCCTAAATCACCACTTTTCCCCACCCCGTGTTTTTAGTATAAGCAAAAGACTTTGGAATTGCAAGAGATTTTTTTGTGGAAAAAAACGTGGAAAACTCAGCTTTTCGGGAATTTTAGAACGAAAAACGTCAAAATAAAACAGGCGTTCGACGATCGGCAGAACGGTTAACGTAAAATTAAAGGCGGCCAACGACACAAGATGTTGTGCCATTGACCGCTCACATTTTCTATTCCATCTAAATCTGGTCCAACGCCAAAAACTTCCCCGGGGATTTCCGTCATTTTTAACAAACTTTATCACAAACCATCCGATCCGCGGGAAAAACCGTTAAAAAATCAACAATCGTCAAGGCTTTCCACTGTAAAGGTTTACGAATTCTCCCCCTGTCCGTCCTGGCCGTTCCGGCCGTCCAGCTTCTCCCTCTGCTCCTGCATGGCGGCGGCGGAAGCCGCCCGGAACCGGACACGGGACTCCCGCACCTCGTCCAGCGCCGCCTGCACGGCCTCCTCGGTCCGGGCCAGGGCGTCCTCGGCGTACTCGTTGGCCACCTGGTAGAGCTGGCGGGAGCGCTCCTCCGCCCGGGCCACAATGGCGCGGGCCCGCTCCTTAGCGGCGTAGATGACCTCGCTCTCGGAAACCTTGGCCTTGGCGTCCAGCTCCGCCTGACGCATCATCCGCTCCGCGTCCCGCTTGGTGTCTTCCACGAACTTATCCTTGGCGGCCAGCAGCTCCTGAGCCCGCTTGATCTCCGCCGGAAGCTGCGCCCGCAGCTCGTCCAGCAGATCCAAAAGCTCGTCCCGGTCCACCATGCTCATATTGGGCTTCAGCGCCGGGGACTTGGCGTCCTCAATGCGCTCGTACAGCATATCGATCAAACGGTTGATGTCATTGGCCATGGTTTTTTATCCTTTCTGTTGTCCCGTCAGCTCCATCACCAGGGGGATGACGGCCTGGGGCAGGTACTTTTCCAGAGGCTGGCGGTACCGGATCATCTCCCTCGCCATGGAGGAGCTGAAATGCTGGTAGGCNGGGCTGGCCGGCAGGAGCATGGTCTCCAGCTCCGGCACCACNCCCCGGTTAATCAGGGCCATCTGGTACTCCACGTCGAAATCCGTCACGTTCCGCACGCCCCGGACNATAACCTCCGCCTTGTGGAGGACGGCGAAATCCGCCAGCAGGCCCGGCCAAAGCTCCGCCCGGACATTGGGAATGTCCGCCACGGCGGCCCGGACCAATTGAATCTTCTGATCCGGGGTGAACATCTGGTTCCGCTTTTCCGCGTTGGGGCTGACGCAGACCCATACCTCGTCGAAACAGGCGGCGGCCCGCCGGATAATATCCAGGTGCCCCAGGGTGATGGGGTCAAAGCTGCCTGAGCAAATGGCTGTTCTCATGGGCGTTCCGGTTCCTTTTCTTCATTTCCGGCCCGGCGAAACAGGGTGACGCCGATCTTGCCGTAGCGGTAGGTCCGCTGGACGGCATAGGGGNCGGGGGGCGCGGGCGGAGGCATGTCCGCCGGGTGCTCCGCTACGATTATACCATGTGGATTTAAAATGTCAAATCCCGGCGCGGCGAGTTTTTCCAAAGCGGCCTCCAAAAGCCCCGTCCGGTAGGGGGGGTCCAGGAAAACCAGGTCGAATTTCTCCCGGCATTGGGCCAGATAGTCCAGCGCCTGCCCCTGCATGACGCGGGCCCGGTCCGCGAGGCCCGTCAGGGCCAGATTCTCCCGCACCACGGCGGCGGCGTCCCTCCGCTGGTCCACAAAGACGGCGGAAGCGGCCCCCCGGCTGAGACACTCGATGCCCATCTGTCCGGTCCCGGCGAAGAGGTCCAGCACCCGCCGGCCCTCGATTTCAAATTGCAGGGCGCTGAACACGGCCTCCTTCACCTTTCCGGTGGTAGGCCGTGTTTCCAGCCCCTCCAGCTCCTTCAAACGGCGGCCCCGAGCGGAGCCGGTAATCACGCGCATGGTTTTTTCTCCTCCGGCGACTGTTTTTTCTATTTTACGGCAAATCCATTGACTTTTCAATAGAGAAGAGAAAAGAAACAAAAATTTTGAAGTGAAGCACAACGGGCGGCAGCACAAATAGAAGAAAAGGATATCATCAACCACCAACCCCCGCCAGCACCACGCCGCGGCCCAACGACATACCTGACTTGCAGGGTAGTCCAAGCGCGCCGCTTTTTCTCTTTTCCCCGCAAGGGGGACGCCGCATCCCTAAGCGGCAAAGCCGCCAAGGGCTGCGCAGTAGACCG
>JAAVHG010000098.1 GCA_014799855.1 Oscillibacter sp.
AAAATATCTTAAAACAAGATAAAACAAATTATCTGATTTTCAGATAATTATACTCGTCCATAGGTGATGAGTATGAAGATGGAAGTCTTAAAATACCAGCGCATCCGCGATATCCGCAACGACAGGGATTTAACCCAGGCAAAGATTGCCGCCCTGCTCCATATCAGCCAGAATACCTATGCGCAGTACGAGCTTGGAGTCACCCGGTATCCTCTGGACGCGGTGATAAAGCTGGCGGAGTTCTATGGCGTCAGCGTGGACTATCTGGTGGGGCTTACGGACCGGCAGGAGCCCTATCCCCGGGCGAAAAAGAAGCCATGACCTTTTGGAACCGTCTGCTGGATCTTCTCTTTCCGCCCAAATGCCCCTTCTGCGGCCGGGTGCTGGATCATCCAGGCATCTGCGCGTCCTGCCAAAAGGCCTTGGTTTGGACCGGAGAGAAGCACGAAATACATATTTTAGAAAACAGTATCCCCTGCGCCGCGCCTCTCTGGTACACCGGGATCGTGCGGAAGGGCCATCTGCGGTTCAAGTTCCACGGGGGCTTCGACGCCGCGGAGATTCTGGCGGATTTGATGGAGCCGTGTGTCGCCGCCCGCCTCGGCGGAGAGTTCCAGATGGTTACCTGGGTTCCCGTCAGCCGGAAGCGGCTCCGCAGCCGGGGCTATGACCAGGCGGAGCTGCTGGCCCAGGCCCTGTGCCGCCGCTGGCGGAAGAAGCCCGTGCGCCTGCTGGACAAAATCCGGGACAACCCCGCCCAGTCCGGCCTGCCGGGGGACCAGCGCCGGGGCAATGTCCGGGGCGCGTACCGGGTCCGGAACCGGGCGGCGGTCAAGGGCAAGCGGATTTTGCTCATTGACGACATTTGTACCACCGGAAGCACCCTGTCCGAGTGTGCCCAAACCCTCCTGAACGCCGGAGCCCGGTCCGTAGTCTGCGCCGCCATGGCCCACACGGGTATGGAGCGGAAAACAGATGGCGAGTATAAGCCCTCGGAGCCGTATTGACCGCCCCAAAATGCCGTGTCTGTACATGGAAAAAACTCTTGCAGTTGGAAGCGCGTGCTGGTATAATAGTTATATTGTGACCCTGGGGGCGTGTCCATAAGCGGAAGCCCACGGGTTAGACCGTTTTATAACTGCAATTTGATGACTGTAACTTGGGAAAACCGTTTATCATAATGATAAGAAAGATCTAAATGAGGTGAAGTGCATCCATGGCAAAAGACATCGGTATCGACTTGGGAACCGCTTCGGTTTTGGTATATGTCAAGGGCAAGGGCATCGTACTGAACGAACCGTCGGTAGTGGCGCTGGACAAAAACACCGGCAAGCTGTTGAAGGTAGGCGCCGACGCCCAGGCCATGCTGGGCCGCACTCCCGGCAACATCGTGGCTATCCGTCCCCTGCGGGAGGGCGTTATTTCCGACTACGACATGACTGAGCGGATGCTCCGGGAATTTATCCATAAGGTGGCCGGGGTGTCCTTTTTCAAACCCCGGGTGCTGATCTGCATTCCCTCCGGCATTACGGAGGTTGAAGAGCGCGCCGTGGTTGACGCGGGTATCCAGGCCGGCGCCCGGAAGGTGTACCTGATTGAGGAGCCTGTGGCGGCGGCTATCGGCGCGGGCATCGACATCACCCAGCCCGACGGCCACATGGTGGTGGACATCGGCGGCGGCACGGCGGATATCGCCGTGATCTCCCTGTCCGGCGTGGTGGAGTCCGCCTCCATCAAAATCGCCGGAGACCAGCTGAACGAGGCCGTGGTGAAGTATATGCGCCGCAAGCACAACCTGCTGGTTGGCGAGCGCACCGCCGAGGAGATGAAAAAGCAGATCGGCTGCGTCTTCCCCAAGGAGGAAGAGGAGACTATGGACGTGAAGGGCCGGTGCCTGCTGACCGGACTTCCCAAGGTGGTCAACGTCAGCTCCACGGAAATGATGGACGCTTTCGAGGAGCCGGTGGAGCGGATCATGGAGGCCATTCACTCGGTTCTGGAGCGGACGCCTCCGGAGCTGGTGGCGGATATCTCCACCAACGGCATTGTGATGACCGGCGGCGGCAGTCTGGTTTCCGGCTTTGACAAGCTGGTCACCGCCCGGACGGGCATCCACACCATGATTGCCGAGGACGCCATCTCCTGCGTGGCCCTGGGCACCGGCAAGAGTCTGGCGGATCTGAACTCCCTCCAGGACGGCACCATGAACATTTCCCGCCGCAGACAGATGAACTGATTTTTGCGCAAACGGCGAGCCTCCGCCCGCAGCTCGTGGGCAGCAGAGGTTCGCCGTCAAATTTTTACAGCTGTAATTTTCCCATTTCCGCATAAACTAGCCCGGAAAATGCGGGAAGGGATGAGAACAGATGCGGAAATGGCTGCCGCTGTGCCTGCTGGCGGCGGGATTGGTCTGCCTTGCGGTGCCCGGAGAAACGGCATTGCCCGCCTCCGGCGGAGCGGAGATCGTGGAGAAAAAATTTATCGCCCTCACCTTTGACGACGGCCCCCGCCGCCTCACCACGGAAAAGCTCCTGGACGGCCTTTTGGAGCGGGGGGCCAGCGCCACCTTTTTTGTGGTGGGGGAGGAGCTGGCAGGAAACGAGGACCTGATTCTCCGTATGGCCCGGGAGGGCCATCAGGTGGGGAACCACACCTGGAGCCACATCCGCCTGACGGACGTTCCCCGGCAAGAGGCTTTGGAGGAGCTGAATCAAACGGATCAGGCCCTCCGGGAGATTCTGGGCGGGGACTCCTGCTGGATTCGTCCTCCCTACGGCATGGTGGGCGAGGAATTAGAGGGGGAGATTACAGTCCCCCTGGTGAAGTGGTCCGTGGACCCCAGGGACTGGGAGAGCCGGAACGCCGGAAAGGTGTTCCAGGCGCTGCGGGAAAACGTCAGGCCCAACGCCATTCTTCTTCTCCACGACATCTATCCCTCCTCCGTGGAAGCGGCGCTGAACATTGTGGACACCTTACAGGCGGAGGGCTATCGGTTTGTCACCGTAGAGGAGCTACTCCTCCTGAACGGCATAGACCCCCAGCCCGGCGTACTGTACTGCTCTGGCTGAGGGCATGATCTCCGGCGCAGGCAGGAAAGGCGCGGCCAACAGGGACAGGCCTCCGCCGCGCTTCAGCCGTGGTATAGGGCGGGCAGGATTTCCCCTGTCTGTTCCAGGGATGAACGTGATAAAAATCCCGAAGGTACAAACCTTCGGGATTTTTTGCCGTCTTTAGCCCAGAATCAGCAGGATCAGGGTCAGAATCAGGAACACGGCTCCTACCCACTTGGTAGCCCGGGCCAGCTTCGCGTCCAGCGTCCGGGCCTTGTTCTTGGCCAGGAAGGAGTCCGCCACGCCGCCGATAGCGCCGGAGAGGCCCTCGCTCTTGCCGGACTGGAACAGAACTACCAGAATGATGGCCAGACCGCACAGGAGCTGCAAAATCGTGATGACGAGTTTCAACGCGTCCATATCAAAAACCTCCAAAATTTCAGAAAGTCGTTTCACGGAAGATTATGTTACCACAATTCCGGTCCCATTTCAACCCCTTTTTTGATTTTTTATAGTCCATAAACTCAAAAAGCATCTTTGATGCCCTTTAACGGCGGTTTCTGCCGCTGCCGCTGAAAGCAATCAGTTTAAATGACATCATAGGCCAGTAAAATGGGCAGAATCCCCGAAATATGCCTTCCTTTTCAGATTGGGGTTGATGATGCTCTGTTTCCTGAATCCTTCGTCAAAGTGCTAAGATGGGCAGCTATCCCATGCGGATCTCTGCCCAACGAGCCGAAAGTTACCACTCACTCAACGATACGCCACATCAAAGCATTTGCTATAATGTATGTTTCTGATGGCTTATGAATCGTATTGCTGACCTTCGCGATGTCAAACCATTGGTTGTCTGCCCATATGATCACTCGGTTAGGCTTACCTGGTAACAGGTCATTATGAAAAGATAAATAGGCGTCATAAATATCGCCCACATAATTGTCCTGCCATCCTGCCAAATACATCTGGCGCAACCCGATAAATTGCATCTCAAGTGTCTTAGGCTTACCTTGCCGTTGAAAAATTACTGATAGCCTATGAGCTTTTGCATCACCGAAATTCATTGCCATTTCATCATCGACAAAGGTGCCACTCTGAAAATTGGCAGATACAATACAAGAATCGTGGAAACCGCCATAAGTATCAAACAATAAGTCGATATCATTTTGCGTCTCAATACTGTGCCAGCTTTCCATGTTCATGCCTCCGGTTTATTACTTAAAATATTATCATAAGCATCCAGCAGATTCAATAGGAGTCCGTGAAATTGCCGAAGTTTTATTTCAGAAGCCATTATCTTAAAAGAGACGAATATGCCGAAAGGTTGCGGCGGGGGCTTTGATGTGGTATACTGGGGTATCATTTGCGACAAGGGCGGGGCGGTCCCCCTCCCGGATAGAGGACAGANAATGATCATTTTCGACATGGAGTGGAACAGCGGCAAATACGAACGCGTTGTTCTNAANGAAATCCTGCAAATCGGCGCGGTGAAGCTGGAANGGCTTGGCGGGCCGGTGCTGGANACCTTTAATATTTATATCCGCCCCCAGGTCCACAAGCGCTGGTCNCCTCCGGCGGAGGAATTGCTGGAGCTGGATCTCTGCAAAAACTCTCCCTGGGATTTTCCCGCCGCCGCCCAGGCCTTTTTCCGCTGGTGCGGGGAGGGTGAGCGGTTCGCCATNTGGGGCACGGCGGACTTCGCCGTTCTNCTGGAAAACCTCCGGTATTGGCANATCGACCCNCCGGCCCTGGAACCCTATTACGATTTGCANGAGGCCTTTGCCCAGACCGCNGGGGCCAAGCGGCAGCCCGCCCTGCACCACGCGGTGGAATACTGCCGCCTGCCGGAGGCTTTGGATTACCACCACGCCCAGAACGACGCTTTTTATACCGCCCTGGTCTCCGGATTTGTGGACAAGGCGGTGCTGGCGGAAACGCTGCGGGACCCCTATCATCTCGCCCGGAAGAAGAAGGCNAAAAAGGTCCAGGTCCCGAATACCGCCGACAAATCCCTGGGNGCGTACCGTTGGCGGGGCCAGCGGATAGGTCCTTTTGANCAGGAGGACCGGGTGCTGAACAACCGGGGATGCCGTCTGGCGGTGTGCCCNGTGTGTAAGCAGAAATTCCGGATGGGCGGTTGGTTTCCCTGGANGAGGGGNGAGTANCTGGCNAAATTTTCCTGTCCCTGCCACGGGACCTACATCTCCCGCCTCATNAGNGCCCGGGACCCGGAGGGCCGTCTCTGGGCCGCNGTCCAGGTGCTGGATTTCGCGGACAAGGCCCGGCAGGCCTTCGACGAGGCTAAAAAGAACCCCGCTTTCGCCTGCACCAGAGGCGTCGCCCAGNTGAANAAGGCGAAACACCGCCGCCGGAAGCGGAGAAAGGCCTCCCAAGGGAAACCATGATTCTCCGGATATATCGGATGCGGCCGTCTCNTGAAGAATGNGCCTGTGAAAAAGATATTTGCATCTTGGCCGGGTTCATGGTATAATAACCACATAGTGGTTATTATACTTGATTTCAGCCATNTTTCTCNCCCNGTTGGGGCANCNGAAAAATATGGCTGATTATACCATAAAAACCATGGCTTTTATGGTATAATTACCACATAGTAGTGATTATATTTGATTGGACGGATATACCGCAATGAACGCTTCGCGCCTGTGGTACATGAATTTCAAAATGAGGAGANCGCCGGAGGCGGCGGGGCCGTTTGGCAAAGGCCCCTGTTNCCGGCGGCTGTGGAAGAGGGATGACAGACGATGAAAAAGGAAGGGCTGTGGTCTAAGATATGGGGCCCCGCGCCTGAGAAGGAGGAGCAGAAGCCCGATTACCCCAAAATCCCCTTAGAGGCCATGATNGAGGTGCTGGATCTCAATAACCAGCTTCTGTTCGTGGGCCGGGTGTCGGAGTANACGCGGGGCATAGTCACTATCCGGGAGGCGTCGGACCAGGAGGTCCCCCCGGTCTTCTANAANACNGAGGTGAAGCTCCGGTATTTTTACAAGGCGGAAAACCTGGTTCTTCACGGCATGATCTGCGGAAGCACCCCCTATGTTTGGCGGGTAGACCGGCTGGAGTCCCAGTTTACCGCCCAACAGCGCAGCGCCTTCCGCCAGCGTGTCCGGCTGAGCACTTGTGTGGCCCCTCAGGAGAAGCCCGCCGGAAAGGACGGGGANATGGTCCTGGGGAAGCAGAGCCAGTGCGAGCTAATGGATATCAGCGTGGGCGGTCTGCTGATGAAGTGCCGGGAAAGCTTTGAAGAAGGCCAGATTTTGGTTTTCCCCGAGCTGCGGGTGATGCCGGAGGAGGAACCCTACCGGCTTGTCTGCCGTGTCTGCTGGGTCAAGGAGGATTCCCGGGTGTACAGCTACGGCTGCGCGTTCCAGGGGTTGAGCGAGGTAGAGCAGGACCGGCTCCTGCGGGATATCTTCGCCGTCCAGCGGGTGGAACTCCAGGAGAAGAAAAACCGGGGGCTTTAAGAGTTGAATCATCGAAGAGCGGCAAGGCGCTGAGCCTTGCCGCTCTTTGTTATGCGTTCCCTCCGGCAGATTGGTGGTAATAGCTGTACCGCTTTACCATATCTAAGATGAACCGCTTTCCGTTGTCATCCAGCGGATACAGCAGGGTCGATATTTCCTGTACCAAATTATCCCGCTTTTCCGTGTTCAGGCTGTCTTTCAATAAAGCGTCCACCGTTGTTCCCAATGCGTTCGCAATGTCAACTATGGTTTCCAGACTGGGCTTTCCATCGTTTCGCTCTATTTGCCCAATATAATTCGTGCTCTTGTCAACCTTTTCCGCCAGCTGTTCTATGGTCAAACGCAGCATCAGGCGCTCATCCCGTATTCTCCTGCCTAATAATTCATAGTCCATGAAAGCACCCCCTTAGTCAGTATTTTATATGGACCAATATCTTTTATTAAGCAAGTATTATCTTTATTTAACATTGACTAATACATTGTTTTGTGCTACACTTCTATCTGTTTCCCGGTATAACAGCAAAATCAGACGGAGGTTGACAATATGAAACGGCGATTTGCGCTCACGCTGGCGGCGGTTCTGATCCTCACGCTGGCGGTCTGCGGCGGCGGAATTGAGAA
The DNA here is from genome assembly GCA_014799855.1 of Oscillibacter sp. Taxonomy (GTDB): domain Bacteria; phylum Bacillota; class Clostridia; order Oscillospirales; family Oscillospiraceae; genus Oscillibacter. Next base: position 7,151 of record JAAVHG010000098.1, read on the forward strand.
CATACCCGGAGGCAGGGAAGGCGCCTGGGAGGAGTCCGTCACGCTCCAAACGGAAATGCTGGCTGCGGCAGGACGGCTTCTGTGTCTGCTGTTCGCGAAACCGCTGGCGGCGATCGATCGGGCTCTGGAGCGCCTTGAAATGGGGTATATAGAAAGACGGCTGACATTTACAATACTAGGCCCTGTTTGAAAAATAGGGAAATATGGACTAAAGCAACAAAATAGCAATGGAGGCCAAGTAGAC
>JAAVHG010000099.1 GCA_014799855.1 Oscillibacter sp.
GAAAAGGGCTGGGCCAAGAGCTGGCGGAAAAAGGGCTGGGTGAAAAGCGACAAAAAGCCCGCCCTGAACCCGGACCTCTGGGAAAAGCTCCTGGCCCTGACGGAGCTCCACACCGTCCGCTGCCACTGGGTCAAGGGCCACGCCGAGAACGAATACAACAACCGCTGCGACGAGATGGCCGTGGAGCAGAGCCGGAAATTTCAATAGATCCCGGCCTCCGCCGGAAAATGCGAACGCGCCGCGCATGCGCCGGACAAGCGCGGAGAGGGAGAAACCCCGGATTTCTCCGCCGGTTTGGGAACCTTTACAAATTGTTCACACGAATATCATAATTCCGTCATGTTTCTCCGGTATTTTATAAACATGCAAAGGGACTTCCCAACCCGATGCGTTTTCTCCCTCCTAAACACACACAGCAAAAAGACCCGCCTTTGGCGGGTCTTTTTGTATCCGCTTCTGCCTCCGGCGGAAAGATCAATCCTTCCGCCAGTGGTTCAGCTTGGGAAGCTGGGCTTCGTAGTAGGCCCGGGCCTGGTCCTTGGTCCAGTTTCCGCCCGCCATGTGCTCCACCAGGAAGTCCGTCAGCTCCGTTATGGAGGAGTAGACGAATTTCTCCCCGTCATAGCACCACTTGCAGTATTCCTCGTTAAAGGTCCCGTCCTTCTCCCGGCTGACGGAGGAGTCGTCCAGGGGCATCCCGCAGCATTGGCAGATCAGGGTCCGGGGACTGCCCAGCAGGGTATTGATGGACACGTCGAACAGCCTGGACAGCTCCTTCAGCGTCTCCGGCCCCGGCACCGTCCCGCCGTTTTCCCAGCGGGACACCGCCTGCCGGGTGACGTGGAGCCTGTCCGCCAGCGCCTCCTGGGACAGGCCCTTCTCCGTTCTCAGCTTCCATAAAACGTCTTTGCTTTCCATTTTGGCTTCCATATCCGCGCCTCCTTTTCCCTGTATTGTACCACACGGCCCGGTCCCCGTCCAGCAACTGTCTGTTGCGGCAAAGCCGGGATAAGTTTTTTCGCCCCTTTTCTTGTAAACGGCGGAAAAACGGTATACAATACGGGTAAATCCACATTTCTCCAAGGAGGCTTGACGAGATGAAAGACGGATTCATTACCGTGGCCTGCGGCGCGCCCAATCTGCGGCTGGCGGACTGCGACTATAACGCGGAGCAGACCTTTACCATGATGCGGGCGGCGGAAAAGGCCGGGGTCAAGGTGCTGGTTCTGCCGGAGCTGGGCCTCACCGGCTACACCTGCGGTGACCTGTTTTACCAGGAGACCCTTCTGCGGGGGGCGGAGCAGGCCCTGTCCACGGTTTTGGAGGCCACCCGGAATTTGGAGGTGGTCACGGCGGTGGGCCTGCCCCTGCGCGTGGAACATAAGCTGTATAATTGCGCGGCAATTATACAAAAAGGCGAAATCCTCGGCGTAGTCCCCAAGACCCACCTGCCCAACTACGGCGAGTTCTACGAAAAGCGCTGGTTTTCCCCTGCGCCCCAGGGAAAGCCCTATTTTGTGGACAACGTCTGCGGGCAAACGGTGCCGTTTGGCGCGGGGCAGGTCTTTTGGTGCAGGGAGATTCCGGAGCTGGGGCTGGGCTTTGAGATCTGCGAGGACCTCTGGTCCCCGGATTCCCCCTCGGTGAACATGGCCCAGATGGGAGCGGCGGTTATCGGCAACCTCTCCGCCAGCAACGAGGCGTTGGGCAAAGCGGCCTACCGCCGCGAGCTGGTGACCACCCAGTCGGCCAAGCTCCTCTGCGGTTACGTATACGCCAGCTGCGGGGAAGGGGAGTCCACCTCCGACGTGGTGTTTGGCGCCCACCAGCTTATCGCGGAAAACGGGACCCTCCTCAGCGAACGGCGGTTTGAGGGTGGATTGCTGACCTCGGAAATCGACGTTCAGCGGCTCTCCTATGAGCGCCGCCGGACCCAGGCCCTGGCCCAGGGCCGGTTCCAGGAGGGCGGCTGCTTCTCCCTGACGGTAAGCAAGACCAAGCTGACCCGGTATATCGCCCCCATGCCCTTTGTGCCGGAGGACCGGGAGGACCGGGATACCCGCTGCCGGGAAATTCTCCTCATCGCCTCCCTGGGCCTCAAGCAGCGGCTGGCCCACACCGGGGCGCGGACCGCCGTGGTGGGCCTCTCCGGGGGGCTGGACTCCACTCTGGCGGTGCTGATCACCGGCCTCGCCATGGGGATGCTGGGGCGGCCCACCACGGACATNATCGCCGTNACCATGCCCTGCTTCGGCACCACGGACCGGACCCGCAACAACGCGGTGATTCTGGCGGAGAANCTGGGNGCCACGCTGAAAACCGTGGATATCTCCCANAGCGTCCGCAGCCANTTCCGGGACATCGGCCAGGACCCGGACAACCACGACGTGACCTACGAAAACGCCCAGGCCCGCGAGCGGACCCAGGTGCTGATGGACATTGCCAACCAGACCGGAGGGCTGGTCATCGGCACNGGGGATCTCAGCGAACTGGCCTTGGGNTGGTGCACCTACAACGGNGACCACATGAGCATGTACGCNGTCAACGCNTCCATTCCCAAGACNNTGGTNCGGCATCTNGTNGCGTATCTGGCCCAGGANAAGGAGGAGGCCGCCCTCCACGACGTGCTGGAGGACATTTTGGACACCCCCGTCTCCCCGGAGCTTCTTCCGGCGGTGCAGGGGGAGATCAGCCAGCGGACGGAGGATCTGGTGGGGCCCTACGAGCTNCACGACTTCTTCCTCTACTATATGCTCCGCTGGGGCTTCTCCCCGGCGAAGGTGTACCGTCTGGCCGCGGCNGCCCTGGGGAAGCGGTACAGCCGGGAGGTTATTCTCAAGTGGCTGANGACNTTCTACCGGCGGTTCTTCTCTCAGCAGTTCAAGCGGAACTGCCTGCCGGACGGGCCCAAGATTGGGTCTGTGGCGCTGTCTCCCCGCGGCGACTGGCGGATGCCGTCTGATGCGCAATGGGCGCTGTGGNANGNGGAGTTGGAAACNTTGAAATAAAACGGTCATGCTGACCGGGTAAGTTTTACCTGCCCTTGCGGGCGGGGGGATTGGCGGTCAGCGATGGCTGGTGCATTCCACCCCCCATTTTCTCTCTTTCTGGGCGCAGAAAGAGAGAAAACGGGCCGTGGACGGTCCAAAAGAGAGAAAGACTTGCGCGCTTGGNCTGCCCAAAATGACAGGTATGTCTCTATCCCGCGGCGTGGTGCTGGCGGGGGTTNGTGGTTGATGATACCTCTTCCNTTTATTTGCGCTGNCGCANTCTGGNGGTTGACGANGCCTTGTTCNTCTAGCTCCTTTTATTCCNCTATATTCCTCTATGTTNCTCTATTTGCGCTGATGATAGTGAGATGTTGAATTTATTGACTTCCNNCNTTTCCTATAGTACAATTTAACGGACTGATTTTCNGCGAAAGGAGGGGCTTTATGGGGGGAATCATCAAATTGGCGGGGCCGGTGGTGAAATGGGCCGGCGGGAAGCGGCAGCTTCTGGACCAGATTCTCCCCCTCTTNCCCCGGGAAATACCCGTCTACTGCGANCCCTTTCTCGGGGGCGGCGCGGTTCTGCTGGCGGTCCAGCCCCAGAGGGCCATAGTCAACGACCTGAACGCGGATTTGATCACNGTCTATGAAATCATCCGGGACGATGCNGACGCNCTCATCGCCGCCCTGAAAACCCACAAGAACACGGCGGACTACTTCTACGCCATCCGGGACATGGACCGGGACCGGGCGGCCTACGAGGCCCTTCCGGCGGTAGAGCGNGCCTCCCGGCTCATCTACCTNAACAAGACCTGCTACAACGGNCTTTTCCGGGTGAACGCCTCCGGGGCCTTCAACGCCCCNTTTGGCCGCTATAAAAACCCCAACATCGTCAANGAGCCGGTTTTGCGGGCCGTCAGCCAGTATTTTCAATCCGCCCAAATCGACTTTTACAGTGAGGACTTCGCCCAGACTCTCGGCCGGGTGCCTCCGGGGGGCTTCGCCTANCTGGACCCCCCCTATGACCCGGTTTCCGGCACCGCCAGCTTCACNGGCTACAGCCGGGGAGGATTCGGNCGGGAGGAGCAGAGGCGTTTAAAGGCCTGCTGTGACGATCTCACCGCCAGGGGGGTGCGGTTCATGCTCTCCAACTCCGCCACGGAGTTTATCAAGGACCTCTACCGGGATTACCGCGTCACCATTGTNAAGGCCAAGCGGACCATCAACTCCAACGCCAGCCGGCGGGGGGAGATTGAGGAGGTGCTGATCACCAANTATGGGGCTGAATGACGANGCCTGGAAAGGCCTTTTTGACCAGTACCACATTTTGGACGTGATCCGCCGGGAGNGCCGCTTCACTATCTCCGCCAGCCAGATCAAGCCCTTCCGGGAGCCCCGGCTCATGACGAAATTNGACCACCGGGTAAACCTCCCCGGCATTTTCGCGGAAAACGGCCTGTCCATCCTGCCCNTTACCCGGGGGGACTACGTAATCTCCACCTTCTCCGCCTACCAGGACTTCCCGCCCCCGGCGGGNCGGCCCAGGCGGATTTCCATTCCCGCCCATTTGCAGACGCTGGCCCCCCGGTTTCTCACCAGCGAGGCCATNGCCCTGAACTGCGCCGCCGCCTGCGGGATTTTTCAGGATTTTTTGGGAGAGGAGGCCNTGATCCCCACCGTCAGCGGACGGATGGGCTCCGGGTCCTTNGCCTTNTCCATCGACACGGCGGCGGGGCGGCAGAGANTGTCGGTNGAAAACGCCCAGATGGAGATCGACGCCGCCTACGAGGGCCGNTCCCTGGCNATTTTGGAGGCCAAGNGGGACNTGGCCGACGACTTCCTCATCCGCCAGCTGTACTACCCCTACCGGGTGTGGCGGAACCGGGTCAGCAAGACGGTGACTCCGGTATTTTTCATCTTCTCCAACGGCGTTTTCTACCTTTACCAATACGAGTTCCGGGACCCCGGCCACTACAACTCCCTGGAGCTGGCGCGGCGGGAGAGCTATGCCATCGCCACNAAAATNTCCCTGTCCGACGTGGCCCGCCTGCTGGAAGAGGTGCCTGCCGGGCCGGAGCCGCCTATCTCCTTCCCCCAGGCCAACAGCATGTCCCGGATCGTCAATCTGATGGAGCTGCTGCANGAACGGCCCCTGACCCGGCAGGACATCACCGCCCAGTATGCCTTTGACCAGCGGCAGACCAACTATTACACCGACGCGGGGCGGTATCTGGGCCTGATGGAAAAGGCGAAGCGGCCGGACGGGGCCATTCTCTTCTCCCTCTCCGCCGGGGGACGGCGGGTGATGGAGCTGGGCTACCGGGAACGCCAGCTGGCGATTATNGGGGAGATNCTCCGCCACCGGCCCTTCCGGGAGGCCCTGCGGCTGTATCTGAACNGNGGGGAGGTCCCCGATACCGGNACGGTGATGGAGATTATGAAGGCCTCGGACCTCTACCGGGTGGGGGCCGAGAGNACCTACTACCGCCGCGCCTCCACGGTGATCCGCTGGATCAACTGGATTTTGGAGGCGGTGGAGGAATAAATTAGATCGAATAAAAGCGGGAGATGCGANNNNTCGCATCTCCCGCTTTTTAGTAAAAATTCCGGNGAGGCAATCCGTTNCCNNGCCGCTNTTGCNNGTGCTNNCNAAGNAAGCAGCGTNAGCTTNGCGAANANCANTCGCTTTCTAAAAGCNGNTAGCCGCCATATTTTCGGATCGGTTTAGNGGTATCNTAATCANANTTTTTNCTTANAGCNTGNCTNTTATNNAANATTTTCATNCCNGANAANAACNNGTNGTGTTCANTCCATATATNATCNGCNACNGCNGTAAAATAGCGGATANNNGGNCGATAGTTCAANNTNCTGNNAAGCTCACAGCCCGCCCTGGTAAGGGGATGGACATTNATNNACATTCTNCGNTCTTNTTTTCCTGCCGACATNAGGACANAATCNTCCGTTTGNAGCAATGANGCTTTGGTCCCTNTGGTAATNTCGTANTTTCTGCACACNGTTCCCGTAACGTCCATNAGNCCNCAGTCNCCCAACAGCATGAGCATATCNAAGGNNACNTCATATTTTTNCANGANATNCNCNTNTCTCACNACAAANCGNGCGTCNTNNTCGCTGAGAATTAAGGGCGCGACCTTTTGGAAGCATTCCGCTTCNTTTCTGCTGATATTTTTCACCGTCTCCAGNGTTCTCANNGAAAAGCTCCCCGGCTGCCGNACCTCTCCGGCCAGGATTTTCCCCCAGAGAATCTGCATATCTCCGTCNCCAATCGTGGCAACCGAATCGAAAAACCGCAGTATCCANTCCGTGTCCACGGCCGTCTCCGCAACATGATCAACTGTNTCTAAATTTTGGTAAGCGCCCGCCACAACCGCCTCAATATTCTGCTGTTTTCGCATCTCCTGGAACAAAAANCGGTTNTGCGCCCGCTGAACCAGCTCATTNGCGTNGGCAGCGTCNATGGAGACATGCCCGTNNTCATATTTCATGGGAAGCTGCATCTGATCGTTNATGGTNCTGCTGATCAGCCGCATCTCCTCCGCCNTNGCTTTCGCCATCCGCTTCACATGNCAGGGCTCNTATATTTTTCCAATCCCAACCGATACCGTCTCNATCAGCTTGGTCAGCGGCTGGGACAGCCCCAAAACATCGGAAATTTCAATCCCGTTCACATCGCTCATGCTTAGCTCTCCTCTTTCGCTTAAAATATCCTGCGTTCAAGGTCCCGGCGGCGCGATCTACAGCGCACGCCGCAGATANACCATATCGGTCAGCCGCACGCCGCCTTCAAAAATGGGATGGTCATAGTGGTCCGTAAAGAAATNTTTTACCCGGTGGGAGCGGACAAAGCCGCACCGCTCGTAAAAGGGCACGGTCANNGNGCTGTCTCCNGTGCCCACCTGNAANANGGCATACTGATCCNTNTACCNCCTTGCCGCGAACTCCACCAGCGCCCTGCCGTACCCCTTTCCCTGACAGGCNGGGTCAACGGCCAGGNTCTTAATCTCCAGAACCCCGCCGCCCTCTTCGGTGAGGACGCACTCCGCTTTCACGCCGCCGTCGTCCAGCACGTACATAATCCCCCGGTCCAGATAGCGGTCGATCATGTCCTCCTGCTCATCCGCCAGCAGGAGCAGAGAGAGATACCGCTTTTTGTCTGATTTCACCTCTCGAATGTCCACGGGACGCTCCGGTCAGGCGTGGTAGCATCCGCCGCCGATGAACTCCCGCATAAGGGAGGTCTTGGGGATGTTGTCCGCCGGAATGGGCAGGAAGTAGTTAAGGAATTTCAGCAGCCGCTTGGCCTCGATGTACTCCTCGCTGTCCCGGGGCACGCCGAACAGCAGGGGCTGAATGTAGGGCTTCAACAGNGAGATCTCGTAGATCAGGGCGGAGTTAAACACCATGTCGGCGCTGTCCTGGAAGGGGAAGATGTTNTTCTCCTCCCCCCGCCGGACGGAGGGCCACATTTTGATGGTNGCCTGGGCGCTGTAGCCGCGGGTCCGGGCGTCCCGCTCGATGCGGCGGAGAAGCCGGGCNTCGGTGGAGGGAATGCGGTTGTGGTCGTCGATGNTCAGGGTGGTCAGGCAGCTGATGTAGATTTTATATTTGCTCTCCTTGGGCAGGGAGTAGGTGAACTTGTCGTTGAGACAGTGGATGCCCTCAATGACCAGCACGTCGGACTCTCCCAGCTTCAGGAAATTACCGTTGTACTCCCGCGCCCCCTTCTTAAAATTGTAGGTGGGCAGCTCCACGGTTTCGCCGTCCAGGAGGCGCACCATGTCGGTGTTGAACTGCTCCACGTCCATGGCNCCCAGGCCCTCGAAGTCGTAGTTGCCGTTCTCATCGCGGGGGGTCTTGTCCCGGTTGACGAAATAATTGTCGGTAGCGATGGCGTGGGGCCGCAGGCCGCAGGCCCGCAGCTGNGTGGACAGGCGGTGGGAGAAGGTGGTCTTGCCGGAGGAGGAGGGCCCCGCGATCATGACGAANCGGACGTCCTTCCGGGAGGCGATTTCCGCCGCGATNTCGCCGATTTTCTTCTCCATCATGGCCTCCTGGGTCAGAATCAGNGGCATGGCGCCCCCCTGGGAGACGGCGGTGTTCAGCTCCGCCACGTTGGAGGCGTTCAGGGCCTGGAAGCGGAGGTTGGAGGCGTANAGCTCCCGGAANACCTTGNTGGAGGGCCGGAATTCTCCCAGCNGGTTGGGGTNTTTCTGGGTGGGCAGGCGGAGGACAAAGCCGGTTTCAAAGGGTTCCAGGGCAAAGCAGCGGATATAGCCGGTGTCCGGNNCCATGTAGCCGTAGAAATAGTTCACAAAGCCGTCCAGNGAGTAGACGTTGACGTGGGAATTGATCCGGAAGCGGAACAGCTGGGCCTTGTGGACCAAACGGGCCTTCTCGAACAGNTCNATGGCGTCGTCGGTGCTGATGGACCGCTTTTCCAGGGGCAGCGCCTGGGCGGACNGCTCCCGCATCCGCTCCTCCACCCGGTCCAGCAGGGCCTTGTTCAGGTGGAAATTGCCCTTGGCCAGAATAAACAGGGCGCTGCTGAGGGAGTATTCCACGGAGATCCGCTCCACGTTCTCCCGGCCCGCCACGTCNTAAAAGGCNTTCAGCATCAGGAAGACNGCGCTGCGCTCATAGGTCTGGATGCCGGGCTTGTCCTGGGCGGTGATCATCTTCAATGAGCAGTCCCGGTCCAGGGGCTTGTGAAGCTCGCAGAGCTTGCCGTCCCGGTTCACCAGCAGGATATCACAGGGGAACCGGTCCTGAAAGTCCGCCGCGATGGCGCGGTAGGGCGTGCCGAAGGGATAGGCGTATTCTNTGCCGTCCACCGTGACCTTGATCATTCTCTTCTCTTCCATAGGATGGCCTCCTTTATATGATGATCTCCCCGCCGGGGAGCCGNGCCGCCGCGTTTCCGCGCCTTCCCCCTTATAGTCACCGCAGTTGAAAAGAATCCAATAGATTCTTTTCAAAGCAGCGTTGCTGCGGGCCGTTTACGGCCCACTGCGGTTGACTTCATAGGAGACGCTAACGCGCTTTGCGCGGCAGCGGGCCAACGGCCCGCTGGTTGAAAAGCGGTTTTTACCGCTTTTCAACTGCGTCTACTATATCATACGATATTTCGCGGGAAAATACAAGGAAGAGGAGCGGGGTTTCATCTTTTTTCCCGGATTGTATTGACTTTTTCCCCCAAAGCCAGTATGATTTCATAGCGTTAAAAAAACGAACACGGTTGAAGGAGTTTTTCATGCTCTCTCTTGAACGATTTAAAGAGGCCCGCAGCGTTCTGCGGGGCGTTATCTGCGACACCAGCCTGATCCACTCTCCCGCCCTCTCCAAGAGCTTTGGGAACCGGGTCTATCTCAAGCCGGAGAATATGCAGGTCACCGGCGCGTATAAAATCCGGGGCGCGTACTACAAAATCAGCCTCCTGACCCGGGAGCAGCGGGAGCGGGGCCTCATCACCGCCTCCGCCGGGAACCACGCCCAGGGGGTAGCCTACGCGGCCCAGAAGGCGGGCGTCCCCGCCACCATCGTCATGCCCGCCACCACGCCCCTGGTGAAGGTCAATAACACCAAGGACTACGGCGCGGAGGTCATTCTCCACGGCGAGGTCTTCGACGACGCGGCGGAGCTGGCCGGCCGTCTGGCGGAGGAGCGGGGGCTGACCTATATCCACCCCTTCAACGACCTGGACATCGCCGTAGGGCAGGGCACCATTGCCTATGAGATTTTTCAGGACCTGCCGGACGTGGACCTGATTCTGGCCCCCATTGGCGGCGGCGGGCTGTGCGCCGGGGTAGCCACTCTGGCCAAGCTCCTGAACCCCAACGTGAAGGTCATCGGCGTGGAGCCGGAGGGGGCCGCCTCCATGAAGGCCAGCCTGGAGGCGGGCCATGTGGTGACTATCCCCTCCGCCAACACCATCGCCGACGGCACCGCCGTGAAAACGCCGGGGGACCAGGTTTTTCCCTATGTGCGGGACCACATTGACGGCCTGCTGACCATCCCCGACACCGAGCTGGTGGAGGCGTTTTTGGACGTGATGGAGCGGCACAAGATGATTGTGGAGAACTCCGGCCTGCTGTCGGTGGCCGCTCTGCGGCATCTGGACTGCCGGGACAAAAACGTGGTGTGCGTCCTCTCCGGCGGCAACATGGACGTGATCACCATGGCCTCCCTGGTGCAGCACGGCCTCATCAGCCGGGGGCGGATTTTCACTTTCTCCGTCCTTCTGCCGGACCGGCCCGGCGAGCTGCGGCGGGTGGCGGACATTCTGGCCCGGCACAACGGCAACATCATTAAGCTGGAGCACAACCAGTTTGTCAACATCAACCGCCAGTCCGGCGTGGAGCTGAAGGTCACGCTGGAGGCCTTTGGCCACGACCACAAGGAGATCATGCTCTCCGCCCTCCGGGAGGCGGGACTGGAGGCGAAGATTGTGTCTACGCCGGAGATTTATACTTGAGGAAAACCGGACAATGGACAGCCCGCGGGCTGTCCATTGTTCTGCGTGTCAAAAAAGCGGCCGCGCCGCTTTTTGGGGAGGGGTTTCGCCGCGCTCTGCGCCCCGGTTGTCCGCTTACGGCGGGTAATTCGACACCCGCTCCGCGCAAAGTATTTTCCCACGTACACGCCGCGGGAAAAAGGAATTGAAATTTGTTTCGCCGCTGTGGCGGCAAACCTCCTGCGGAGGGCTTTTTGACAGTCCGGACAGCCGACAGCCCGCGGGCTGTCCATTATGATAATGATTCTAACAGAAAGAGGGCGGTTCCATTGCGTGACCGTATGGACATGATCAACGGTTCCCTGGGCGACAAGATTATCAAATACGCCATTCCGCTGGCGGCGACGGGCATTTTGCAGCAGCTGTTCAACGCGGCGGATTTGGCGGTAGTGGGACAATTCGCCGGAAAACAGGCCATGGCGGCGGTGGGCGGCAACGCGCCGGTTATCGGATTGCTGGTCAACCTGTTCGTGGGCATTTCCCTGGGAAGCAACGTCATCATCGCCCGGTCCATCGGCCAGAAGGACGGCGCGAGAATCACCAAGGCCGTACATACGTCGGTGGTGGTGGCCCTGCTGGGAGGCCTGTTCCTGGCGGCGCTGGGCGAGCTTCTGGCCCCTGGCGTGGTACGCCTGCTGGACGTGCCGGAGGACGTTTACCCGCTGGCGGTCAAGTATCTGCGGATCTATCTGGCCGGAATGCCGGTGATTCTGCTCTACAACTTCGAGGCGGCGATTTTCCGCAGCTGCGGCAACACCAGAACGCCGCTGTTTGCCCTGCTGGTCTCCGGCGTTTTAAACGTGATCCTGAATCTCTTCTTTGTCCTGGGCTTCGGCATGGACGTGGACGGCGTGGCGGCGGCCACGGTGATCGCCAATCTGGTCAGCTCCGTTATTCTGTTTCTGGCCCTGGTGAGGACGGATCTGCCTGTCCGCGTTGAGCCGCGGCGGCTGCGGATACACGGGGACGTGCTGGGGCAGATTTTAAAGGTGGGCGTTCCCGCCGGCGTGCAGGGCATGATCTTCTCCTTTGCCAACATCATCATCCAGTCGGCGGTCAACAGCCTGGGAACAACGGTGATGGCGGCCTCCTCGGCGGCCTATAACCTGGAAATTTTCTCCTATTATATTATGAACTCCTTCGGACAGGCCTGCACCACCTTTGTGGGCCAGAACTACGGCGCGGGGAAAGGAGATCGATGCCGGAAAACGGTGCGGCTCTGCCTTCTGCAAAGCGCCGTGGGCACCATCGTCTCCGGCGGGCTGATTCTGTTGTTCAGCCACCCTCTGCTGAGCATTTTCAACCGGGACCCGGACGTGATTGCCGCGGGGCGGATACGGCTGGAGTATATTTTCGCCGCCTATCTCTTCAGCTTTGCCCAGGAGGTGCTGTCCGGCTATCTGCGGGGCTTCGGCGTGTCTTTTATCCCAGCGGCCTGCGCGGTTATCGGCATCTGCGGCGTGCGGCTCACCTGGATTTTTACGGTATTCCGGCGGTCGCCGTCCTTTGCCACCATTATGCAGGTCTATCCCCTCAGCCTGGGCGTGACGGCGGCGGTCATTCTGGCGGTGACGATGCTGGTGAAACCTTCCCGAAAATACGCTTTGCAAAGCGAGACCGCGGTAAAGGAATAGGCCGGTTTTCTCAACAGAATAAACCGCACGGACTCAAAAATGTGGAGTCCGTGCGGTTTTTTGCCGGGATGTTCCAGAAGGCGGAAGCGTTACTTCACCACGAGAATCCGAACCCGGCCGCCCTCGCTCTCCGCTTTGTCGTACCAGGCCACAAGATCGCCGCCTTCCTCCGCCCTGGCCATGCTGGACAGGAAGTACCGGCCGTCCCGGTGCTCGTAGACCAGCACGCCGCCGGACAGGGTGTATTTCTGACTGCCTGTCACAAACTGGTTCCCCACAATCTGCCCCGGCTTGGTGGAGTTCAGGGCGTACATCCGGTCAGGGTTGGATGGGTCGCCCAGCAGCCGCATAGGCCCCGCGCTGACCCGGAAGTGGGCGGAGGTAACCGGCAGACTGTAGGACACGCCGGCAATGTCATAGGTATAGCTGAAATACTTGGACAGCCCCTGTCCCTCCTCCTTCATCTGGAGCAGGACGCCGTACTGGTAGGCGTCTCCGGTAACGTCGTCGAGGATCAGGGTCTCGATCTCGCCCTGGGGGTTCAGGGCGAAATAGCGCACNTTNCCGNNGNNNAGGTTCAGCCCCGCCANGCGGCTGGGGTGAATCACCGCGCCCCGGCCGTCGCTGACATCCAGAATCTCCNCGCCCTGGGCGAAGGTATATTNATCGATCTGGGTGCCCTCCCGGTTCACCTTTCCGGAGAGGGAGGCGGAGGACAGGCCCCGGATAGACACCCCGCCGCTCTGGCCCGTNACCGCGGCCCGCACCACGCTGCCCTTCCGGTAGGTTCCCTGNGCCTGGTATTGGTAGGTCTGGCCGTCGGAGGCCAGGATNGTGACGGTCTGGGCGGTATAGGTTCCGCCGGAGCCGTCGGGATANGCGGTGCTGGCGGTATCCACCACCACGCCGATTTTCTCCCCGGCGCTGGCGGTCACGTCCGCCACGGCGGCCACGCCGCCTCCCCGGCCCAGCAGAAGNGTCACGGTGTCCCCCAGGTGNTAGCGGCCCAGATCCGAGAGNTCATACGCGGCGGCGGAGCTNTCAATGGCATAGGTCCGGCCCGCCACCGTCACCGAGGAGGGNGCCGCGCCGGAGGGCTCCAGCGNCTGGATCATCCCCGTGGCCTTTTTGGCGTAGGCCCACACNGTTTTCATGGAGGCGTTCCAATACACCACGTCGTAATTCTGGACGGCGGCCAGGGAGGCCTCGCCGCCGTTGCGGTACACCTTTTCCGGNGTGAAGGACAGGGAAGCGCTCCAGCCCCTCTGGGCAACCAGGGGGCCGTCCATCTTCCCGTTGACCAGGGCCACGATATCCGGCTTGCCGGAGGCGTCCAGGCCNTAGCCCAGGGACTGGATATAGGGCGCNCCGTCCTTGGTTTTGGCGGAGAGAAGGTTNTAGAAGAGGTACACCGCGTCCTGCCGGGTGAGGGGAGACGCGGCCCCGGAGGCGGTTACGCCCCAGTTCAGCTTCAAATTNTGGTACATNGCCAGCTGCCCGGAGGGATACGCGCCGGAGAAATCGCCGGAGCCGTAGCCCAGGAGGGCCAGGACCATGGACACNCCCTCCGCCAGNTTGACCTCNCGCCCGGGGCGGAAGGTGCCGTCGCTGTAGGCGGTGACAAGGCCCAGGCTCACCGCNGCCTCCACATAGCCGGAGGCCCAATGGCTNTTGGGCACGTCNGGATAGGGGGAGGAGGCCGCCTGGCCCACGCCGTCCCCGCCGGGGCTGGCCTTCACGGCCATNGCCACAAATTCCGCCCGTGTCACNTGCCGGGACAGGTCCCCCTCTCCGGCGAGAATCCCCAGGGCGGACACCGCCTCCAGGGCCTCGCTGGGGGAGGCCGGGTTNTCCGCCGCCGCGGCGGGCAGGACCAGGGTCAGGGAGAGGCATACCGCCAGCAGCAGGGCGGCGATACGGTTTNTGTTCATATCATTCATCCTTTCTTCTGCGGAATTTGAGGTCAGGCCTTGTTTGNAACATGGTGAACNGTNCAACGATGGGGGATTTTCCGGCAAACAAGGCAAAATTCGCAGGAATNCTTTGGCCCCGCNTCAACCGCGAGGCCTGCCGGGGCCGGTTCCTCTGGGCNGNNGCTGTGTATTTNCANAATTTTTAATNNGGTATGNNGGNAANAGACGCGCCGCTTGGGCGTTGTGGCATNTTNCAAACATNGCCTAATCATAGCGCAAAGCGTCGATGGGGTTCAGCTTGGCCGCCTTGTTGGCNGGGAGGTAGCCNAACAAAATCCCGATGCCCACNGACACGCCGAAGCTGAGGCCGATGGCNCCCAGGGTGGGCGTGGCGTCGAACACCGCGCCGCCCATGCTGGCGGAGAGCATTCCCCCCAGCACCGCGCCGATGCCCTTNGCNANCAGNCACCCNAANGCNATGCCCAGNAGNCCGCCGATGGCGGAGGTGGTGCCCGCCTCAATGACGAACTGGCTGCGGATGTCCCGGCGCTTGGCCCCCAGGGACTTGCGGATGCCGATCTCCCGGGTCCGCTCGGTGACGGAGACCAGCATNATGTTCATAATGCCNATGCCGCCCACCAGAAGGCTGATGGCGGCGATGGCNACCAGCACGCCCATNGCCACGCCCATCATGGCGTTGATNTGGTTGGCCTGCTCCGCCATGGTCATGATGTAATAATACTCATATTCTCCGTCGTCCGTCTGGAAAAAGCNGTTTAAATAATCCCCCAGGATCTGCTTTGCGTCGTTGGCGGTTTCGCCGGAGGTGCTGGTGAGGAGGTACAGGGAGACCCAGCGGCCCCCCTGCAATTCCAGGGCGCATTCATAGGGCATGTAAATCTGATCGTCCCGGCTGCCGGGAAGCATTTCCAGATCGGCGTTCCGCTTGAACACGCCCACCACCGTAAAGGCCCGGCCGTTGACGGTGATGCTCTTTCCCATAGCGTCGCCGCCGAAGGCCTCCTGCTCCAGATAGGCCCCGATGACGCACACCGGCTCCCGCCGTTCCACGTCCAGATAGCTGATAAACCGGCCCTTTTCGATCTGCTCGCCGTCCAGAGTGTAGTTGGTGGCGGAGTTGTACATGATCTCGCTGACCCCGTATACGCTGGTCCGGTCATACTTCTCGTCCCCGTGGCGCACCACGCCGTCAACCATCACATAGGGGGATACGCCGGTAAACACGTCGGCGTGATCCGCCGCCAGCCGGTACATATCGCCGGGGTCCACCATCTCGTCCCCCCGGCCCCAGATCTGAGCCTGGATCAGGTTGATGCCCATTTTGTCCACCTGCTGCTGGACCATGCCCGTCAGGCCGTTGCCCAGGGCCAGCACCACGATAACCGCCGCCACGCCGATGATAATGCCCAGCATGGTCAGCAGGGCCCGCATTTTGCTGGTGGTGAGGGATTTAATGGCAAGGCGGAAGGACTGCCCGAAGTTCATGCCTCCACCTCCTCTTCCTCCCCATCCTGGGCCTGGACCACGGCCCGGGGGTCGTGGGCGTCGCCGTCGTAGATGATTTTCCCGTCCTGCAAGCGGACGATCCGGTCAGCCTTGACGGCGATGGAGTTGTCATGGGTGATGAGGACCACCGTGTCCCCCTCCCGGTTCAGCTTTTTCAAAAAGCCCAGCACCTCCCGCCCGGTGCGGGAGTCCAGGGCTCCGGTGGGCTCGTCGGCCAGAATCACCGACGGGTTCCCCGCCAGGGCCCGGGCGATGGACACCCGCTGCTGCTGCCCGCCGGAGAGCTGGGAGGGCAGGTTCTTCCCCTTGCCTCCCAGGCCCACCCGCTCCAGGGACCGGACGGCCCGCTCTTTCCGCTCCTCCGCCGGAACCCCGGCGTAAAGCAGGGGCAGCTCCACGTTCTCCCGCACCGTGAGCTTGGGGATCAGGTTGTACTGCTGAAAGATGAAGCCCAGCATTTTGTTGCGGATCTCCGCCTGCTGGTCGTCGTTCATGGTGGACACGTCCACGCCGCCCAGGTGATAGGTCCCGGTGGTGGGCACGTCCAGACAGCCGATGATGTTCATGGCGGTGGATTTGCCCGATCCGGAGGAGCCGACGATAGCCACAAACTCCCCCTGGTCGATGGTGATATCCACCCCGTCCAGGGCGTGGACGGTCTCGGAGCCCATCTGGTANATNTTGAAGACGTTTTTCAGTTCAATGAGATGTTTCACCGCGCTCAGCCCCCTGTCAGTCCGGCCGCGCCCATCCTGTCGCCCGCCAGAGGCACCAGAACCGTATCGCCCTCCTCCAGGCCGGAGGTGATCTCCACGTAGGTTCCGTCGCCGCCGCCCAGGGTCACGGCCCGCTCCTCCGTCTTGGAGGGGTCCGCTATGGAGCCGTCGGGGGCCAAA
This sequence comes from Oscillibacter sp., assembly GCA_014799855.1. Lineage (GTDB taxonomy): Bacteria > Bacillota > Clostridia > Oscillospirales > Oscillospiraceae > Oscillibacter. The sequence continues at coordinate 16,489 of JAAVHG010000099.1, forward strand.
GCCCCGTCCAGAGGCACCAGAACGGTGTCGCCCCGCTGGACCGCCTGGGCCGGAATGGACAGCGCCCCCTGGGTCTGCTGGACGATGATATCGGCGGACACGTTCATCCCGGGGTTCAGCCCGCCGTAGTCCTCCAGCAGAATGGTGGCGGGATAGGTGGTGAAGCCGTTGGTGGTGGTGCCGTTGATGCTTACCCGGTCCACGGTTCCGGCGAACACCTGCCCCGGCAGGGCGTCGGCGGTGATCTCCACCCGCTGTCCCGGCTGGATCTGGTTGAGGTTCAGCTCGCTGATGTTCATTTCCAGCTTTAAGCAGCTCAAATCGTAGATGACCGCCAGCGCGCCCACCTCGACGTTATTCACATTGTCCCCGGCCTTCACGTTTTTCTCAATGACGGTGCCGGAGATGGGGGCGGTGATGACGTAGTTTTCCAAAGCGTCCTGGGCCCGCTGAAGGGAAAGCTCCGCGCTCTCCACGGCGATGGCCAGATCCTCCAGGCCGCTTTCGGCGGCGCTTCCCCCCAGAACCGCCAGGGCGCTTCCGGCGGACACCCGGCTCCCGGCAGTGACGGGGACGCTGGCGACCTCGCCGCTGGCAAGGGCCGTGACGGTCTGGCGGAGGTTCTCCTCAAACCGGCCGTCTCCCGCGCAGGCGATATCCCCGATCTCGGCGGTGGCGGAATTGGCGGCGGTCAGGGCTCCGGGGTTGGTGATCCGGATCTTCACCTGCCGCACCAGGGCCCCGCCTGCCCCCACCAGATCGGCGGAGGAGACGGACTGCACCACGCCGGGAAGGGTCTCCATGGTGCCGGAGACGGTCACCTGGGCGGACTGCCCGGCGGAAATCCGGGCGGCGTCGGCGGAGTGGAAGGGCAGGGTAACGGTCAAGGTGGAGGTATCGGCGATCTCGGCGATGGGGGTTCCCGGGACCACCTGGTCCCCCTTCTGCACCAGCACCTCCTGGACCACGCCGGAGGCGGAGGCCCGGACGGTGAGGTTCGCGGCCAGATCGCCGTAGTTCTTCCGGGCCTGCCGCAGAGTCAGCTCCGCCTGCTGAATCCCCATCTCCGCGTCCTTGGCGTCCAGGCGGTAGAGCAGGGCGCCCTTTTCCACCTGATCCCCCACCTCAAAGGGGGCCTCCAGAATCTCCCCGGTGACGAGAGGCTTGAGCATGTAGGATTCGATGGGGGTGACGGTGCCTGTGCCGGAGACGGCGGTGGTCAAATCCCGCCGCTGGACCGTATCCGCCGCGTAGGCCCCCATGCCGCTTCCCGCGTCCCCGGAGGGGCGCAGAAACAGCCAGTATATCCCCAGGATCAGCACCGCGGCGAGAATGCCCAGACGCACCCGCTTCTTCCGGTCCTTTGGCAGCCGCAGCCTGCGCTTGAGGGCGGAAAACCTCTTTTTGGCCTCCCGCGGCGTTTCCTGTGTCATTTCCTGCATTGTTTCCATGGTCATTCTCCTTATGTCCTTTTTGCCGATCCATACTATCGTCAGCACAGTTGAAAAGAATCCATCGGATGCTTTTCGACAAATCGCCGCTTGGCGGCGTTTTGGACCGCGGCCGCAGTTTTCTGTGCCTGACTTCATAGGAAACGCATACGCGCTTGGCGCGGGGCGGGCTGTATGTCCGCCAGTTGACTATACTCCCATACGGTTTCTTTCACGACGCGGCGGGAAAATTTTCTTCAATAAAATGAAAATTTTTTGAAGAAGAGCGGTACGCCCCGCCTGTTCCCCCGGATACGGGAAGGGTATACACCATCCACCCAGTGGAAGGTCAAGAGGATTTTGAAAAAACAGGACGGTTTTTCCGGAAAGTTTGGGCCATTGTAAGGCCGGATTCGGGGAAAATCAAGGGCATCCGGGCAATCGTAAGAATTCCGTAAGGATCTGTCGGATAATTGTAAGAAATTTGTCCGGCGGACTTTCGGGCGCAAACTGTACCCTTGTTCTAGTGTATTAGTTGTATAGTACAATAGCACAGCAATTCGATGGTGTCAAGCAGAAATTTCATGGGGTGGGAAAGATTTCTGAAAAAAGGGCCGCGCCCGCCGCTCAGNGCCGAAAGNGGAGACGCNTGCGGACAAGGAAAGGGCGCTTCCTAACCTCACGCAAAAACCGTGATGTTAAGAANCGCCCNCCGTTATAAGCGGGTAAATTGGATGGCCCGGGGGGAAATCCCCGGGCCCCGTTCTCTCCGCGGACAAGGCTTCTCCCTCGCGCTAATCCGCAAATTCCATGACCAAGCCCGTGTAAAACTGCTGGACAGCGCCGCCCAGCTCCTCTTTCAAAATTCCGCAGGCTGTNTTTNCGNTNCANTGGCCCGTATAGATANGCNGGATTCCCGTATCCTTGAGCTCTCCGGCCAGCTCCCGAACCTCGTCCCCGGTTTTGTTGTAGATGTGCAGTCCGCCGATGAGNGCCAGCACCTTACTGCCNGGGAACGCGGCCGCCGCCTCCNGGATGATATTCACCGCGCCGCCGTGGGAACAGCTGTTGAACACCACCAATCCCTGGGATGTTTCCAAGACAAGGCTCTGCTCATGGGAGAAATCGTCGGGATACCATCTGCCGTTTTTCCTCCGGTACATATTTTCCCGTTTTCCAACCGCGTCCAGCCCGGAGGCCGTATGNGGAATCAGGCTGACGCCTTCGCAGACGCCGTAATTGCCGGAGACNCAGGCGATCCGGTCCGNATATTCCGCCATAACGCCTTTGGGCAGGCCAATGTANCGGCGGAAGATCCATTTTTTATGATAACAGTTTTCACCNCAGCCGCTNCGCAAATAGAATTTCGCCTTGTGGTTGATTTGGAAAAAGNGCTCCATGCCGTTGGCATGGTCGTAATGGGCGTGGGACAGTACGGCAAAGTCAATCTCATCCAGAGGAATGTTCAGCTTGTCCGCGTTTTCGGCAAACAGACCGGACGCGCCCGCGTCAAGCAGAATCTTCTTCCCCCTGTACTCAATGNAGACGCAAAGCCCCCATTCNCCGGCCATTCCGCCGCTTTTGATGTTATCCACAACGACTGTCGCTCTCATACGCACCTCCAAAGGATTTTNGCTTACGGCTCCTATTGTAGCACAGCGNCCGTTCCGCTTCAATGCTTGAAAAGCCCTTAACCTGTGCTATAATGGNACAAACAGACTGNGAAAGAAGGAATACCTATGGATTACTGGCAGCGAGCGCAGGAGCTGCGGGAGGAAACCGCNGCCCACCGCCGCTANTTCCACACCAACGCGGAAACCGGACTGGAGACGCCCAAAGCCGCCGCCTATATTATGGAGCGCCTGACAGAATACGGCCTGACGCCGGAAACGTGCGGCCACGGCGTTACGGCCAGTCTGGGAAGCGGCGGGAAAACGCTGCTTCTCCGGGCGGACATGGACGCCCTGTCCATGAAAGAGGAGAGCGGCGANCCCTTTGCCTGCCCCACCGGGACCGAGGCCCACACCTGCGGCCACGACTTCCACGCCGCNATGCTGCTGACCGCCGCGAAAATGCTCAAAACCAACGAGGCATCGCTGAAGGGCACGGTCCGCTTTATGTTTCAGCCGGCGGAGGAAACCTTCGAGGGCGCGAAGGACATGATTGCCAACGGAATTTTGAACGGCGCAGACGCGGCCCTGGCCTTCCATGTGGCTCCCGGAANGATGCCGCCNGGACTGTTNATGTACAACGCCGGGGGCGTGATGATGTCCTCNGTNGACGGATTCAAGATCACGGTCCACGGCAGGGGCGCTCACGGCGCCTATCCCCACAGCTCCACCGACCCCATTAATATCGCCGTCCACATCTATCTGGCGCTGGAGGCCCTGATCGCCCGGGAGGCGGACCCCGGCAAAAACTGCGTCCTCACAGTGGGGAATTTTGCTGCCGGCTCCGCGCCCAATATTATCCCGGACAGCGCCGTTCTCCAGGGAACCATCCGCACCAACGACGAGGCCTGCCGGGCCCTGCTGGTCCGGCGGATGAAGGAGGCCGCGGCGGGGACCGCCCAGGTCTACGGCGGCACGGCGGACGTTGACATGCTTTCCGAGGTTCCGCCTCTGGTCTGCGACAAGGCGCTGACGGAGAGCATGGCGGGCTATCTTCAGGAGCTCCCCGGTCTGACGCCGGTCCCCGGCATTGCCGCCAGCGCGTCGGAGGATTTTGCCTCCATTGCGGAGCGGGTCCCCAGCGCCTTTATGTACCTCTCCGCCGGATTTCCGGACGAACGGGGAGACGCTCCGGCCCACAATCCGAAGGTGCTGTTTAACGAGGACGTCTGCGCCATCGGCCCCGCCTGTCTGGCCCACTGTGCCGCGCGCTGGCTGGAGGAAAACGGTTAAAGCAAGGCGCCCCTCCCGGTTTGGTAACCGGGAAGGGGCGCTGTTTCTCGCGGGGGCGGGTTTGTCCGAATGGCCTTGGACTGTCCGGTCCGCTTTTTTCTTAAATCATGCCTTGTTCCGCAGCTTTTCCAGCTGGCGATCAAACTCCTCCGGCAGGGGGCAGGACAGCTCCACCGCCTCCCCGGTGCGGGGGTGAAGGAAGCGGAGGCCCACGGCGTGGAGGCACTGGCCCTGGAGTCCGGGGACGGGCTTTTTCGCCCCGTACACCGTATCGCCCAAAACCGGGTGCCCAGTATGGGCCATGTGGACCCGAATCTGGTGGGTGCGGCCCGTCTCCAGGCGGCACTCCACATAGGTAAAGCCGGGGAACCGCTCCAGCGCCCGCCAATGGGTGACGGCGGGGCGGCCTCCGGGGACCACTGCCATTTTCTTCCGGTCCGTCCGGTGGCGGCCGATGGGGGCGTCCACGGTTCCCTGGTCCTCCCGGAGGTTTCCCGTGACGATACAGCGGTATATCCGGGACAGGGTGTGGTCCTGGAGCTGGGCGGCCAGGCCCTGGTGGGCAAAGTCGTTTTTCGCGGCGATAATGAGGCCGGAGGTGTCCCGGTCGATGCGGTGGACGATGCCGGGGCGCATGGCCCCGCCTACGCCGGAGAGGGAGTCCCCGCAATGGTACAGCAGGGCGTTTACCAAGGTGCCGTCCGGGTGGCCGGGGGCGGGGTGGACCACCAGGCCCTTGGGCTTGTTGACCACAATCACGTCCCCGTCCTCATACACCACGTCCAGGGGGATGTTCTGCGGGACCGCCTCGATGGGCTCCGGGTCCGGCAGGGCAATGTCCACCGTCTCCCCTCCGGTGAGGCGGTAATTTTTCGCCAGAGGCTTTCCTCCCGCCGTCACCCGGCCCTCCTCCATCAGCCGGACGGCGGCGGACCGGGTCAGGCCCTCCGCCCGCTCCGCCAGCCACGCGTCAGCCCGCTTTCCGGCGTCGGCGGGGACGGCCTCAATGGTCAGACGCTCCATAATCCCCTGTCCTCTTGTCGTATTTTTCGTAGATCCAAAGGTAGTACGCGGCCCCCAGGACCGCCCCGGACACCACGCAGATATCNGCTACGTTGAACACCGGGTAGCTGGGCCAGAACTGGAAGTGGAACATATCCACCACGTACCCCAGCCGCGCCCGGTCCAGAATGTTCCCCAGTCCCCCGGAGATAATGAGGCACACCGCCAGCACNCCCGCCGGGTGCCGGACGATTCTCTTCACTAACAGGGCCGCCATGGCCAGGACGATGNCTCCGGTGACGGCCAGCAGCAGCCACCGCTGGCCGGAAAAGCTGGACCAGGCCGCGCCGTAATTGTGGACGCGGGTCAGCTCCACCAGCCCCGGCANGAGGGGCNTCGGCGGGTCCAAGGTNGCNTACAGGTAACCCGCCGGCGGGGCGGAAAAGCTGGCGGCGGTCCAGGCCTTGACCCACTGATCCAGGGCCAGCAGTCCNANAGCCAGCGCCGCGCCGGAAAAATAGATCATAGTTTCCATTCNCCCCTCAATTGGNAGGAGCCCTCAGGAGATTTTAGGAGATTTTGTCTAAAACCTCTTGCGTTTTCCATTTTCATCATGTAGAATAAAACACGGAACTCATTATAGCGGGTTTCGCCTCCGTTTGCAAGACGGAATGGCCGGAAGGCCAATATTTTAAAGTAAGGAGAGCAAATATGAAAAACAAGNTGATTTCCCTTGCGCTGGCCCTGGTCATGTGCCTTGGGCTGGCCATCCCCGCCAGCGCGGCGGAGGACCAAACCCCCGAAAAGACCGACGACGCTGTTGTCGCCCCCTCCGGCGAAAAGACCGAGGCTTCCGACGAGGACAAGACCCCTGCCGAGGACGGCGAGGCCTCCGACGAGGACGCGGCTCCCGCTGAGGACGACAAGGACGCTGACGGCGAGGACGCGGCTCCCGCCGAGGACGACAAGGCTGCCGGCGNCGAGGACACCACTCCCGCCGAGGACGACAAGGACGCTGACGACGAGGAGAAGCCCGTCAATCCCTTCACCGACGTGTCTGAGAACAGCCCCTTCTATAACGCCATTCTCTGGGCCGTTGAGCAGGGCATCACCGCCGGCACCGGNGACGGCACCACCTTCTCCCCCAACAACACCTGCACCCGNGCGCAGATTATTACCTTCCTGTGGCGCTCCGCCGGCAAGCCCGAGGCTGAGCTGGAAGAGAGCCCCTACTCCGACGTTTCCGCCGACAGCATGAACGCCGATTTCTACAGCGCCATNATGTGGGCCGCTGAAAACGAAATGGCCGAGGGCGAGACCTTCAATCCCAACGATCCCTGCACCCGCGCCATGGCCGTGGACTTCATCTGGAAGGCCGCTGTGAAGGCGGAGGACGAGGAGATTGAGACTCCCAGCTTCACCGACGTGGACGAGGACAACCCCTACATGGACGGCATCGCCTGGGCTGTGGCTCATGAGATCACNATGGGCACCGGCGACGGCACCACCTTCTCCCCCGACAACAGCTGCACCCGGGGCCAGATCGTGACCTTCCTGTACCGCACCGCCANCACCCCCGCCCCCCTGGACGAGTAATATTGCTTCATAAAGAAGGCCCTCCGTATGAGCGGAGGGCTTTCTTTTCGATCTCACAGCGTTTGCGTCATCTTTGCGCTAAGCGCCGCCGCAAGTGGCGGATGCGCTCCGAAACGCGCTTTCGGGCGCGGGCGGGCGTGAAAAAGCCTGCATTGGATTTTCTGCGGCAAATACGTGGGGAAACCACCTTTTGACATGTAAGCGGAAGGCCTGACCGCCAATGGCGGTCAGGCCTTCCGCGCAGNCGGGNNGCGGTCCCCTCATTGGAAAAGGCTNNGCTTTTTCCAATNATTAAAACTCAGGCAGGGTTTTCACCACCGCCGCGCAGCGGGGGCAGAGGGCGGGGTGGTCCCCGTCGCCGCCCACGGTGGGCAATACCTTCCAGCAGCGCTGGCACTTCTGGCCNCCGGCGGGGGAAACCTCNACCTCCAGATCNCCGGAGCCCTTGGCAAGCTCCATCTGGGANACGATGCACACGTCCGCCAGAGCGTCTTCGTCCATTTCCGGCAGGAGGAAGGTNTCCGGGTCCGCCACCTTCAGCGTCACCTTTGCCTCCAGGCTCTTGCCGATCTTCTTCTCGGCCCGGGCAGNCTCCAGGGCGCTGTTGACNGCGTTGCGGACCTTGATGATCTCGTCCCAGCGGGCCATGGCGTCATCGTCCAGGGCATAATCAGCGAACGGCTTATTCATGTCGTTGAAGAGGACGTTCTCGCCGTCGTCNCNAGCCTTGTGGGGCATGGCCTGCCAGATCTCGTCGCAGGTGAAGCAGAGGATGGGGGCCATGATCTTGGTCATGGTATCCAGAATCAGGAACAGNGCCGTCTGGGCGGAGCGGCGGGACGCGCCCTCGTCGCAATANAGNCGNTCNTTGATGATATCCAGATAGAAATTCGACATCTCNACCACGCAGAAATCGTTGACGGCGTGGGTGACGGTGAGGAACTCGTACTCGTCGTAGCCCTTGAAGCACCGCTCAATNAGGGCGTTCAGCCGGGTGACGGCCCAGCGGTCCAGACCCGCCATNTCCGCCGCCGGAGTCAGGCTGTNGGGGTCGAAGCCGTTCAAATTGCCCAGNCAGTACCGGGCGGTGTTGCGGAATTTCAGGTAGTTCTGGGACAGCTGCTTGAAAATCTCGTGGGAACAGCGGACGTCGGCGTGGTAGTCGCTGTTGGCGGCCCAGAGGCGGAGGATGTCCGCGCCNTACTGGTCAATGACCTCGGCGGGNTCCATGCCGTTGCCGGCGGACTTGTGCATGGCCTTGCCCTCGCCGTCCACGGTCCAGCCGTGGGTGACGCACTCCTTGAANGGCGCGCCCTTGCCGAAAGCGCCCACGGCGGTCAGCAGGCTGGACTGGAACCATCCGCGGTACTGGTCCAGGCCCTCCAGGTACATGGTNGCGGGCCACCAGCCCTGGTCCCGCTTCATGGAGGCNAANTGGGTGGAGCCGGAGTCGAACCANCCGTCCAAGGTGTCCTCCTCCTTCTCGAAGCCGGANCTGGCNCCGCAGTGGGGGCAGGCGAAGCCGTCGGGAAGNATCTCCTCCGCCGCCCTCTCAAACCAGGCGTTGGAGCCGTTTTCCCCGAAGAGCTTGGAAATGGCGGCGATGGTCTCGTCGGTGACGATGGGCTTGCCGCAGTCCTTGCAGTAGAACACNGGNATGGGCAGGCCCCATTTCCGCTGGCGGCTGATGCACCAGTCGGCCCGCTCCCGGATCATGGACTTCATCCGGTCGATGCCCCAGTCGGGCACCCAGCGCACCTCATCCGCGGCGGCGCAGGCCTCGTCCTTGAAGGACTCCACNGAGCAGAACCACTGGGGCGTGGCCCGGAAAATGATGGGATGCTTGCACCGCCAGCAGTGGGGATAGCTGTGGACNATATCCTCNGAGGCGAAGAGGGCCCCGCTGGCCTTCATATCCGCCAGNATNACGGGATTGGACTCGTCGGTGGTCATGCCGGCGTATTTCCCCGCATAGNCGGTGTGCCGGCCCTGGTCGTCCACGGGGACCACCATGTCCATGCCGTACCGCTTGCAGGTCTGGTAGTCGTCGGCGCCGAAGCCGGGGGCGGTGTGGACGCAGCCCGTGCCGCTGTCCATGGTCACATAGTCCGCCAGCAGCAGGCGGGAGGTCTTGGGCAGGAAGGGGTGGTCCGCCAGCATATTTTCAAAGAACGCGCCGGGGTGGGTCTCCACGATCTCGTAGTTCTCCACGCCGCCAATCTTCATCACCTTTTCCACCAGGGCCTCCGCCAGAATATAGTGCTCNCCGCCGGNAGCCTTGACGATGGCGTAGCTCTCGTCNGGGTGCAGGGCGATGGCCAGGTTGCCGGGGAGGGTCCAGATGGTGGTGGTCCAGATGACGAAGAAGAGGTTTTTCTTATCATACTGGGCCAGCTTCCCCTGATCGTCGTGCATGGGGAACTTCACNTACACGGTGGTNACGGGGTCGTCCTGGTACTCGATCTCGGCCTCCGCCAGGGCGGTTTCGTCGTGGGGGCACCAGTACACGGGCTTCAANCCNTTGTAGATATAGCCCCGCTTGTACATCTCGCCAAAGACCTTCACCTCTTCCGCCTCGAAGGAGGGATTCATGGTCAGATAGGGATGCTCCCAGTCGCCCACCACGCCGATGCGCTTGAATGCCTCCATCTGGACGTTCACATAGTGGGCGGCGAACTCATGGCAGGCGGAGCGGAACTCCGGNACGGACATGGCTTTCCGGTTCAGCTTGTTCTGCTTGATGATGTTGGACTCGATGGGCATACCGTGGTTATCCCAGCCGGGGATATAGGGGGTATAATAGCCCCGCATGGCGTAGGACCGGGTGATGATGTCCTTGATGGCCTTGTTCATGGCGGTGCCCATGTGGATGGTCCCGTTGGAGAAGGGCGGGCCGTCGTGGAGGTTGAACATGGGCTTGCCCTCGTTCTTCTTGAGGAGCTGGTTATACAGGTCCTGCTCCTGCCAGCGCTTGAGCATTTCCGGCTCCCGCTTGGGCAGTCCCGCCCGCATGGGGAAGTCGGTCTTGGGAAGGTGGATGGTTTTGTTGTAGTCCATTTTGTATTACTCCTTTATGATATTATTATATAGTCGTTCAATCATAGGGATTGTATCTCCTAAAACGGGAATTTTCTGAGTGTATTTACACTTCGGATAACCGGAACAACCCAAAAATGCTCCGTATTT
>JAAVHG010000100.1 GCA_014799855.1 Oscillibacter sp.
TGGATACGGAGCTGTTCCCCCTGAGCGCCCAGGTCAAGGGGGTGAATTTCTACGGCGAGGGGGATTGGATTTCCTTCGGCGGGGAAAATGTAAAAATCCAGGTGCTCCACACCCCCGGCCACTCCGAGGGCAGCGTGACCCTCCGCTGTGGGGAGTGCCTCTTCTGCGGGGATACCCTGTTTGCCGGGTCCTGCGGCCGGACNGACTTCCCCGGCGGAAGCGTGGANAAAATNATGGCCTCCCTCCGCCGCNTNGGAGAGCTGGAGGGGGATCTTCAGGTCTGTCCCGGCCATATGCAGCTGACCACNCTGNACCGGGAGAGAAGGTACAANCCCTATCTCCGCCAGGCTATGAANGGCGGGGACTAAACCATGAAGCTGGAATTTCGCGGCCACAACGAGCGNTATACCGTAGAGCAGAGCCTCTTNAACCTGTTTCCCGGAGAGCTTCCGGTCTATGAGTCCGTCCGGCCCGGGACGGATCAGAACTGGGCCATTGTCTCCTGGCGGGAGGATGTGGACGGGGACGGGAAAAAGCGGGGCCATGCCCTGGTGGAAATGGGCTGGCAGGGGAGATCTCTTCCCTACAGTGTGGGAATGCCGCTGGACGGCACGCCCTATCAGCAGGAGGGCCGGAAGCGCTACGCCATTGGCAGCGCCTTCTTTCTGGCGTATCAGAAGCTGACCGGGAGCCAGCCACCCTGGGGGATGCTGACGGGCGTGCGGCCCGACAAGCCCGCCGCCCGGGCCATCGCCGCCGGAAAACCGGAGGCGGAGGCCGCCAAGATGATGGAGGAGACTTATTTTGTCTCCCCCTCCCGGGCGAAGCTGGCGGCGGAGACGGGGGCCATGGCGGCGGAGACCGCCAAAGGGCTGGAGCCCCGGGACATCGCCCTGTATATCGGCATTCCCTTCTGCCCCACCCGGTGCGCCTACTGCTCCTTTGTCAGCCAATCGGTGGAGAAGAGCCTCGCCATGATCCCGCCCTACCTGGACGCCCTCACGGAGGAGATCCGCGGCGCCGGGAGGCTGGCGCGGGAACAGGGACTGCGGGTGCGGGCGGTCTATATGGGCGGCGGCACGCCCACCACCCTTTCCGCCCAGCAGATGCACCGTATTTTCACGGAGCTGGAAACCGCCTTCGGCCTGGGCCTGGGGCTGGAAATCACCGTGGAGGCGGGACGGCCCGACACCATCACGGCGGAGAAGCTGAACGTGCTGCGGGACAGCGGCGTGACCCGAATTTCGGTGAATCCCCAGACCATGGAGGCCCACGTGCTGGAAGCCATTGGCCGCCGCCACAGCCCCGGCGATATCGAGCGGGCCATGGAGCTGGTGGAAGCCGCCGGATTTCCCCATGTCAACATGGACCTGATTGCGGGTCTTCCGGAGGACTCTCCCGAGGGCTTCCGCCGTTCCCTGGAGGCCTGCCTCCGCTTTGGGCCGGACAATCTGACGGTTCACACCCTGGCCCTGAAAAAGGGCAGCCGGATTTTGACGGAGGGGCTGGCGGTTCCCGGCCCCGGAGCCGTGGCGGAGATGCTGGACTACGCGGAGCCGGCCCTCCGGAACGCCGGATACGCCCCCTATTACCTCTACCGGCAGAAGTACATGTCCGGCAGCTTTGAGAACATCGGCTGGACCCGCCCCGGAGCGGAGTGCTGGTACAATATTGTCATCATGTCGGAGCTCTGCTCCATCCTCTCCCTGGGCGCCGGAGGCTCCACAAAAATGGTGGAACCCGGCACCAACCATATCCGGCGGGCCTTCAACCCCAAGTATCCCAAGGAGTACGCCGAGCGGCCGGAGAAATGGCGGGCCAACCAGCGGGCCTTCGCCGAATTTTACCGGGAATTGGGATAAGGAGTTCATCTGAAAGGAGTAAATCCATATGCCCTACTCGCTTTCTCAAATCAACGACGCCATCCGCAGGGACCCCAAGGGCTTTGCCGACGAGTGCGACGCCGCCTACACCAAAAAGGTGGAGTCCGCCGCCAAAAAGATCGCCGCCCACCGGGAAACGTCCCACATCATCCTGCTTTCCGGCCCCTCCGGCTCCGGAAAGACCACCACCGCCCTGAAGGTGGAGGAGGCCCTGGAAAAGATGGGCATCGGGACCCACACCGTCTCCATGGACAACTATTTCAACACCCTGGACCCGGAGACGGCCCCCCGGAACCGGGACGGGGATATCGACTACGAGTCCCCCTTCTGCCTGGACATCGACCTGCTGAACCGCCACTTCGCCCTGGTGGACCGGGGGGAGACCATCCACATCCCCAAGTATGAGTTCGCCCGGCAGATGCGCTCCGACATTCTCTCCCAGCCCATGCGGCTGGGGAAGGACGAAATGGCGATTTTCGAGGGCATCCACGCCCTGAACGATATCATCGTGGGGAAGAACCCCAAGGCCTTCAAGCTCTATATCGCCGCCCGCAGCAACATAGTGGACGACTCCGGCCGGATTGTCTTTCAGCACCCCTGGCTCCGGCTGTGCCGGAGGATTGTCCGGGACTTCAAGTTCCGGGGCAGCGACGCCCTCTTCACCTTGAAGCTGTGGCCCAACGTCCGCCGGGGCGAAAAGCTGTATATCTCCCCCTACAAGGAACACGCCGACATTATGTTCGACTCCTCTCTGGCCCTGTCCGCCGCGGCCCTGAANCCCTTTGTGCTGCCGCTGCTGGAGAGCATCCCCGCCGGGACCTATCCGGTGGTGGACGANATTCTCAAGGCCTATGAGAAAATNGAGCCTTTGGATGAAAAGTACATCTCCGCCCAATCCCTGGCGAGAGAGTTTATCGGCGGCAGCGCGTACAACAGCCACTGACCGCCATAGATGATGTGCCTACAATAAAAACAGGAGGATGGATTTCATGAACGACAAGCTGTACGAATTGATGGAACTGGTAAAGGCCACCGCNGTCCAGGCGGGCAGCGTGGCCGCCGACGCCGCCTACGGCGTGGGCAAGCTGGCGGAGGAGGCCNTNGACNCCGCCAAGCTCCGCTTTAAGCTGGCCAGGCTGGAGGGNGACGTGAGCGCGGCCATGATGGAGGTCGGCGAGATGATGTACGCCACCCACACCGGNACTCCCACGGAGTCCGACGAGCTTCTGGAAAAGCTGAAACACATCGACGNTTTGAAAGCGGAGATCGCCCAGGCCAACGAGGCGCTGGGCCGGGANCCGGAGCCCCCCGCCTGCCCCACCTGCGGCGCGGAGGTCCAGGAGGGCGACCATTTCTGCCGGACCTGCGGAGGGAAGCTGGATGAATGATTANACTATGGAGCAGTACCGGGAGAGCGCCGATACCCTCCGGAAGCGGCTGGGGGATTTCGTTCCCCAGGTGCTGGTGATTCTCGGCTCCGGCCTGGGCGAGCTGGGGGGACAGGTGGAAAACCCCATCGNCNTCCCCTATGAGGACGTCCCCCATATGAAGCGCTCCACCGCCCCCGGACACCAGGGCCGGTTTATCTTCGGCACCCTGTCCGGCAGGCGGGTGGCGGTCATGCAGGGCCGCCTCCACGCCTACGAGGGCTGGTCCTTCGCCGACGCCGCNTTCCCCGTGCGGCTGGCCCGCCTGCTGGGNGCGGAGACGCTGATCGTCACCAATGCCGCCGGCGCGGTGAATNAGAANTTTTCCGCCGGNGACATTATGCTGATCACCGACCACATCAAGCTCTTCCCGGACACCCCCCTGCGGGGCCCCAATCTGGAGGAGTTCGGCCCCCGGTTCCCGGATATGAGCCACGTGTACACCCCGGCCCTGCAAAATGCGGCCCGCTCCGCCGCATGGGCCATGGGCCTGACTCTCCGGGAGGGCGTTTACATGTACTTCCCCGGCCCCCAGTACGAGACTCCGGCGGAGATCCGGGCCGCCCGGCTCCTGGGCGCGGACGCGGTAGGCATGTCCACCGTGCCCGAAGCCATCGCCGCCGCCCACTGCGGCATGAAGGTGCTGGGCTTCACCCTCTGCACCAACATGGCGGCGGGAGTTTTGGATCAGCCCCTCTCCGGAGAGGAGGTCATCGCCGCCGGAGAGGCCGCCGGCCCGAAATTCACCGCCCTGGTGAAGGCCTGCCTGGCGGGACTTGGGGGAGCTGGCATAAAGTTCCCGCCGCCTCAATAGGCTTATTGTACGGACAGACCGTATTTTCAAGAGATCCGAGGTATATTCCCTATGTCAAAACAACGCAGGCAATCCTTCCTGGGCGGCGCCGCGGTGCTGGCGTCGGCGGTGGCCATCGTCAAGGCCATCGGGTTTTTCTACAAAATTCCCCTCAACAACATTTTGAACAGCGAGGGAAAGACCTATTTCGACGCCGCGTACTATATCTATAACGTCCTTCTCTCTATCTCCACGGCGGGCTTCCCCCTGGCCCTCAGCAAGCTGGTGTCCGAGGCCCAGGCCCAGGGGCGGGAGAATCAGAAGCGGAAGCTCTTCCGAACGGCCCTGTGCCTGTTCTTCGCCATGGGCCTGGCCGGCTCCGCCTTCATGTTCTTCGGCACCGGCATCGTGACCGGACTGCTGAACAACCAGGGGGCCTACTACGCCATCCGGGCCCTGGCTCCGGCGGTGTTCTTCGTCTGCATCCTCTCCTGCATCCGGGGCTATACCCAGGGGCAGGGGAACATGAAGCCCTCCGCCGCCTCCCAGGTGCTGGAGGCCATCTGCAAGCTGGGCATCGGCCTGCCCCTGGCCTGGTCCGTCATCAGCGGCGGCCAAGGCATGGAGCGGGGCGCCGCCGCCGCCATTATGGGCGTCACCATCGGCACGGCGCTGTCCATGCTGTTCCTGGCCGGCTATCTGCTGACCCACCGGGGCCCCGGCGGCGCAATCGACACGCCGGACGGCGGCAGTGTGCTGCTGAAACGGATTTTGATGATCGGCGTGCCCATTACCTTAAGCAACTCCGCCATGAGCATCATTACCCTGGTGGATCACTCCATCGTCCTGGGCCGCTTACAGGACGCCCTGGGGCTGACGGAGCAGGCCGCCTCCGCCCTCCGGGGCCAGTACGGCTACGCCATGGACATGGTGAACCTGCCCGCCGCCTTCGTCTTCCCCGTCACCATGAGCCTGATTCCCGTGGCGGCGGCGGCCCTGGCCCGGAAGGACCACCGGGAGGCGGACCGGATTATCTCCTCCGCCTTCCGCCTGATCGCTATTCTGGCCCTGCCCTGCGGCGTGGGGCTCAGCGCGCTGTCCACCCCCATCATGCGGCTGATTCTGCCCATGCGGCCGGAGGACGCCTTGGCGGCGGGGGTCCATCTGCGGCCCCTGGGCTTCGCCTGCATCTTCATCTGCATCATGACCCTGACCAACGCCATTTTGCAGACCTACGGCAAGGAGCGCCTGCCGGTGTGTACGGTGATCACCGGCGGACTGGTGAAAATTGTCATGAATTATATTCTGGTGGGCAATCCCGACATCAACATCCACGGAGCCCCCGTGTCCAGCATCTGTTGTTACGGCGTCATCGCGGGGCTGAACCTGTTCTTCGTGTGGAAGTACTCCCCGGAGAAGCCCCGGTACGTGCGCCTCTTCGCCAAGCCCCTGCTGGCCTCCCTCCTTATGGGAGCGGCGGCCTGGGCGGTGTGCGGCTTTGTGGGCCGCGCCCTGGCCTCCGGCCACTCCGCCTATGGGGCCAACGCCATCGCCGCCCTGTGCGGTATTGCGGCCGGCGTCGCCGTCTATGGGGTGCTGGTTGTGGTTTTGCAGATTCTCCGGGCGGAGGATCTGCGGGGGATTCCCCACGGGGAGAAGCTGGCGCGTATTCTCCACTTAAAGTAAAAAATGCCCGCCGCAGGGGCGGAATCGCCCCTTTTCGGCGGTCATGAAGGAAAAAATTCCGTATTTTCGGGTTTTTTTCAAGAAAAAACTTGCAAAGATGGTGAATCTATGGTAGATTTTCAAAGGAAAACCCGCTATGGCTGGGAGGACTTCCTGGAAGTGACCCGGCTTCTGCGGGCCCCCGGCGGCTGTCCCTGGGACGCGGAGCAGACTCATCAGTCCATCCGAAGGAATTTTTTAGAGGAAACCTACGAGGCTCTGGACGCCATTGACCGGGACGATCCCGCCGCCATGTGCGAGGAGCTGGGGGACATTCTGATGCAGGCGGCCTTCCACGCCCAGATGGAGACGGAGCGGGGCCGCTTCACTATGGCCGACGTAGTGGACGGCGTGACCCGGAAGCTGGTCTACCGCCATCCCCACGTGTTCGGGGACGTCCAGGCGGACACCTCCGAGGAGGTGCTGGTCAACTGGGAGGCCTTGAAGCGGGCCGAAAAGGGCCAGCGGTCCACCGCCGACGCCATCGAGGCCGTGCCCCACACCCTGCCCGCCCTGTGGCGGGCGGAGAAAATCGGCTCCAAGACCGCCAAGGCCGGCTTTGACTGGTCCAGCCCCATCAGCGCCCTGGGCAAGCTGGAGGAGGAGGTCCGGGAGCTGCGCGAGGCTCTGGAGGCCGGCGGAGACGCCGCCGCGCCCCACGGCATCCGGGAGGAGCTGGGGGATCTGCTGTTCATCGCCGCGAAAATCGGCCAGATGACCAAGGTGGACCCGGAGGACGCCCTCCACCGGGCCTGCGACAAATTTGACAGCCGCTTCCGCGCCGTGGAACAGGCGGCGGACAAGCCCCTCTCCGAGTATTCCGAGGCGGAGCTGATCCGGCTTTGGAAGCGGGCCAAAGAGAACGAGTCTTAAACGCGGATTCGCGTTAAGAATAGAAATCTGTATTCACAACCGCTGAACGCCGTTCCTTGGAGATGAATACAAATTCAAAAACGTACCAATGATTTATAGGAGGTTCTAACATGAACAAATCTGAGCTCATCAACGCCGTTGCCGCCGCCGCCGAGGTTTCCAAGAAGGACGCCGAGGCGGTCATCACCGCCACGCTGGACACCATCACCGCCGCCCTGAAGGATGGCGACAAGGTGCAGCTGGTTGGTTTTGGTTCTTTTGAGGTTCGCCAGCGGGCAGCCCGCACCGGCCGGAATCCCAAGAGCAACGAAGTGATTGAGATCCCCGCCTCTGTGGTGCCGGTCTTTAAGGCGGGTAAGGTTTTGAAAGACACCGTCTCCAAGTAAAGAGGGAACTTCGTCCCCCCTTTTCCCACATGGGAGACGCCGCGGCTATAAGCGGCAAGCGCTGACAGCCGCGCAGTAGAA
>JAAVHG010000101.1 GCA_014799855.1 Oscillibacter sp.
CAATATGGGTCTACAGGAAACCACTCAATCTGATTCATATCATACCACTGTGACTTTTCTTGGCTAGTCATTCTTTTCTTATTTACTTGGTTTTTCTTCATAGTTTTAGCCACTTTTCTGCTTTTTGAATTCTTATTTGGTGTTTTCATATTGCCCTCCACAAATTTCGATGTATTCTGCTAATCTTACCACACTCGATATCCAAACGCAAGTCTGTCAAATATGACTGGAATTTATTGCGGAACCGTGCTATAATCAAAGCCGGAAAATCGAACATACTTTTCAGAGGCCGGGGCCGCGGGGCCTTGGCCGGGGTTTTCCGGTAAAATCCGCATGTTTTTCCGGCTTTGCCAATACCATGCCAATATAGTCAGCGCACTTGAAAATCGGCAAGAGCCGATTTTCAACCAGCGGTCATCACCGCTGGACGGGCAAAGCCCGTGTGCGCCAACTATGAAGGAGACACATGGGCCGCCAAAGCGGCCGCCTGCGGCGTAAGCCGCAGGCTTGAAAAGAAGTTTTACTTCTTTTCAAATGTGTTGACTATAGAACTTTTTGGACATAAGGAGCGTGAGGCGTTTGTCACTGCTGTCATCCCTGCTTCTGGGCATTATCCAGGGCGCGGCGGAATTTCTGCCCATTTCCAGTTCCGGCCATCTGGCCATTGCCGAGCATCTGCTGGGCCAAACCACGGAGATCCCCGACTTTTTTGACGTATTGCTCCACCTGGGCACTCTGGCGGCGGTTTTCGTTGCCTACTGGGAGGATATCCGGGCCATGCTGGCGGAGCTGGTGGACGGCGTGGTGGATTTGGCCCGGGGGTCTACCCCCAGTCCCGTGCCTCCGGCCCGGCGGTTGATTCTGCTGATTATCCTGGGCACCCTGCCCCTTTTCGCCGTTCTGCCGGTGAAGGATTTGGTGGAGGGCTTGTCGGACAATATGTACTTCATCTCCATGGCCCTGATTGTCACCGGGTCCCTGCTCTTTGCCAGCGACCGCATGAATAAGGGCCGGAAGACGGAGAAAACCGCCACGCTGGCCGACGTGCTGATCATCGGCGCGGCCCAGGCCGTGGCTACCTGCCCCGGTATCTCCCGCTCCGGCATGACCATCACCGCCGGGTGCTTCCTGGGGCTGGACCGCCGCTTTGCCGTGCGGTTCTCCTTCCTGCTGTCCATTCCCGCCGTTCTGGGGGCCAATATTCTGACGCTCAAGGACGCGCTGGAGGCGGGGATTATCTGGGAGGAGGTCCCCGTGTATCTGGCCGGAGTGCTGACGGCGGCGGTGGTGGGCTACGCCTGCATCCGGCTGCTGAAATACATCGCCGGCAAGGGTAAGTTCGGCTTCTTCGCCTACTACTGCTGGGCCGTGGGCGTGGCGGCGTTTGTGCTGACCGTTACCCAGACCGCCGCCTGATCCTAATTCCCCATAAAAAACTTTTTAAAGGGTTTTTCAGGAAATAGTATTACGGGGCGGGTCCGCTTTAAATTTTCCCTCCAAGGAGGTTTTCACTGTGGCGTCCACAACACAAAAGAAATCCGCCGCTCCCCGCAAGAGCGGCTCCCCGTCCGGCGGCAGCCGGGCCAAGAAACCGCCCCAGAAGCGGCCCGTCCGCCGGGAGATCGGCGGCGCGGTGTGCCTGGTGCTGGCCCTGTGCGCCTTCATCAGCTATTTTGGCGTGAAGGCCATCTTCCTGGACTGGTTCGCCGTTCTGCTGAAGGGCCTGTTCGGCTACGGCTATTGGCTTTCCGCCCCGGCGCTGCTGCTGGCGGGCGTGATTCTCCTGGCCCACCACGGCCGGCCGGTGCAGCTGCGGGTGACCTGCGCCCTGCTGCTGCCTATGCTCCTGGGGTCCCTGGCCCATATGGTTCTGTGCAAGCGGGAGTATACCGCCTCCTTCGGCATTCTGCGGGAGCTTTGGAACGACGGCAGGGCAATGCAGTCCGGCGGGGCCGTCTCCGGCGTGCTGGCTAACGGCTCCGTGGCCGTCTTTTCCAAGGTGGCCTCGCTGATTCTCTTTACGGGGCTGTTTGTGGCCCTGGGCATGATTGCCCTGCATCTGACCCTGGGGGCCTTGATCGGCTGGCACAGAAACCGGCCCGCCTACGAGGAGGAGCCGGAACCGGAGCCCGCCATCCGCCTGACCCCTGTGGAAAAGCCCCGCCGGAGGCAGGAGGCCCGCCCCCGGCGGCAGATTGACATTCCCCTGGACGACGAGCCCGCCGCCCAGGCGGCCATCCCGGAACCGGAGCCGCCTAAATCCGGCTTTTTCCGGCCCAAATCCTCCAAGCAGCGGACCCCGGACCAGGTGCTCGCCGCAAAGGCGGAGAAGGTGGAAGCCGTCCCTGTGCCGGACCCGGAGCCGCCCAGAAGGTGGGAACCGGAGCCGGAGCCCGAGCCGGTTTCCGCTCCCGCTCCGCCGCCCCCTCCGCCTCCCGCCCCAGAGCCGGAGCCGGAGCCTGTCCCGGCGCCCCCTCCGCCCGCGGGCAAGAAGAAGCTGGCCCAGGAGGTGGCGGCCCAGACCGCCGCCGTCACGGCGGAGATCGAGCAAAAGCTCTCCGCCGGAGAGGATGACTACCAGTCCCCGCCCCTGGACCTCCTCCGCAAAAGCGGCGGCGGCGACCACATCGAGGTGGGAGCGGAGCTGCGGAACAACTCCCGCCGTCTGGCCGAGACGCTGAACAGCTTCGGCGTGGACGCTACCCCCGGCGAGGTCATCCACGGCCCCTCCGTCACCCGGTACGAGTTTGTGCTGGACCAGGGAGTGAAGCTGAATAAAATCACCAACCTGTCCGACGACATCGCCCTGGCCCTGGGCGCCAGCGGCGTCCGCATCGCCCCCGTGCCGGACAAGATCTCCGTGGTGGGCATCGAGGTGCCCAACAAGGCGGTGACCCCGGTGCTGATCCGGGATGTGATCGAGTCCCGGGAGTTTTCCGGCCACAGGTCCCGGACCGCCTTCGCCCTGGGCCGGGACATCGGCGGCAACAGCATCGTGGGCAATATCGAGAGCCTGCCCCATGTGCTGATTGCCGGCACCACCGGCTCCGGCAAGTCGGTATGCACCAACTCCCTGATTATCAGCCTCCTGTATAAATCCACGCCGGATCAGGTGCGGTTTATCATGGTGGACCCTAAAATGGTGGAGCTGGCCCCCTACAACGGCATCCCCCATCTGCTGATCCCCGTGGTGACGGACCCCAAAAAGGCCGCCGGGGCCCTGCAATGGGCGGTTTACGAGATGATGAAGCGGTACAAGACCTTCTCCGAATGCGGCGTGAAGAAGCTGGAGGAGTTCAACCGCCTGGCCGCCTCCCGGGAGGACATGGAGCCTCTGCCCAGCGTGGTGGTGGTGATCGACGAGCTGGCGGACCTGATGCTGGTGGCCGCCAAGGAGGTGGAGGAATCCATCTGCCGCGTGGCTCAGATGGGCCGCGCCGCCGGAATGCACCTGGTCATTGCCACGCAGCGGCCCTCCGCCGACGTGATCACCGGCCTGATGAANGCCAACATCCCCAGCCGCATCGCNTTCGCCGTGGCNTCCTCTCTGGAGTCCCGGATCATTTTGGANAACACNGGCGCGGAAAAGCTGGTGGGCAAGGGCGANATGCTCTACGCCCCCNTGGGGGCGGGTAAGCCCCAGCGGGTCCAGGGCTGCTTTATCTCCCCGGAGGAGATTGANCAGGTNGTGGCCTTCGTGAAGCAGAGCGGCGAGGCCCAGTATTCCGACGAGGTTCTGGCCAAGATTGAGGAATCCGTCCAGGAGAAGGAAAAGGGCGGCAAGGGCGGCTCTTCCGCCGCCTCCGCCGAGCCTGCCGGGGACGGGGNGGACGAGCTGCTCCCCGCCGCCGTGGACGTGATTCTGGAGACCGGGCAGGCTTCCGTGTCCATGCTCCAGCGGCGGCTGAAGCTGGGCTATTCCCGCGCCGCCCGCCTGGTGGACCAGATGGAGGAGCGGGGCATTGTGGGCCCCTTCGAGGGCTCCAAGCCCCGGCAGCTCCTCATCACCAAGGCCCAGTGGCAGGAGATGCAGATGGGCGGCAAGGACCTTCCCCAGCCTCCGGAGCCGGAGGACGGGGCCGGTTGACGGGAAACCGCCAAAAAGCCGTTTTCGCCGGGCTTTTTGCGTTCAAAATCCCTCTTGACAAACGGCGGGAAAGCCGTATAATAGTGGATACCGAGAAAAGCGATGATAAAGCCAGCCCAGCGAAACCGGCTTTCAGCGAGAGGGAAATGGTGGAAGCCCTCAGCCAAGGACGCCAGGCAAGCCACTTTTGAGCGGTCCGCGAGGAGCGGAACGGCCCATCCCCGTTACCGGATGACGTGAGATGTCCCTCCTAGGGGGACAGATCAGGGTGGTACCGTGGACGTAAGTTCGCCCCTGACAGATGTCAGGGGCGATTTTTTATGGCTAAATACCCGTTTTCTCGAGAATAAACCATTCTGGAGGCATCCTGTCATGAAATTTTCCAGCAAAATCCAGCGCTGTGAGCTGTCCCCTGTGCGGAAGTTTTACCCCTACGAGAAGGCGGCTATGGACCGGGGCCTGCTGGTCCGCCATCTGAATATCGGCCAGCCGGACATCGAGACCCCCAAGCCCTTCTTCGACGCCATTCGGAATTTCGAGAATAACGTGGTGGAATACGCCCCGGCCTCCGGCGTGGAGGAGTTTACCGACGCCGTGCAGGGCTACTACCGCCGGTTCGGCTGCGAGCTGGAGAAGGAAGAGATTCTCCCCACCTTCGGCGGCAGCGAGGCGCTGGAGATCGTCATGTCCTGCATCGCCGAGGAGGGGGACGAAATCCTCTCCCCGGAGCCTTTCTACCCCAATTACACTACCTTTATCAACATCACCGGGGCCAAGCTGGTCCCCATCCCCACCTCCGCTGAGGAGGGATACCACTACGCCAGCCGGGAGAAAATCGAGCCTCTCATCAACGGGCACACCCGGGGCATCCTGATCACCAATCCCGGCAATCCCACCGGCGTGGTCCTTACCCCGGAGGAGGCCCAGGTGATGGCGGATATCGCCAGGGAACACAACCTGTTCCTGATTTCCGACGAGGTGTACCGGGAGATTGTCTACACCGGGAAGCCCTCTACGATGCTGCAATTCCCCGGCGCGGAAGAGAACGTGGTGGTGGTGGACTCCGTGTCCAAGCGGTTCTCCGCCTGCGGAGCCCGCGTGGGAATGCTGGTTTCCCGGAACCGGGAGCTGATGAACGAGGCGCTGAAGCTGTGCCAGGGCCGCCTGTGCGGGGCCACATTGGAGCAGGTGGGCGCCGCCGCTATGTACAACTGCCTGGACCAGTCCTATTACGACGGGGTTTTGGCGGAGTACACACGCCGCCGGGACGCTATCGTCACCGCCTTGGAAAAGCTGCCGGGCGTGGAATTCACCCATCCCGAGGGGGCCTTCTACTTTATGGTGACTCTGCCGGTGGACGACACGGAGAAGCTGCAATACTTCCTTTTGGAGGAGTTTTCAGACAATAACGAAACCGTTATGCTGACCCCTGCCGCGGGCTTCTACAGCGACCCGGAGCTGGGCCGGAACAAGGTCCGCGTGGCCTATGTCACCGCCCCCGAGGACCTGACCCGGGCCGTGGAGCTGCTGGACCTGGGCATCCGGGCGTACAACGAGAGGAGAGGTTGAAATGATTCGTCACATCGTCATGTGGAAATTCCGCCCCGGCACCGAGGCGGAGCAGAAGAAGTTTTTGGACGGCCTCCGGGCCCTCCAGGGGGTGGTGCCCCAGATGCTGTCCAGCGAGGTGGCTGTGAATGTGGGCCAGGGGAACTACGACGCCGTGTGCGTCAGCGAGTTTGAGACGCTGGAAACGCTGGAGGCCTACAAAAACGACCCCCGGCATAAGGCCGTTTCCGCCCTGTGCAAGTCCATCCGGGAGGACCGGGTGGCGGTGGATTACGAGTTTTAACCGGTTCTTTCAGAATGGCAGAAAACGATTTATGTCATTCGTTCGGAGAGGAAGATAGCTGCGAAAGGAACCCGTCAGGGGTTCCTTTCGTTTTCAATCATACGTTTTTTAGAATTTTCCACGGGATCTGAAAAACTTGCTCAGGTTGGCGAAAAGATTTTTTCGCCAACCCGCTAGGCCCTGTTTGAAAAATAGGGAAATATGGACTAAAGCAACAAAATAGCAATGGAGGCCAAGTAGACAAAGGCGAGAAAGGAAGCATCCAGCTTGTCATATCTGGTAGCAATTCTGC
>JAAVHG010000102.1 GCA_014799855.1 Oscillibacter sp.
CTTTGTCAAAATTTCAGCTGCCCCGCCCCCTGAAGAGGGAGCGGGGGCAGGAAAGCATTCTCTTGTTTTACTGCGCGATCAGAGCGGCCTGGATGCCGTAGGTCTCGGCGCAGGTTACCATAGAGCCGTCGGCATAGCTGGTCTTGAAGAACTCGTTCAGGGCATCGGCCAAATCGGACCCCTTCCGGAAGCCCACGCCGTACTGCTCGCCCTCTTCCTCATTNAGGGAAATGGTGTAGGTCAAATCGGCATATCCNGTGCCTTCGCCCACCATGGCGCCAGCCATGAGGGAGTCNATAACGGCGGCGTCAGCGGTGCCGGAGCTGACTTCCAGAACGGCGGTAGCCTGATCCACCACTTCGGTGAAGGCAACGCCCAGCAGTTCCGCCTGGGCCTGACCGGCGGAGCCGGACTCCACGGCGAANGACAGGTCGGCCAAGCTCTCCTTGGTCTGGCAGTCCGCGGCCTTGCTGGCGGGAACCACCACCACCTGGCTGTTGTTGCAGTAGGCGTTGGAGCACTCCATAGCGGCCATCACCTCGTCGGTAAGGGTCATGCCGTTCCAAACCACGTCGATGGTCTTGCCGTCCAGCTCNAAGACCTTGTTGTCCCAGTCGATAATCTGGAATTCNGCCTTGACNCCCAGNCTCTCGGCGAAGGCCTTGGCCATGTCGGCATCGAAGCCAATCCAATTGCCGGAGGCGTCCTGNTAGTCCATGGGCTCAAACTCGGTAATGCCCACAATCAGAACGCCCTTGTTCTGNACGTAAGCCAGATCGCTGTCAGCGGCNTTNTGATCGCTGCCGGAACCGGCGGGAGTTCCGGTATCCGCCGGGGCGCTGCCGCCGCCGCTATTGCCGCCGCAGGCGGCCAGGGCCAGAGTCATGGCAAAAGCCAGAAGCATTGCCGCAAGTCTCTTTTTCATGGTATCCAATCCTCCAAAAATCCAGGCATTTTCCGCCCGTTTAATACGCTAACAGTTTACCANGCTAAATTNCCCNTGTAAAGATCAAGAATCGCCGGAATCCTAGGAAGGAAGTCCANCGTTCTTTGTGCGGTTTTGCCAAAGAAAGACGGGCTGTCATACTTTTCCCCCTTCGGACATAGAGTTTTAGGGAACAGAATCTCGGGAACGCGCCGACAGCCGCTGGGCGGCCGGGCGGGACCCATGGCGGCGGCCGCCATGAATATGGAGCGGAAAAAGGACGGGATGCTTATGAATACCACGATTTATCAGAATATCGCCACCCGCACGGCGGGAGATATCTACATCGGCGTGGTGGGGCCGGTGCGGACGGGAAAATCCACCTTCATCAAGCGGTTTATGGANACCCAGGTGATCCCNAACATTGAAAATGTCTACCGCAAGGAGCGGGCCAGGGACGAACTGCCCCANAGCGGCTCCGGCCGGACCATNATGACGGCGGAGCCCAAGTTTGTGCCGGAGGAGGCGGTCCAGGTGCANCTGGAGGGGGGNGGNTCCTTCTCCGTGCGGCTCATC
Organism: Oscillibacter sp.; assembly: GCA_014799855.1. GTDB lineage: Bacteria > Bacillota > Clostridia > Oscillospirales > Oscillospiraceae > Oscillibacter. The sequence continues at coordinate 1,502 of JAAVHG010000102.1, forward strand.
GACTGCGTGGGGTANATGGTCCGGGGGGCCATCGGCCAGTTTGAGGANGACGCGCCCCGGATGGTNACGACTCCCTGGTACGACCACGAGATNCCCATGACCGAGGCGGCGGAGATTGGCACCAGGAAGGTCATCACGGAGCACTCCACCATTGGCATTGTNATCACNACCGACGGCACCGTCTCCGACATCCCCAGNGAGGACTATCTGGAGGCGGAGGAGCGGGTCATNCGGGAGCTGCAGGAGCTGGGAAAGCCCTTTATCGTCCTGCTGAACTCCTCGGACCCNAAAGGGGACCGGGCGGAGGCCATCGCCAAGGACATCGCCTCCCGGTATGAGGTCAACTGCGCGGCGGTGAACTGCCTGGATCTCAGCGAGGAGGATGTGGGGGCCATTTTAAAGGCCGTGCTCTACGAGTTNCCCATGCAGGAGCTGGATCTNTTNCTGCCGCCCTGGGTGGACGCCCTGCCGGGNGANCANCCCATCAAGGCAGGGCTCTACGAGGCCATCCGCCAGGGTACGGCGGAGCTGCGCCACATCCGGGAGGTGGAGGGCGTGATCGCCGCCCTGGANGGCTGCGAGAACATCAGCGAGGCCAAGGTCACCAGCATCGACCTGGGCACCGGCGTGGCCGCGGCGCGGCTGCTGCTGCCAAGAGAGCTGTTCTACCACACCCTCTCCCAGCAGTCCGGCTTTGAGGTAGGGGACGATGGGGATCTCATGAGCCTGCTGACCAGGCTGGCGGCGGTGAAGGCGGAGTACGACAAGGTGGCCGGGGCCCTGCGGTCCGTCCGGGAGACGGGCTATGGCATTGTGGTGCCGGGCATCGACGAGCTGACCCTGGAGGAGCCCGAGATCATGAAGCAGGGAGGCCGCTACGGCGTGAGGCTGAAGGCCAGCGCCCCCAGCATTCATATGATCCGGGCAGACATCGAGACCGCCGTCTCGCCTATTGTGGGCAATGAGAAGCAGTCGGAGGACATGGTAAACTACCTTTTGCAGGAATTTGAGGGGGACACCAGCAAAATCTGGCAGTCCAACATCTTCGGCCGCAGCTTCCACGAGCTGGTCAACGAGGATTTGCAGGCCAAGCTGAAACGGATGCCGGAGGACGCCCGGAAAAAGCTCCAGGAAACCCTGACCCGCATTATCAACGAGGGCAGCGGCGGACTGATTTGCATTATTCTATAGTCAACAAACTGGAAAAACTTCTTTCATATTTTTCCACCGGAGTATACTCTGNNGCCAGCGCGNGAAGCGNCCATTTNGCNCGATTTNATAGCANCGTAAATGTGCGCTTTGCGCACTGGCGGANCTATGGTCCGCCAGTTGAAAAATGGAAAAATGCCATTTTCAGCTTTGCTGACTATATAGGGAAAAGCGGGCGCTGTTCCAGCGCCCGCTTGCTATTTTTTTCCCGGTGGGGTATAATGTGGCCAAGTGATTTGACGGATAAGGAGCGGCTTATATGACTTTTGAGGAATATCTTGCCTCCCTGCGGACCAAAACCGTGGCGGTTATGGGAATCGGCGTTTCCAACCGGCCCCTGATTGAACTGCTGCTGTCCCGGAATATCCGGGTGACAGCCAGGGACCGGAAGGACCGGGAGGCTCTGGGAGATCTGGCGGACAGCCTGGAACGCCAGGGCTGCCACCTCCGGCTGGGGCCGGACTATTTGGAGGACCTGACGGAGGACGTGATCTTCCGCACGCCGGGAATGCGGCCGGACCTGCCTCAGCTCACCGCCGCGGTGGAGCGGGGAAGCGTTCTCACCAGCGAGATGGAGGTGTTTTTCGCGGTCTGTCCCTGCCCGAAAATTGCCGTCACCGGCAGCGACGGGAAGACCACCACCACCACCATCATCGCCAAGCTCCTGGAGGCGGCGGGAAAGACCGTCCACCTGGGGGGCAACATCGGCCATCCGCTGCTGGCGGAGACCGGAGATATGAGGCCCACAGACGTGGCCGTACTGGAGCTGAGCTCCTTCCAGCTGATGACCATGACTCAAAGCCCCCATATGGCCGTCGTCACCAATCTGGCTCCCAACCATTTGGACGTTCACAAGGATTTTGCCGAGTATATCTCTGCAAAGGAAAATATCTTTACACATCAGGCAGCAGAGGATATAGCGGTCTTTAACGCTGACAATGATCTCACCTTGGAGGAGGCCTCCCGTACCCCGGGCCACGCCCGGCTCTTCTCCCGGCGGCGGGAGGTGGAGGACGGTGTTTTTCTGCGGGGAGATCAGATGATCGCCAGAAGGGATGGGCAGGAGCGGGCCGTCATGTCGGTCTCCGANATCAAGCTTCCCGGCCTCCACAATGTGGAAAACTATCTGGCGGCTATCGCCGTGGTAGACGGNCTGGTCCCTGACGGCGTTATCCGGGATTTTGCCAGGGAGTTCGGCGGCGTGGAACACCGAATCGANCTNATCCGCACCCGCAAAGGCGTCCGCTGGTACAACGACTCCATTGCCTCCAGCCCCAGCCGCACCATGGCGGGACTNCGGTCCTTCCCGNAANAGGTGATCCTCATCGCCGGAGGCAAGGACAAAGGCATTCCCTATGACGAACTGGGTCCGGTGATTAACGGCCATGTAAAGCTCCTTATTCTCTGCGGCGCTACCGCCGAGGTTATCCGCAGGGCGGCGGAGTCGGCGGAGAATTACGCCGGACTGGAAATTACGGAGGTTCAGGATTACCACGAGGCCGTGGCTTTGGCGGACAGCCGTGCCGNGGAGGGAGACGTGGTGATTCTCTCGCCCGCCAGCACCTCCTTCGACCGCTTCGCCAACTTCATGGAGCGGGGGAGGGTCTTCAAGGAGATAGTCAACGCCTTGCCGGAGGGATAATTTTTCCGCTCTTTTCCGGGGAAAACCCGCCTACGGCGAAATGATGACAACCCCTTCCGCATAGAATGGCGGAAGAGGTGATGGTATGGGCCGGGGATTTTACTACTGGCGGGGCCGGATGAGCTGGCGGGCGCTTTTGNGGNTTGCTTCCTTTGCCCTGCTGGCGGGTCTTCTCTTCATGCTGCTGACCGCCGCCGGNCGGATGAAGCCCATTTTGGAGAGCCTNGCNACCGCCAAGGTTTCCAACACCGTCACCGGAATCGTCACCCAGGCGGTCTATGANGCCATCCAGTCCGGGGAAATCCGGTATGACGGCCTGGTGACCTTTGAAAAGGANAANGAGGGCCGGATCACCGCCCTNTANAGCAATATGGCCTCCTTCAGCCGCCTTCAGGCGGAGATTCTGGACACGGTTCTGGAGCGGGTGGGGATGGTNTCCGCCCGGGATNTCTCCATTCCCATGGGAAGCCTCACCGGCTCCACACTTCTGGCGGGCCGGGGGCCCTCCGTGTCTGTCCGTATGGAGTCGGTGGGGTCCTCCAGCGCCTATTTTGAAAATGAATTTGTCTCCGCCGGCATCAACCAGACCAAGCACAATATTGTTCTGCACATCGACGTGTACGTCAGCATTCTTCTGCCGGGCTTCACCACCGCCACCAAGGTCTCCAACAGCTTTACCGTGGCGGAGACCGTGATTGTGGGCTCCGTTCCGGACACCTATACCAGCTTCCAAACCGCCCCNGGAACCTTTGCCGACGACGCGAAAAACTATATTCTCAACGGAAATTAACCCTAACAGGGAAGGAAAGGGAAAACGCCATGGACTACCGCCAGGAAATCAAAGAGTTNCGCGACAAACTCAACGAAAACGGTTATCTCTACTACGTGCTGGACGCCCCCACCATGAGCGACCACGAGTACGACATGCTGAACCGCCGTCTGGAGGAGCTGGAAGCCCAGCACCCGGAGGAAATCACCCCCGATTCTCCCACCCAGCGGGTGGGCGGCCGGATTCTGGAAGGCTTCCAGCCCTATGCCCACGAGGTGCCNTTGGAGAGCTTACAGGACGTGTTTAACGGTGAAGAGGTGGAGGAATTCTGCCAGCGGGTGGATCAGGCCCTGGGAGAGGGGACGGNATACTCCATAGAGCCCAANGTGGACGGCCTGTCCGTGGCNCTGGAGTACCGGGACGGCGTGTTCGTCAGCGGAGCTACCCGCGGCGANGGCCGGGTGGGTGAGGANGTGACGGAAAATCTCCGGACCATCCGCTCCATCCCCATGACTTTGCCGGAGAAGCTGCCCCGGCTCATTGTCCGGGGAGAGGTCTACATGTCCCGCACCGTTTTTGAGGAGATTAACGCCCAGCGGGAGCTNCANGGAAAGCCCNTNATGGCCAATCCCCGGAANGCCGCCGCCGGNTCTCTCCGGCAGCTGGACTCCAAAATCTGCGGGGAGCGGAAGCTGGATATTCAAATCTTNAATTTACAGCTGGCGGAGGGCCGGGAGTTCTCCACCCACGCCGAAACCCTGGACTATTTAGCCAGCCAGCGGTTCAAGGTCATNCCNCACAAGACCCTCTCCGGGGCGGACGCCTGCCGGGAGGAAATCGCCCGAATCAACGACGCCCGGATGGATTTCCCCTTCGACATCGACGGCGCGGTGATTAAAGTCAACCGTCTGGCCGACCGGGANGTNATGGGCAGCACCGCCAAGGCTCCCAAGTGGGCGGTGGCTTTCAAGTATCCGCCGGAGAAAAAGCCCTCAACCCTGCTGGACATCGTGATTCAGGTGGGCCGNACCGGCGTTCTCACGCCTAAGGCNGTGCTTTCCCCNGTGCGTCTGGCGGGGACCACTGTCACTAACGCCACCCTCCACAACCAGGACTATATCACGGAGAAGGACATCCGCATNGGCGACACGGTGATTGTNCAAAAGGCCGGGGAGATCATCCCGGAGATTGTGGAGGTGGACTTCTCCAAGCGGCCGGAGGGGACGAGNCCTTATACGCTGCCGGAGGTATGNCCGGTATGCGGCGCGCCTGCCCGCCGGGACGAGGACGGGGCCGCCCTCCGCTGTACCGGCGCGGAGTGTCCCGCCCAGCTGCTGCGGAANATCACCCATTTTGCCAGCCGGGACGCCATGGATATCGACGGCTGCGGCCCCGCCGTCATCCAGCAGCTGATTGACGCGGAGCTGGTGCGAAATCCCGCGGATCTCTATCAGCTCCACGCCAAGGACGTGGCAAAGCTGGACCGGATGGGGGANAAATCCTCGGAAAATCTGATTCGGGCCATCGAAAAATCCAAGGCCAACGACCTCAGCCGTCTGATTTTCGGATTGGGCATCCGGCAGGTNGGGGAGAAGGCGGCCAAGGTTCTGGCCTCCCACTTCAAAACCCTGGACGCCCTGATGNCCGCCGGGGTGGAGGAGCTGACGGAGATTGACGATGTGGGAGGCGTCACCGCCCAATGCGTGGTGGACTATCTNGCCCAGCCCCANTCCCAGGATCTNATCCGCCGNCTCCGGGAGGCGGGGGTCAATATGGAAAGNACCGCNCAGCTGGTGGACAACCGCTTTGAGGGGATGACCTTTGTTCTCACCGGGACTCTGAGCCGGTTTGACCGGAAAGCCGCCCANGCTCTCATTGAGGAGCGGGGCGGCAAGGCGGCGGGCTCCGTTTCCAAGCGCACCACCTACGTNGTGGCGGGGGAGGCCGCTGGCAGCAAGCTNAAGAAGGCNGAGGAGCTGAATATNCCTGTGNTGACCGAGGATGNATTCGCCAAAATGCTGGAANCTCCGGAAGGAGAGGCGCNGTGATGTCCTGNGATATTCTGCAAAGCCTCATNGCCTTACAGGACTTGTCCTACAAGGAGTTTCACNGGAAGCTGATCCCCAATATTGACCCGGACACCATTCTGGGNGTTCGGGTGCNGGAGGTCAGAAAGTTNGCTCGATCCATTCGTAGATCGCCGGAGGCGGAGGCTTTTCTTCACCAGCTTCCACACCGCTATTACGACGAAAATATCCTCCACGGCGTGCTTCTCTCTTTCTCCCGGCCCTATGAGGAGACCGTGGCTCTGCTGGAGGAATTCCTCCCCTATGTGGATAACTGGGCGGTGTGCGATCTGATCAGCCCCCAGGCTTTCCGGGCCCATCCTGAGTCTTTGCCAGTGAAGGTGCAAAACTGGCTGGCATCCGATCATACCTATTCCGTTCGTTTTGGACTGGGGGTACTGATGGGATTTTATCTGGATGACTGCTTTCAGCCGGAATATCTGGACTGGGCCGCAGAACTGCGGAGTGAGGAGTATTATGTCAATATGATGATTGCCTGGTATCTGGCTACCGCCCTGGCTAAACGGTGGGAAGAAACCCTGCCGTATCTGCGGGAGCGGCGGCTTGCACCTTGGGTACACAACAAGACCATCCAAAAAGCGGTGGAGAGCTACCGCATTACGCCGGAGCAAAAGGCGCTTCTCCGAGGCCTGCGGATCAAAAGGGACGCGGAATCATAATGGGACGCCGGGAGATCTCTCCCGGCGTCCACTCCGCCTGTCAGCGTTTACCGGTCAAAGGCGGGGTTTACATAATATACGTTTTTCTCATCCATCTTGTCCTTGGCCAGCCGCAGGCCCTCACCGAAGCGCTGGAAATGGACGATTTCCCGGGCCCGGAGGAACTTGATAGCGTCGTTGACGTCCGGGTCGTCGGAGAGGCGGAGAATGTTGTCATAGGTGACCCGGGCCTTCTGCTCCGCGGCCAGATCCTCGGTGAGATCGCCAATCACATCGCCGGTAACCTGCATGGTGGAGGCGGACCAGGGATAGCCGGAGGCAAACTGGGGATACACGCCGACGGTGTGGTCCACAAAATAGGTATCGAATCCGGCGGTACGGATCTGCTCCTCGGAGAGATTCCGGGTCAGCTGATGGACAATGGTGCCCACCATTTCCAGATGCCCCAGCTCCTCGGTGCCGATGTCCGTCAGCAGCCCCTTCAGCTCCGCGTAGGGCATGGAGTAGCGCTGGCTGAGATACCGCAGGGAAGCGCCCAGTTCTCCGTCTGGTCCGCCGTACTGGCTGATAATCACCGCCGCCAGCTTGGGATTGCTGTTTTTGATCTTGACCGGATATTGCAGCTTCTTTTCATAGACAAACATCAGTCATTCCCTCCAAAGTCCCAGGGCCACGGGTCCCTCAGCCAGGCAAAGCCGTCTTCCGGGGTCAGATCGGTGCTCATCAAGGGGCCGTACATCTTCTCGTATTTCTCCCGGCCCTCCTGAGACAGTTTGATATAGGTCCAATAGAGCTGCAATACCTCCTGGTCGTTGGCATGGGTATCCAGGTACAGATTCAGCTCCTTGATGGCGAAGTCCAGGGCCATCAGCTCTACCAGAGCGGTGTTGGCCAGTTGGGTCTTTGCCTGGATGGCCGCCTTGAAAGGCAGGTCCAGGCCGGGGAACAGGGTTCCGGTTTGCAGGGCGTCC
>JAAVHG010000103.1 GCA_014799855.1 Oscillibacter sp.
CTATGGGCCTTTCCTGCCCCCGCGCTGGCCTGCGGGCTTCGCGCTCCCCCCTCGGCGGGCCTCGCGTTTTCTCGCGTAGCTTGGTGCCGCCGGGGGCCCCGCCGTGGGGGGCTTTCGTGGTCCCCCCACGGCGAGGGTTCCGCCGCCTGCGGCGGCGGTGGAACGAATGCTCTGTTCATTTCTCTTTTGGACCGTGAACGGCCCGTTTTCTCTCTTTCTGCGCCCAGAAAGAGAGAAAATGGGGGGTTCAAAAGGACCAGCCCTCAGAGAGCTGTAATCTCCCCCGCCCGTAAGGGCGAGCAAATCCCCAGGGGCAGCCCCTTATCCATTAAAATCATTCATAGCTCGCTGGCACCCGTGCGCAATCACGCACTCCGCCGCCCGGATGGCCCGCTTGAAGCTCTCCAGCAGGATTTCCCGGTCCTTTTGGGAGGGCACGCCAGTTACCCAGCCGATCATCTCTTCTCCGCCTCCGGCGGGAGCCCCGGTGCCGATTTTAACACGGGGGAAATCCTGGGAGTTCAGATGGGCAATCACGCTCTTGATCCCGTTGTGCCCCCCGGCGGACCCGGTGGGCCGCACCCGCAGCTTCCCCACGGGAAGGGACACGTCGTCATAGATGATCAGCACCCGCTCCGGCGGAATCTTGTAGAACCGGGCGGCCTCGCCCACGGCCTCGCCGGAGAGGTTCATATAGGTCTGGGGCTTCATCACCAGACACCTGGCCCCGGCGAAGGGGAGAATGTTGTAGGCGGATTTGAATTTTACCTTGTTCAGCTTCACGCCCTCCTCCTCCGCCAGAAGATCCACCGTGAGAAAGCCCATGTTGTGGCGGGTGTTGGCGTATTTCTGGCCGGGATTCCCCAGCCCCGCCACCAGCCAATCCACGGCGGCGGACTTATTTCCAAACAGCATAGTCGCTCCTTCATTTCATCCAAAACAGCGGGGACAAGCCTCCGGGGAACGCCCACAAAGGCGGGAAATTACTTTCCCGCCTGCGGCCGATCTGTGATTTTTGGGCCCCTCTCTCAGCGGAAGAGCTTGGAGATGGAGACCTCCTGATAGATGCGCTCAATGGCCTCGGCAAACAGAGGGGCCACGGAGAGGTACTTCAGCTTGCCGCACTGGGCGGGGTTCACGGCGGGGATGGTGTCCAGCAGGGCCAGCTCCTGGATGGGGCTGGCGTTCATCCGGTCCAGGGCGGGGCCGGACAGCACGCCGTGGGAGGCGCAGGCGTGGACGCTCTTGGCCCCGTTTTCCACCAGCGCCTGGGCGGCGTTGCAGAGGGACCCGGCGGTATCTACCAGATCGTCGAAGAGGATGCAGTCCTTGCCGCTCACGTCGCCGATGACGTTCATTACCTCGCACTGGTTGGCCTTCTGGCGGCGCTTATCCACGATAGCCAGATTCATATGGAGCTTCTGGGCGAAGGCCCGGGCCCGGGCCACGCTGCCCACGTCGGGGGAGACCACCACCATGTCCTCGCAGCGGTCGCCGAACTTCTTGGCGTANTANTCCACAAANATGGGGTTGCCCAGGAGATTATCCACGGGNATGTCGAAAAAGCCCTGGATCTGGGAGGCGTGGAGATCCATGGTGAGCACCCGGTCCGTGCCGGCGGCGGCGATCATNTTGGCCACCAGCTTGGCGGTGATGGGGTCCCGGGCCTTGGCNTTCCGGTCCTGGCGGGCATAGCCGAAATAGGGGATCACGGCGGTGATGCGGCCGGCGGAGGCCCGTTTCAGCGCGTCAATCATGATGAGCATTTCCATCAGATGGCTGTTGACCGGCTTGCAGGTGGACTGAATCACGAAAACGTCGCTGCCCCGGACCGTCTCGTACAGGGAGGCGAAAATCTCCCCGTCCGAAAAGGTGCTGATCTCGGACTCACCCAGCTTGGTGCCCATCAGATGGCAGATGGATTTTGCCAGTTCGGGGTTGGAGTTGCCGGAGAATACCTTGATGTCCTTTCCATGTGAAATCATACCCTTGCGACCTCTTTTCCTTTGTAAATGTGGAATCCGCACCCATGCCGCCTGCTGCCGGAAGGGGGAGCCCGCCCCGGAGGGGTGGAAGCGTTTGCGCGCCGGTATCCGCCTGTCCGGCTTTCCTGGCCGGCGGACGCGGATTCCTATGGTTTTTTATTTCTTCTTTTCCTCATGAATCCGGCGGTTCCGGGCGGCCCAGCCGTCCAGATTTTCCTGCCGCTTCCGGGCGATAGCCAGGGCGTCCGGGGGGACCTCCTTGGTGACAGTGCTTCCGGCGGCGATATAGGAACCCGCGCCCACCGTCACCGGGGCGATGAGGTTGGTGTTGCAGCCGATGAAGGCCCCGTCGCCGATGGTGCAGCGGAACTTGCCGAACCCGTCGTAGTTGGAGGTGATGGTGCCGCAGCCGAAGTTTACGCCGGAGCCTACGTCGGCGTCGCCCACGTAGGTCAGGTGGGACATCTTGGTTCCCTCGCCCAACACGCAGTTTTTCAGCTGGACAAACGCGCCGATGTGGCACTTGGGGCCCACGGTGCAGCCCGGGCGGATGTGGGCGTAGGGGCCTACGTCGGTGCCCTCGCCCAGGGTGCTGTCGTTGATCTGGGAGGCGTTGACAGTCACGCCGTCCTCCAGGACGCAATGGTTCACCACCGCCTGGGGGCCGATGACGCAGCCCGCGCCGATGACGCTCTCCCCCTGGATCATGGTGCCGGGAAGGATGGTGGTTCCGGGGGCGANCACCGCCCGGGGGTCAATATACACGGCGGCGGGGTCCAGAATCCGGACGCCGTTCTTCCGGTGTCCCTGGACAATCCGGTCCCGGAGCATCAGCTCCAGCTCGCCGATAGTNTCCAGGCCGAAAATGGGCAGCCAGCCGGAGACCAGCTCCGCGCCGGAGACGTTGTTGGTCATTTTCTCCCGCCAGGATTCCCGCAGGCAGCTTCCCGCCGCCTGGTANACGAAGCCGGGGCCCGCCTCCTCCATGGGAACGGCGGCTCTGGGGAACACCAGAAGGGGGTCCTCCGTGTCCAAAAAGGCGGTCAAATCCGCCGCCTGTTCCGAGACGGCNACCTCGGCCTCCTCCGGGAAGCAGGCGCGGACCTCTTCCGCGAACCGGGGGCCGCAGACAACAAAGAACCGCCGGACGCCATCGGCCAGCAATCGTTTGCTCATCCAGGTGAGGATCGGGCAGAATAGAACAGCTTCCAGCATCAGCGGTTTGGCGTGGGGAGGGATCAAGGCGTCCTCTTCCATAATCAGCACGGCGCCTTTGGGTTGGTTCATGAGCGGTTTCCTCCTTGTTTTGTCCGAAAAAGCCCCTTTTCCTGCCGGGACGGCCCGGAGCTCTTGGCGGGGCTGCTTTTNACGCATACTTATTATAGCAGAATCGCGGGGAAAATCCAGTGGTTCGGGAAAAATAATCCTGATTTTTTCGGGCAGAGCCNATTTTTTATCAAATATCACCAGGAATTGCCCGGAAAAAGACAAAATACTGGGAATTTTTTAGCATGGCAAGAAATTTCTTTTAATTTCAGGATCTTTTCTGGAAAAAGCGGATTTTTTTCTTAGAAATAGTTGAATTTTCCTTAGCAAAGGGGTACAATACCAGAGTTGAGAAGGGCAGACCGCCGGAGAAGACGGCCCGGCTGCCCGCGGGGGGAGGTCCGGCTGTGCTGAATATTGTGCTGGTCGAGCCGGAGATCCCCCAGAACTGCGGGAATATCGCCCGCACCTGCGCCGCCACCGCCAGCCGCCTGCATCTGGTCCGCCCCCTGGGCTTCGACATTTCGGAGTCCGCCGTCCGGCGGAACATGAAGCGCTGCGGGCTGGANTACTGGCCCCTGGTGGAAATCGCGGATTACGAAAATCTCCAGGACCTCTTCCGCCGCCACCCGGAGGCCGCAGAGGACCTGTGGCTGGCCACCACCAAGGCCCCCAGGCCGTACACCCAGGCCCGCTTCACCGCGGACAGCTGGATCTTTTTCGGCAAGGAAACCGCCGGCCTTCCCGCGGATTTCCGGGAGCGCTTTCGGGACCGCTGCGTGCGCCTCCCNATGTCCGGGGCCGCCAGGAGCCTGAACCTCAGCAACTCCGTGGCCGTCTTCGCCTACGAGGCCCTGCGCCAGACGGGGTTCCCCGGTCTTCTGGACGCGGGGGAGATGGCGGCGGAGGAAGTATCCATCACGAAATGAACCACGGCGCTTGCGCCGAGAGGAAAAAAGAATATGAATTGTGGAGGTTGCTATGAACTACAACAAAAAAACAGTCCGTGATGTAGACGTCTCCGGGAAGAAGGTCCTTCTCCGCTGTGACTTCAATGTCCCCCAGGATAAGGAAACCAACGAAATTACCAGCGACAAGCGCATCGTGGCGGCCCTGCCCACCATTCAGTACCTGCTGGACAACAACGCCGCCGTCATCGCCTGCTCCCACCTGGGCAAGCCCAAGAACGGCCCCGAGCCCAAGCTGAGCCTGGCCCCCGTGGCCAAGCGCCTCAGCGAGCTGCTGGGCAGGGACGTGATCATGGCCGCCGACGTGGTCGGCCCCGACGCCCAGGCCAAGGCCGCCGCCCTCCAGCCCGGCCAGATTCTTCTTCTGGAAAACACCCGCTTTGAAAAGGGCGAGACCAAGAACGANCCCGCTCTCGCCAAGGCCATGGCGGANATGGCGGAGCTGTACGTGTCCGACGCNTTCGGNGCGGTCCACCGTGCCCACGCCTCNACNGCCGGCGTNGCGGCCTATCTCCCCGCCGTCTCCGGCTTCCTGATTCAAAAGGAGCTGGAATTCCTGGGCGGCGCCATCGGCAATCCCAAGCGGCCCCTGGTGGCTATCCTGGGCGGCAGCAAGGTCAGCAGCAAGATCGGCGTGATCAATAACCTGCTGGAAATCGCCGACACCATCATCATCGGCGGCGGCATGGCCTACACCTTCTCCAAGGCCCTGGGCGGCTCCGTGGGCGACAGCCTTCTGGAGGCCGACTGGCTGGATTACTCCAAGGACATGGTNAAAAAGGCGGAGGAGAAGGGNGTGAAGTTCCTTCTGCCCNGCGANACCGTNATCGCCGACAAGTTTGCCCCCGACGCGGAGAGCAAGGTNGTNCCCGCCGGNCAGATTCCCGACGGCTGGCAGGGCCTGGACATCGGGCCGGAGACNGTGAAGCAGTATTGCGNCGCTGTGGCTGACGCGGGCACCGTGGTCTGGAACGGCCCCATGGGCGTGTTTGAGTTTGAGAAGTTNGCCGTAGGCACCAAGGCNGTGGCCGAGGCCCTCAGCAAGACCTCCGCNATCACCGTCATCGGCGGCGGCGACAGCGCGGCGGCCGTTGAGCAGCTGGGCTACGCCGNCAAGATGACCCATATCTCCACCGGCGGCGGCGCGTCCCTGGAATTCCTGGANGGTAAGGAANTGCCCGGCGTGGCTTGCCTGCTGGACGCGTAATTAAGACAGCATAAAAANAGGGNTCCCCGCAAAATCCGCAGATTTTGNNGGGAGNGGANCTTCCGCCCCTTCCGCCTGCCNCGGAATACCAAATGGACCAAAAATTTTTGTGATTATNACNAGATNGCTGTAAATAGCTTGACTTTTTACCGCTTTTTAGGTATAAANGAATCGAGCAATTCGTAAACCCAGNAAGGGTTGTAAACTGACGATAAAGGAGAAGTGTATCATGAATCGCAGATATCGCAAAACCATCATTGCCGGCAACTGGAAGATGAACATGACCGCCACCGAGACCAAGAANTTTGCCGAGGATATCAAGAAGATCCTGCCCCGGGCCAAGTGGTGTGAGACTGTGATCTGTGTCCCCGCCTGCAACATCCCCGCCGCTGTGAAGGCATTCAAGGATCTGCGGATCTCCGTGGGCGCTGAGAACGTGTACTTCGAGGAGAAGGGCGCGTACACCGGAGAGGTCTCCGCCGACATGCTGAAGGATCTGGCCGTCAAGTACGTCATCGTGGGCCACAGCGAGCGGCGGCAGTATTTCTGCGAGACCGACGCCACCGTCAACAAGAAGGTTCACGCCGTCCTGAACGCCGGNATGAATCCCATCATCTGCGTGGGCGAGAGCCTGGAGCAGCGGGAGATCGGCATCACCAACGAGTGGATTGCCCTNCAGGTGAAGAGCGCCCTCCGGGACGTGCCCGCCGACAAGCTGCGCCGCTGCATCATCGCCTATGAGCCCATCTGGGCCATCGGCACCGGCAAGACNGCNACCAGCGAGCAGGCCGGCGAGGTCTGCACCAACATCCGCGCNACNATCCGCTCCCTGTACGGCGCCCGCGTGGCCCGNTCNGTNACCATCCAGTACGGCGGGTCCATGAATCCCAAGAANGCCGCGGAGCTTCTGGCCCAGCCGGACATCGACGGCGGCCTCATCGGCGGCGCCGCCCTGAAGCCCGAGCAGTTTGTGGACATCATCAACGCCGCCAACCAGGAGTAAGCAATAGGAGCTTTCCCCGCCCCTTCCTGTTTTGATTCACGAAAGGAGTATGATTATGGAAATCACCGAGAAAGTCGCCTATTTGAAAGGCCTGGCCGAGGGCATGGAGCTGGACACCGATAAAAAGGTGGGCAAGCTCCTGGCCGCTGTCATCGACGTTCTGGACGACATGGCCCTGGAGCTGGAGGACATCCGCGATCAGCAGGCGGAGCTGGCCGAGGGCTTGGACGCCGTCAGCGACGATCTGGAGGACGTGGAGGACGTGGTCTTCGACGACTTCGACGACTTCGACGATGAGGACGAGGATGACGAATACTACGAGGACGATCTGGACGACGATGAAGCCTGCTACGCCACCACCTGCCCCACCTGCGAGGAGACTATCTATTTTGACGAGTCCATNCTGGCGGACGGCGAGGTGNTCTGCCCCAACTGCGGAGAGAAGCTGGAATTCGATCTGGACAGTCTGGACGTGGATGAAGAAGAGGACGAGGACGACGAGGAAGACAGNGATTTCTAAATGAGGCAGAGCCCCGGTCCGGGAAACCGGACCGGGGCTTTCTTTACGCNGAGTCTGCGGGGGATGGAANAGATGCGGTTATTGTTTGCCATCGACACAAAAGACTACAATCCNGCCGGAGTGGGNTTTGTCCGCCATTCGGCCCGGTGTATTACCATNAAAAACGGCAGAGCCGCCATGGTTCACAGCGTCAAATACAACTATTANAAATTCCCCGGCGGNGGAATCGAGCCGGGNGAGAGCCGGGAGGCCGCGGTCATCCGGGAGACCCGGGAGGAAGCGGGGCTGACCGTCATCCCCGACTCCATCCGGGNGTTCGGNTATGTGCACCGGATACANAANAGCGAATATCCCGGNGAGGATTATTTCCTGCANGACAACTATTACTACCTGTGCCAGGTGGAAGAGGTCGTTGGAGCGCAGAGCCTGGACGNTTATGAGGCGGACGAACAGTTTACCCTGGAATACGTGGAGCCCGACAGGGCGATTTTCGTAAACCGGAACATGGACCANGGCCCCAGCGATCAGAATATGCTGGAACGGGAGGCGCGGGTCCTGGAGCTGTTGAAGGCGGAGGGCTATTTTGATGGACTCCGTCCGGCCGGAGAAGAAAAAATTGGCGGGACAGGGGGAAGCCTGTCCCCTATGGGTTGACAAGAGCCGCGTTTTNGCATATGATATAAAGTAGAAGGGAAGAACCNGGTAGTTCCTCCCCGGAAAAACGCATAACGTCCGGTAGGTAAGGCTGCCGCAAGGATACGGGTCGCTGCCGCAGAGTGATGGAAACATCATGNGAGGGTATGAACAGTTGACATCGAACAGGAAGGTGTCATCTAACGCGATTGCATTGCCTTGCGAGGCTAAAGCTCAAACGGCGGAGGAGTGGGCATTCCCCAAGTCTTCAATCGTACCGGATGGACGATTGGGGACTTTTTTTCGTGGGAAGAATAAGGAAGAACCATATCACNGGCAGGAAAGGAGGACGCGCATGTTTGAGGAAGAGAAGAAGCGGGAAGAGCTGGCGGANACCATTGAGGATCTGGTGGACCGAAAGCGATATCCCCAGCTGCGCGACCTNCTGCTGCCNATGGAGGCGGCGGACATCGCCCTGCTNTGCNGCCATTTGGACGAGCGGGTNCCCCTGGTGTTCCGGCTTCTGCCCAAGGAGCTGGCGGCGGAGGTNTTCGTGGAGCTGGACAGCGAGGCCCAGGAGCTGCTGATCCAGAGCTTTTCCAACACGGAGCTGAAAGAGGTTCTGGACGAGCTGTATTTGGACGATACCGTGGATATTGTGGAGGAGATGCCCGCCAACGTGGTCAANCGCATCCTCAGCCACTCGGACCCGGAGACCCGGAAGAGCATCAACGACATTTTNAANTANCCGGAGGACTCCGCCGGAAGCATCATGACCACGGAGTTTGTGGACCTGAAGGAAAACCTCACGGTGGNGGANGCCTTGAAGCGCATCCGCCGCACCGCCCCNGACAAGGANACTATCAANGTCTGCTACGTCACGGACCAAAACCGCCACCTCCTGGGCCTNCTNTCCATCCGGACCCTGCTGCTGGCGGAGGAGGACGACNTCATCGGCGANATCATGGAGCGGAATTTCATCGCCGTCCAGACNNTGGACGACCAGGAGGCCGTGGCCCGGGCCCTGGGAAAATACGACTTCCTGGCCCTCCCGGTGGTGGATAAGGAGGAACGGCTGGTGGGCATCGTCACCGTTGACGACGCCATCGACGTTTTGCAGGAAGAGGTCACGGAGGACATGGAGAAAATGGCGGCCATTCTCCCCTCCGACAAACCGTACCTGAAAACCAGGACTCTGGAAACCTTCAAGGCCCGGATTCCCTGGCTGNTGCTNCTGATGATNTCCGCCACCTTCACCGGNCANATCATCGCCAGCTTTGAAAGCGCCCTGGCGGCGGCCACCATTCTGACCGCCTATATCCCCATGCTGATGGANACCGGCGGNAACTGCGGCTCACAGGCCAGCGTCACCGTCATCCGCGGTATCTCCCTGGGGGAGATTGCCTTCTCGGACCTCCTCCGGGTTATCTGGAAGGAGATCCGGGTGGCGGTGGTGTGCGGCTGCACCNTGGCNGCGGCCAATTTTGTNAAACTGATGCTGGTGGACCGNNTGCTGTTCCGCAACCCTTTAGTGACCATNCCCGTNGCGGCGGTGATTTGCTCTACCATGGTCTGCACCGTTCTGTGCGCCAAGCTGGTGGGCTGCACCCTGCCCATGCTGGCCAAGCGGGTGGGCTTTGACCCGGCGGTCATGGCCTCGCCCTTTATCACCACNATTGTGGACGCCATCTCCCTGCTGATTTACTTCCGCTTCGCCGTGGCGATTCTGGGNATCTGAGGGNAAAANTNAGGGCCTTCCGGCCCCATATCACATAACNCAAAAGGAGGACCTGGCCTATGGACCAGAAGGCTTCACAGGAGGCGCTGGTGGTNGAGAAGCTGTCTCTGCCCCGCACNATCCACCTNGTTCCCATGGACTATATCGACGGCTTTGCCGTCCGCCCCGGCTTTTATGAAATCAACGGCGCCACCGCCATTCCCGGCGGCGTCAACTTCACCGTGCATTCCCATAACGCCACATCCATTTCCCTGCTGCTGTTCCACCGCACGGAGTCGGAACCCTTCGCCGTACTGCCCTTCCCCAAGGGCTACCGCATCGGCAACGT
>JAAVHG010000104.1 GCA_014799855.1 Oscillibacter sp.
CACAAATCCCTTCAATCCCAACTGATCTGCCAGCTGGTCCGATTCTAATTGATTTCAAATATATCCTACCCAGATTATTCCCGCTCATACTTTGTCTGCATCGTACTACCCCCATGAAAGGGCATCATTCCTTGTTTTCTGCGGCCACTCTTCTTGCTGCCATCCTCGTTTGGATTGCTTGAGCTTGAAGACATTCTCCAGCCGGGGTTGTCTTTGGCGCTGCCAAGAGAGGGCGTGGAAGACCGAAAGGCCCTCCACGCCCTCTCTTTCAATATTTCCGCCGCCTTCCGCATATACTATAGTAAATTCCCCGGAAAGGATGACGATTTTATGGAAGCCCACTACCCCTTTTCCCTGCCGCCGCTGCCCTTCGCCTATGACGCGCTGCTGCCGGAGCTGGACGAAAAAACCATGCATTTCCACCACGACAAGCACTTCGCCGCCTACGTGGATAAGCTGAACGACCTCCTGTCCGCCTATCCTGCCTACCAGGAATGGCCCCTGGAGCGGCTGGTCCAGGAGTGGCCCTCCCTGCCGGAGGATATCCGCCAGGGGGTCCGGAACAACGCCGGAGGCGTGTACAACCACGACCTCTATTTCAACACCCTCCACGCCACGCCCACCTCCTCTCCCGGCTTTGCCCTGCAAGGGGCCATCGACCGGGATTTCGGGGATTTGCAGGGGCTGAAACGGGCCATGAAGGAGGCGGCCCTGGGGCAGTTCGGCTCCGGCTGGGCGTATCTGGTCAGCGACGGCCAGGGAAACCTCTCCGTTCGGCAGACCGCCAACCAGGACACCCCTCTTCCCCTGACGCCCCTGCTGGCCTGCGACGTATGGGAGCACGCCTACTACCTGCCTTACCAGAACCGGAGGGGCGACTACTTTGAGGCTTGGTGGCGGCTCATCGACTGGCCCAAGGTATCCCAGGAGTACGAGCGGGCCATCGGCCGCCGACCCCAATACCCCAACCCATAATCTACCGCAAGAAGCGCCGTCCCCGGTTGAAACTTCTCCGGTTGTGCGGATAGTTCAAACAGGCAGCCTAAATAGGAAATATTAAGATTCAGGTGGAGTGGCGGCGTACGATTACCCCCTATGTAGTTATTTTCCTACATAGGGGGCATTTACCTATTGTCCAGTCTTNCTNAACNGGTTCATAATCGCACTTTTNCNGGTNGTTCAATTTTNNCACAAAANTGTGATTTTTCGNTGACTACNCACTAAAATAATATTTTTTNTATTGTTCTNNATNACAAACCGTCTATNGTTCCGNCCNTGTGTTTCCNCCGGACTTCCCCGCTCAGCAGCGGTTCTGCATGGANCGCTCCANCAGNTCCATCAGCTCNTCCGCNCTGCCGTAGGCCTGGGCGCTCAGGCGGTTGAAAATCCTTTGCAGGCAGATATCCGTGGTGCCGTCNGCNGCCTGGGCGTAGTTCAGCCCCTTGCAGGCCTCGGCGTGATACCGCTCCCGCAGAGCCGGGCACCACCGTCCCACACAGATGGAGCCGCTGTTCAGGGACGGTTGGTAACAGCCCCCGGTGATCAGGTAGTAGNCCGCCNCCAGCTGGCGGGCCGCGGCCGCCTCCTCCGCNGCCATGTCCCGCAAGCGCTGCCGCGCCCAAGTGGGACTCTGGCGGCTCAAGGCCAGAAGCTGCCGCCGGTCCCCCAGNTCATCCTCTATGAATCCGGCCACCACCTCGACCATCGCCTGGGCGGCGGTGCCCATGCAGCAGGGATTAGGNTCCGCGCCGGGGAGCTGGGCCTCCTGCCGGATGGACATGCCCGCCTGATCCTGCGGCTGGACGGCGGTTTGGGCCTCCTGCGTAACGGGGGCNCTCTGGGGCGNCGGNTGGGCGGCGTTCATGCCGGGATAGGGCTCCAGGTCCGGGGCCACCCGCTGCCAAACCCGGTCNTACTGCCGGAAATCATATCCAGTGGAATTATGTACNGTCTGGGATAAATTCATAAACCCTCCTCCTTTTCCCCACATTCTATGTCGGNGAGGGGAATTTGGTCCCTGCCGGGGGGAAAATCCGGCNGATTTGGACATACTAGGNCTGGGTTTNCCCCACAGNNCNTTCCGGCAGGGGCTNCCGCCCAGCTTCCAGCGCACCAAAAGCAGCCTGTCTCTGTCCTCCATGAACTGCATTGAAAGCATCCAACCTCTGTTCCCCATGAGCCGCATCGAAAGCAGCCAGCCTTTGTCCTTCATGAGCCGTATCGAAAGCGGCCCGCCTCTGCCCCCATGAACCGCACCGAAAGCAGCCGGCCTCTGCCTCACCCATGAGCCGCACCGAAAACGGCCCGCCTCTGCCCCCCCATGAACCGCACCGGAAGCGACCGGCCTCTACCCCGCCCGTGAGCCGTACCGCAAGCGGGCAGGCAGTCTCCCGGACAAGCCAAGGTATAACGTGATAAAAATGTTGCCTTTTTTGGCGGTATCTGGTATAGTTGAGTAGGTTCTTTCGGCTCTTGCCGGAGAACGCGGTTTTTTCACAAAAGGAGGTTCCAAAACCATGCTGGAACTGAAAAATATCAGCTACGCCGTGCGGGAGGGAGACGGCCAGCTGGGTATTCTCAACAATATCTCCCTCACCATTGAGGACAACAAGCTGGTGGTCTTCACCGGGCCCAACGGCGGCGGCAAGACCACTCTGGCGAAAATCATCATGGGCCTGGTACGGCCCACCTCCGGCCAGATCCTCTGGAACGGCCAGGATATCACCGGCCTCAGCATCACCGACCGGGCCAAGCTGGGCGTAAGCTACGGCTTCCAGCAGCCCGCCCGGTTCAAGGGCCTGACGGTCCGGGACCTGCTGACCCTGGCCTCCGGGGACGAAAAGCTCTCCAAGGACCGCTGCTGCCAGTACCTGACCCGGGTGGGCCTGTGCGCCAACGACTACCTGGACCGGGAGGTGGACGTGTCCCTCTCCGGCGGCGAGGTAAAGCGGATTGAAATCGCCACCATATTAGCCCGAAACGCCGCTTTGATGATTTTCGACGAGCCGGAGGCGGGCATCGACCTGTGGTCCTTCGCCCGGCTGACGGAGACCTTTGAACAGATTCACAAGGACAAGGCCGCCACCATGATCATCATCTCCCACCAGGAGCGCATTATCTCCCTGGCGGACGAGGTAGTGGTGGTGGGCGACGGCGCCATCCGCCACCGGGGCTCCGCCAAGGAGATTCTGCCCCAGATTCTGGCGGACACCCTGGGCAGCTGCCCGGTTTTGACTAAGGAGGTGAAGGCTTTATGATGGATACCGAAGTGGATCGGGAGTTACTGGAAAAGATCGCGGACCTGATCGGCAAGCCCGTAGGGGCTTTCAATATCCGCAAGGACTCCGGCTGCGACGGCCGCCAGTCCACGGAACACATTGAAATCACCAGCAAGACCGACGGAAAAAGCGGCATCGACATCCGGGTCAAGGACGGCACCGTAGGCGAAACCTGCCACATTCCCGTCATCATCACCAAGTCCGGCATTCAGGAGCTGGTGTACAACGACTTCTATATCGGCGAGAACTGCGACGTGGACATCGTGGCCGGATGCGGCATCCACAACTGCGGTGGCCAGCAGAGCCGCCACGACGGCGTACACACCTTCCATGTGGGGAAAAATTCCCACGTCCACTACGCGGAAAAGCACTACGGGGACGGCGACGGCACAGGCGGCCGGGTGATGAACCCCGAAACCGTGGTCTATCTGGAGGAGGGGGCCTCCATCCAGATGGAAACCACCCAAATCCGGGGCATCGACTCCACCAAGCGGGTAACGAAAATCGTCTGTGGCCCCGGCGCGGAGGCGGTGGTCACAGAGCGGCTTCTGACCCACGGAGACCAGACGGCGGAGAGCGACATGGAAATCGTGCTGGACGGCGCGGACTCTAAGGGCCGGGTGATTTCCCGGTCTGTGGCCCAGGACAGCTCCAGCCAGGTCTTCTACCCCCGCATGGTGGGTAACGCCCAGTGCTTTGGCCATGTCCAGTGCGACTCCATCATCATGGGGGACGCGAAGATCAAGTCCATCCCCGCCATCACCGCTAACTGCACGGAGGCCCAGCTGGTCCACGAGGCGGCCATCGGCAAAATCGCCGGGGATCAGCTGTTGAAGCTGGAAACCCTGGGGCTTACCGAGGAGGAGGCCGAGGAGTGCATTTTGAAGGGATTTCTGGCGTAAACCGTTTTCTGAAAAGAGGCAAACCCGGGAGCAATGCTCCAATGTCATTCAGCTAAGGATTTCGCACATTCCTAAAAATACGCACCACCTTTATTTTTCAGAAAAGATGGTGGGTATTTTTGGGGGCATATGCTGTCAGGTTATGCTATCCCAGTTTTCCTCCCAGCTTTTGACGCAGGAGGGGTATTGCTTGCCCCACTTTTCTCTAAATTCCACCAGGTGTTTCAGGGCTTCGTCCTCAGTAACAGAGGTGTACACCTTTTTCAGATCTGCCATAAGATGCTTGATATCCTTATAGCTGACAAAGCGTGTGGAGGAGCGAATCTGGTGGATAATACAGCGCTGCACCTGTCTATGGGGATACACGGCGGCAATGGCTTCCACAAAGCCCTTCAGGCCGACCACACAGAACAGATACACGTCCAGGATTCCCCTGGATTTGAGGTCATTCAACACATTCAGCCAGAATTTGCCGCTCTCATGCTCCCCTATCCATACACCCAGGATATCCTTTCTGCCATCCATGGTGATGCCCAGGACTACATAGGCCGCCTTGGTCTGGTACTGATGATCCTGCTTTACCTTGTAGTGGATGGCATCCAAAAATACGAACGGATACACTGCCTCCAACGGCCGGTTCTGCCATGCGGTTACTTCCGGCATGATCTTCTCGCTGATCTTGCTGACCAACTCTGGAGAGATGTCTACATCGTACAGATTCTTGATCTGCTCCGAGATATCCCGCTGGCTCATCCCGCAGGCATACAGTGCCAGAATCTTTTCTTCTATCCCCTCTGCGTTCCGGCTGTACTTGCTTATAATCCGCGGTTCATACTCTCCATTCCGGTCCCGGGGCACCTTTACTTCTACCGCTCCCAGCTGCGTTTTAACTGTCTTTTTTGAATAGCCGTTCCGATAATTCCGGCCTTTATTTTCCGCGGCAGAATCCGATGTCCTCTGACTTTTTTCGTAGCCCAGTTCCGTATCCAGTTCGCTCTCCATTACCTGCTGGAGTACATCCCGGAACATCTCTTTCATTGGGAAGCCGTTCAAAAAATCAGAGAACAGCGCCATCGTCCCACCAAGATGGGGGAAATGGGAATGTTCTCCGGGCTGGCGTTCTGTGCTGACTGTAGCACGAGACTGTACCATTGTTGGTCCACTTCATGGACGCATGAACAGGAGTGCTGCACCTGCGCCACCTATCGCATGCAGAAGAACTGCACCGCCCACTACATCCGGGCCGTGGTGCTGGAACAGCTTGTACTCCAAAATCTACAGCGTGTAGTTGCATATGCCCAAGAAGATGAGGATGAGTTTGTGCGGCGTGTTATGGAAAATAAGACGGCAATCAAACGCACTGAGCAGGAACAGATCAAGCGCAAACTGAATAAGCAAGAACGGCGCATCCATGAACTGGATACCATTATCCAAAGGCTATACGAAG
>JAAVHG010000105.1 GCA_014799855.1 Oscillibacter sp.
CAAAAGATTGCGAAGTGTGGTGTTTTTTTTTTTCTTTTCGCCAAAATCTACCCGAGAGTTGTCGTCGATGGCCCGAAACACATTACGGAGTTTTCCGCTGTTATGTTCTTCGATATGAGAAAGGGCCACATTGATTTTCTGCCCGATTTCCGTATCATTGCGGTTAGCGTAAAGATAGTCAAAGGTCGACTCCTGATCCAAAGCAAAGCGCTCCCGGCTCATGGCTCGCTCTACCCGGCGCAAATCTCCTTCATACTGTTTCAAATACTCAGCGCGTTTTTCCTTTGAGACATCACTAAGATATTTTACAAACAGCATGGACAAGATATAGTCCTTATATCGAGAACTGTCTATTTTTCCGCGAAAGCTGTCGCAGGCATTCCATAAAACCTGCTCAATATCTTTTCTTGTCGTCAAGTTGATTTCCTCCTATCATCCTCTTTTGTGCGCGATCTATCACGATAGCGTAGTACTTCTCCTTTTCCTCAGCCAGTCTTTTTAATAGCCGACTTTCCCGCTTTGCAAGCAGATTCAACTGCGCAATCTTTCGTTGATCTACAAGAGAAAGAAACGGTATATCCAGGTCAGCAAAAAAAGATGGTCTTACTGCGCTGAGCATATTGCTGGAACTGCTTTCATAGATTTTTTTCTTCATCTCTGGTGTGCTTAAGAGCCAGAGAAGATATTCGGGCAATACTTGTTCTTGATTCGAACGAATGATTGTAAAGTTAGAGGAAACCACCATTCCTACCATATCTGGGACGATTAGAATTGGAGTATATGGAATACTAAGTCGGATAATAATATCACTCTGCTGCGTTAAATACTCCTGGCTAAGCGGCTCGATTGCGTGGAACACTTCCAGGCTATCAGATAGGATATACCCATCTGGGTGAATGGCTCGTAGGTTCAACAGAGGGTAGCAATATGGTGATTGTTCTCGAGAGAGTTTTCTTGATAAGACTAATCCGCTTCTAATGGCAGCGACGCTTCCAAGATTCATAGGTCACCTCTATTTTGTCATGGGATTAAAATAACATATCGGTTTTAAAACCTACCTCTTATAAATTGTATTTCCTATTATAGCCAGTCTCGCCCTTCGCGTCAATATGTTATGGGCAAAAAATAACGGATCATTTTGTAAATTCTTTCTTTTTAAAATAAATTGAGACACCCCGTAAAGAGGTGCCCCAATAATTTAGATAATGCTCTTTTTAATGCTCTGAACGGTGATTTTGTTGTTGTCCTTATGCGGGGTGGCCTTTTCGACTACGCCACTTCTTGAAGTTTCAAATACTTCCCTATGGTCCCCCGGTTTGAGCCGGGGGTTATTTCTTATGAAAGTTTATTTACTCAGAGCCTCGTCGATGGCCTTGGCGGCGGTTTTGCCCGCGCCCATGGCCAGAATTACGGTGGCCGCGCCGGTCACGGCGTCGCCGCCGGCATAGACGTTCTCCCGGGAGGTCAGGCCGTCCTCGTTTACCACGATGCCGCCCTTCTTGTTGATCTCCAGGCCCTTGGTGGTGGACTTGATCAGGGGGTTGGGGCTGGTGCCCAGGGCCATGATCACGCAGTCCACGTCAATGTCGAACTCGCTGCCGGGAACCTCAATGGGACGGCGGCGGCCGGAGGCGTCCGGCTCGCCCAGCTCCATCTTGATGCAGCGAACCTTGTTCACGTCGTCGTTCTCGTCGGCGAAGATCTCCACCGGGTTATGGAGGGTCTTGAAGATGATGCCCTCCTCCTCGGCGTGCTCCACTTCCTCCTTACGGGCGGGAAGCTCCTCCATGCCGCGGCGGTAGACGATATAGACCTCGGCTCCCAGCCGCTTGGCGCAGCGGGCCGCGTCCATAGCCACGTTGCCGCCGCCTACGACGGCCACACGCTTGGGCCGCTGGATGGGGGTGTCGGAGTCGGGCAGGTAAGCTTTCATCAGGTTGATTCGGGTCAGGAATTCGTTGGCGGAGTACACGCCGCGATAGTTGACGCCGGGGATGTTCATGAACATGGGCAGACCCGCGCCGGAGCCGATGAACACGGCCTCGAAGCCCTGCTCCTCCATCAGCTCGTCAATAGAGATAGTCCGGCCCACCACGGTATCCGTGGCGATGGTGACACCCAAAGCCTTCAGGCCGTCCACTTCCTTCTGGACGATGGACTTGGGCAGACGGAACTCGGGGATGCCATACACCAGCACGCCGCCGGCCAGGTGCAGGGCCTCGAAGACGGTGACCTCGTATCCCTTCCGGGCCAGGTCCCCGGCGCAGGTGAGGCCGGCGGGGCCGGAGCCTACCACCGCCACGCGGTGGCCGTTGGAGGCGGGCTTCGCCGGGGCCTCCTTGGCGTGGGCATTGTGCCAGTCGGCCACGAACCGCTCCAGGCGGCCGATGCCCACGGGATCGCCCTTCTTGCCACGGACACAGTATTTCTCGCACTGGGTCTCCTGGGGGCAGACCCGGCCGCAGACGGCGGGCAGGGCGCTGGTGGCGGCGATGATCTGATAGGCGGCCTCAAAGTCGCCCTTGGCCACCTCCTGGATAAACTCGGGAATATGTACCATGACCGGGCAGCCGGTCATGCAGGGCTTGTTCTTGCAGTTCAGGCACCGCTGAGCCTCGTCCAGGGCCTGGGCCTCGGTGTAGCCAAGGGCCACCTCGTCAAAATTCTTATTCCGCACGTCCGGCTCCTGGGAGGGCATGGGATTCTTCACCAAAGACATGTTGGCCATGATTATTGGGCCTCCTTTTTGAAGAGATTGCAGGCTTCCTCGTACTTGTGCTTCTCAAAGTCCATATACATCTGGTTCCGCTTCACGGCCAGATCCCAGTCCACCTTGTGGCCGTCGAAATCGGGGCCGTCCACGCAGGCGAACTTCATCTCGCCGCCCACGCTGAGGCGGCAGCCGCCGCACATGCCGGTGCCGTCGATCATCACCGGGCTCATGGACACGGTGGTGGGCACGCCGTAGGGCTCGGTGGTCTTGGAGACGAACTTCATCATGACCATGGGACCGATGGCNAACACCTCGTCGTACTGGTTGCCGGCCTCGATCAGCTCCTTCAGCGCGTCGGTAACCAGACCCTTGCGGCCATAGGAGCCGTCGTCGGTGCAGACGATGAGCTTATCGGAGGACTTNTTGAAATCCTCNTCCAGAATCACCAGATCCTGACTGCGGAAGCCCACGATGGCGTGGACCTCGGCCCCGTCGTCGTGGAATTTTTTCAGNACGGGATAGGCGATGGCNCAGCCTACGCCGCCGCCCACCACGCAGACCTTCTTCTTGCCCTCGGTCTCCGTGGGCTTGCCCAGGGGGCCNACGAAATCCTGGAGGCTGTCGCCCTCGTTCAGNTGCCGCAGCTTCTCGGTCGTCGCGCCNACAGTCTGGACGATGATGNTGACGGTGCCCTTCTCGGGGTCGTAATTGTTGATGGTGATGGGGATGCGCTCCCCCTTCTCGTCCACCCGCAGAATGATGAACTGGCCCGGCTTCGCCTTCTTGGCGATGAGGGGGGCCTCGATCTCATAGAGCGTCACGGTGGGACGGAGGGCCTCTTTTCTCACGATACGAAACATACAGTGTTCCTTCTTTCCCGAATGATCGAATTTTTAGGATCGCTTTTTGCGGCAGCGGCGTATCCCATTGACACGACACATTGTTTTCATTTTAACATACGAAGTCCGTCCCGTCAATTGTTTTCCGCTCAGGTTCAACAATTTCCTCCCGCCCTTACACCANCGGCGGACGGAGGAAGCCAATGGCCGCCAGCAGNGCGAAATGNGCGGGGTAAAAGGCGTACATAAACCGCTGGAAGCCCTTCCCGGCCTTTCCCTTCTCCCCGTTGTCCAGGAGGGTNAGCAGCATCCCCAGGTAATTGCCCAGCACGTTCAGCAGGCAGTTCCTCANGACCGCGGACAGCTCCGGCGTGCCCACGCTCTCCGCCACCCACANGACAAGCCCCCGGCGGGACAGCATGACGGCGGGAATATACAGCAGGGCCCTCTGCCAGCGGGGACGGTTCCGGGTGAGGTAAAATACNTAGACCAGGAGAATATACCCCTTCCCGCCCTCCATATGGAGCGNCATNGCCAGCCANGTGGCAAAAANCACCGCCAGAGGNCTGAGAACCGCCAGCCTCCGGCGTTTCAGCTCCTCGTGGACCGCCAGAACCGCCAGNCACAGCGCCAGGGTAAAGAGGATGTTCAGCTCNGTNTCCCGCCAGTCCCCCGTCAGGCCGTAAAGGCGGCTCTCCGCCAAGTCAAAGGCGGCGTAGGGNATCTGGGCGATNANGGCCGTCAGGAGAATCCGCCCCAGGTAACGGCGGANANCGGCGGTATGGGCAAAGCCCTGGGCTATGCCGTAGACGAAAATGGGGGCCGCCAGACGGCCGATGTACAGGAGATACAGGGGCAAACTGTCCAGCACCCAGTCTGCCAAGCCCCCATACCCCGCCTCCCACAGCCAGTCCGCCAGCGGGGCCAGCGTCCGGTACAGGGGAAATATCCGCNCCACATGGTCGAAGACCATACAGCACACGGCGAGNATNTTCAATTGTCTGTGGTTCATTGNTCCGCCTCCAAATNTCCGGCCNCGGAAGGGGCCTTTTGGAGGAGAGAATACCAGGCAATTCTGACAAACCGCCGGACAAAATTCTTAAAAATTTCTTACGNTTACAGCTTTANGGTAAACCTTCTTCCCTCGGACCGCACCACGCCCTCCTCCCGNAGGCGNTTCAGCTCCCGCATCATGGCGCTGCGGTCCGTGGCNATGTAGTCCGCCAGAGTGCTGAGGGAAAAGGGCAGGGTNAAGGAATCGCCTCCCGCCTTTCCCGCCAGCTGGCGGAANTAGCACAGCAGCTTTTCCCGGATGGACCGGCGGGACAGCACGTCCACCCGCTCGGAGAGGGCCTGGGCCTTNCCGGCCATCAGGTCCAGCATGTTCCGNACCAGCAGGCTGTGGTGGGCGCAGGCCTTCTCGCAGCGCTTCAAGATNTGGGGATAGTCAAAGAACAGCACGTCGCAGCCGGAGCGGCAGACCACCTCNANGCTGTCCCCCGCCGGACCGGCGATGGGCAGGCCGAACACGCCGCCGCANTCCAAATCCTCCAAAACGGTAACGACGCCCTCCTCGTCCACCCGGATCACCGACGCCCTNCCCTTTTCGATGACGCCCANATCCCCGCTGACGGCGGAGGACCTCTCCCAGATCACGTCGCCCGGCCGGAAGGACCGCTGGCGGGCCTGAAAACACTCCATCATCTGGCGGTAATCCTCGTACCGGATACCGGCGAACAGCGGACTTCCGGCCAGCTCCCCCTTGGTCAGCACAGCGGCCGCCCCCCTTTCTGTCGTATATGCAACAAAAATATTGTACCAGCTCCCGCTCATAAAGTAAAGAGGCTGTTTCAAGNGAGTNTTTGAAAATTTTATGGCGGATTTCACAATTTGTTCACCAATTCCCAGAAGNCNCCTTGTATACTATAACTAACCAATCCACCATTTGTATACGGCTTATCCCCGTAGTAAATAAGACCTGGCGGNGCCCTTCCGCCCCGGAAGAAAAGAGGCTTTATCTTTCATGAATATCGCTTATTTTCTGCTGCCCAAAAGCCGCTCAGCCTTTNTGTATGACGACTACACCGTCCGGCAGGGGCTGGAAAAGATGAAATACCACGGCTATTCCGCCATTCCCGTCATCACCCGGGAGGGGAAGTACGCCGGGGCCATCACGGAGGGGGACTTTCTCTGGTGCCTCCTCTCCGGCGAGAATCACGGCAAGATCCCTTCCTTGAAGGAGCTGGAAAAAATACGGGTGCGGGACATTCTCACCCCGGACAGCAGTCCGGCGGTCCGCATCACCGTCAGCATGGAGGAGCTGGTCAACAGCGCCATGAACCAGAACTTCGTGCCGGTAGTGGACGATTTGGGCAATTTCACCGGCATTGTCACCCGAAAGGACATTATCCGGTATCTCTCCCAGAAGGGGACCCGGGCCGCGGCCGCCCCTGCTCCCTGGCCGTTCGAGGACCGGCAGGCCTATTCACAGGCGGCGTTTTCATGAAAACGCCGCTCCGCCGCGTTGTTTAAGCGGGAACGCGGCTTGACTGCGCATAAAGACCGTCCGCCTATGGCGGACGGTCTTTGCATATGCACTTCGAGGGTATGGTGCCGCGGAACGCTTTTTCCGTTTACTTCTCCGGCGTAATCCCCCGCTCCGCGAAGGCCGCCAGGAGGCGGTCCATGTCGCTGGGGATGGCGATAGGCGCCCCGCAGGCGGCGATGGCGTTGGCCACGTCCTTCAAGCCGTTTCCGGTCACCACGGAGACCACCGTATCGGTTTTACCGATCATCCCCGCCTCGCAGAGCTTCTTCACTCCCGCCGTGCCCGTAACTCCGGCGGGCTCGCCGAATACGCCGCAGGTCCGGCCCAGCAGCTTCTGAGCCGCCATGATCTCCTGGTCGGTGACGTTCACCGTCAAGCCCCCGGACTCCCGGACGGCCATCAGGGCCTTGTCGGCGTTCCGGGGCACGCCTACGGCGATGGAGTCCGCCAGGGTGTTTTCCTCCATGGGACGCCAGTCCTCCCCGGTCTCAAGGCTGCGGTTCAGGGGACAGCAGCCCGCCGCCTGGGCGGAGATCAGGCGGGGCAGGCGGTCGATAAACCCAATGGCGTACAGGTCCTTCAACCCCTTCCACAGCCCCGCGATGGTGCAGCCGTCGCCGACGGAAATGGCGATGTAGTCCGGGACCCGCCAGTCCAGCTGCTCCATAATCTCCAAGGCCACGGTCTTCTTTCCCTCGGAGAGGTAGGGATTGATGGCGGCGTTGCGGTTGTACCAGCCCCACCGGTCAATAGCCGCCTTGGACAGCTCGAAGGTGTCCTCGTAGCTGCCCTGGACGGAGATCACCGTGGCCCCAAAAGTCATCAGCTGGGCCACCTTCCCCTTGGGGGCGCGGGAGGGGACAAAGATATAGGTGGACAGCCCCGCCGCCGCGGCGTTTCCCGCCAGGGACGAGGCGGCGTTTCCCGTGGAGGAGCAGGCGATAACCCTGGCCCCCGCCTCGGTGGCTTTTGCCACAGCCATGGCGCTGGCCCGGTCCTTCAGGGAGGCGGTGGGATTCTGGCCGTCGTCCTTCACCCACAGGCGGCCCAGGCCCAGCTCCTCCGCAAGGCGGGGCTCCTCATAGAGGGGGGACCAGCCCACCCGGAGGGGCGGCGGCGCAGTCTCCTCCTCCACCGGGAGAAGCTCCCGGTAACGCCACATGGAGCGCTCCGGCCGCGCGGCCAGCTTCTCCTTGGTCAGCCGGACTTTGATGTAGTCGTAGTCGTAAACGATGTCCAAAATGCCGCCGCATTCGCAGGCGGTGAGATCCGGCGCGGCGGGATAGGTCTTCCCGCACTTGACGCACTTTCCATACAGGACATGCTCCATGGTCAGGCTCCTTTCTGTCACCGGGCCCCCAGTCAAGAGGCGGGCCCGGAGGCCCGCCTCCTTGGAGGTCTGGAATTAAATTCAAATTTACAGGGTCTTCAATACGCCGGTTTCCTCGTTAAAGGCGTTGATCAGCTCGTCCAGATCCTTGGCCTGGGCGTGAACGGCATCCCAGGTGCCCTCGGTGTCGTACCACAGGCTGTTCAGCTCCTCGCTGGTCTTGCCCTGCTGCTCCACCCAGGTATAGTATTTCAGATGATGCACCCGCTTGCGGCCGGCGTAGGTCAGCTCCATCATATTGTCGGTTTTCTGGGCCAGAATGTGGAGGTTGTGGTCCAGCTCCGCCGCCTGGACGGTGTACGCGCCGTGCTGGTCGTTCAGCTCGGCGATGCGGCTGCCGTACATGACGGCGGAGTCCGTCAGAACGGTGCCCACCACGTCCCGGGCGGTGAACTCGTAATACTTCGCCATCTTGATGCAGCAAAGCACGTTGGCAATACCGGAGATACCCAGCCAGGTGAGCTTTTCGATGAGCTCGCCGGAGAGCTTCAGGGTCTCCCGCAGGTAGGTCTGTCCCTCGGGGGTATTGAAGAGGCGGAGAAGCCGCTGGCTGTCCTCGTCGTCAATGGCGATAGCCATGTCGGTATTCTTCACGTTGTGAATCCAGGGAATGTGCTTGTCGCCGATGCCCTCGATCCGGTGGCCGCCGAAGCCGTTATTCAGGATAGTGGGGCACTGGAGGGCCTCGCCCACGCCCAGCTTGAGGCGGGGATAACGCTCCTTGAGGAGGTCTCCGGCGCTCATGGTTCCGGCGGAGCCGGAGGTGAAGCAGGCTCCCGCGAAGCGGTCTCCGGGGCGCTTGACGGCCTCGAACACGTCCGCCAGGGCGGTTCCGGTGACGTTGTAATGCCACAAGGGATTGCCCATTTCCTCAAACTGGTTGAAGATCATGTACTGGGGGTCCTGCTTCAGCTCGTTGGTCTTGTCGAAAATCTCCTTGACGTTGGACTCACAGCCGGGAGTGGCGATGACCTCCGCGCCGATCTCATGGAGCCAGTCGAACCGCTCCTGGCTCATCTCCGCCGGGAGGATAGCCACGCCCTGGGCCCCCAGGAGGCGGGAGTTGAAGGCGCCGCCCCGGCAGTAGTTTCCGGTGGAGGGCCACACGGCCTTGTGCCGCTCCACGTCGAACTGGCCCGTCACCAGCCGGGGGGCCAGGCATCCGAAGGACGCGCCCACCTTATGGCAGCCGGTGGGGAACCACTTGCCCACCATGGCGATGATGCGGCAGGGCACGCCGGAGAGCTTGGAGGGGATTTCCACATAGTTGGGCACGGCCTGGAACAGGCCGCCGGACTCCCTGGCCTCGTTTTTCCAGGTGATGCGGAAGAGGTTCAGGGGATTCACGTCCCAGAGGCCCACGGTTTTCAGCTTCTCCTGAACCTTTTCCGGGATGGTCTCGGGGTGCTGCATCTGGGCGATGGTGGGGATCAGGATGCCGTTCTCTTTGGCCTTTTTGATGTTATTGGCCCGGCCCTGGGGGTTGACGGACAGATCAATCATGTGGTTTACCCTCCTGTTGTTTTGAATCAATATAAGAATATAATGTATATTTGGATATGCCAAAATATTTTGCCACCTTGTCGCCGGATTTCGTCACCAGAAACGCGCCGTTCTGGTTCAGAAACTGGATCGCCCGGACCTTGTCGTCCTTGTTCATCAGGGCCACAGGCTTGCCCACCAGGGCCACGGACTGCTGGATCAACTCCTCCAGAAGGTCGTTGATGTTGACAATCCGCTCCGGCTCCGCCGGGACAGGCTCCTCGGTGGAGAGCAGGTCGTGGAGGGCGCTCTCCACCATCAGCAGCCGGGAGATATCGTAGTTAATAGCCAGAATGGCGGAGACCTTTCCCTTGCCGTTGCGGATGTAGACGGTGGAGGACTTGATGATCTTCCCGTCCGGGGTCTTCATCAGGTAGGAGAGGTGGTCCCGGGGCTGGGGATCGTTGGTTTTCAGCTGCTCCATCACCACATTAGACGCGCCGTCTCCCACCCTCCGGCCGGAAACGTGGCCGTTGACAATGTGGACGATGCTGTGGTCGGGATTTTTGCTGAGATCGTGGATGACCACCTCGCAGCTGCTGCCGAACTCCGCCGCGATGCCCGCGGCCACCTGCCGCAGCAGTTCCAATTTTCCGCTTTCCAACACCACGCCTCCTCTCGACAGGTTTCCGCGCCGTTTCCGTGAAATTTCTCACAGGTCCCTTTCATCATACCACAGTTTTTGGAGAAATCAACACTTTTTCAAAAAATTTTTTTGGTTTTCTAAAATTTTGTTTGACATTCCCATATCTTGTGTTATCATAGGATCAGTGAACTATGACCTATATCTGTCAAGCGCGGAAAATGATTTTGGATATGGAGGGCTTTACCATGGATTTTGAGGCGATCAAGGAAGCGGCCAGAGGCCGTCAGGCGGACATGTCCCGGTTCCTCCGGGACATGATCTCCCATCCCAGCGAGAGCTGCGAAGAGCGGGACGTGGTGATGTGCATCAAGGCGGAGATGGAAAAGCTGGGCTATGACCGGGTGGAAATCGACGGCCTGGGCAACGTCATCGGCTGGATGGGCGAAGGAGACAAGATTATCGCCATCGACTCCCACATCGACACCGTGGGCGTCGGCAACATCGACAACTGGGAGGCTGACCCCTACCAGGGCTACGAGACCGAGGACATCATCTTCGGCCGGGGCGGCAGCGACCAGGAGGGCGGCATGGCCTCCGCCGTGTACGGCGTGAAGATCATGAAGGATCTGGGCCTCATCCCCGAGGGCTACAAGATTATGGTGGTCGGCTCCGTCCAGGAGGAGGACTGCGACGGCATGTGCTGGCAGTACATCGTCAACAAATATTTCAACGGTCCCGAGGACGCCCGCGGCAAAATCGAGTTCGTCATTTCCACCGAGCCCACCGACGGCGGCATCTACCGGGGCCACCGGGGCCGCATGGAGATCCGGGTGGACGTGAAGGGCGTCTCCTGCCACGGCTCCGCCCCGGAGCGGGGAGACAACGCCATCTATAAAATGGCGGATATTCTCCAGGACGTCCGCGCCCTCAACGAGAGCGGCGACGGCCCCAGCAACCGCGTCAAGGGCCTGGTGAAAATGCTGAACGAGGAGTTCAACCCCGAACACGCCGAGGACGCCCGGTTCCTGGGCCGGGGCACCTGCACCGTC
Source organism: Oscillibacter sp. (assembly GCA_014799855.1). Classification (GTDB taxonomy): domain Bacteria; phylum Bacillota; class Clostridia; order Oscillospirales; family Oscillospiraceae; genus Oscillibacter. The sequence continues at coordinate 10,668 of JAAVHG010000105.1, forward strand.
AGCCAGATTTTCTACACCTCCCCCTCCCGCTGCGCCGTGGCGGACTCCTGTGCCATCTCCATCGACCGGCGCATGACCGCCGGGGAAACCTGGGACTCCTGCCTGGAGGAAATCCGCCAGCTTCCCGCGGTGAAGAAGTACGGCGAAGACGTGAAGGTCTCCATGTACATGTATGACCGCCCCGCCTGGACCGGCACGGTCTATGAGACGGAGTGCTTCTTCCCCACCTGGATCAACAAGGAGAGCGCCCCCCACGTCCAGGCCCTCATCGACGCCCACACCGCCCTGTGGGGCGGCAAGCGCATCGGCCACGCCGACGCGGACCCCAAGAAGGACGCCATGCACCTGCGGGAGGGCCGTCCCCTCACGGACAAGTGGACCTTCTCCACTAACTGCGTATCCATCCAGGGCCGGTACGGCATCCCCTGCGTGGGCTTCGGCCCCGGCGCGGAGAGCCAGGCCCACGCCCCCAACGAGATCACCTGGAAGCAGGATCTGGTCACCTGCGCCGCGCTGTACGCCGCCGTGCCCATGCTGTATAAGCCGGAGAACAAGACCGGGGACGCGTCCGAGTTCCGCCAGAGCCTGACGGACAACGACATCCAGTAATCCATATTCCGGAGGTATTTCCCATGAAAGGTTTTCGGCTTTGGATTCTCTTTTCCTGGGCGGCGGCCCTGGCCGTTGTCGGCGATCTGTTTCTCATCGGCGGCCTGTCCCCGGCGGACCTCAATTATGATCACTTTGGAGAGCTGCGGCTGACTGCCCTGCTGTTCGTCATGCACGCGGTGTCCCTGACGCTGGTTTTCCACGTCTTGAAGCGTCTGGTAAAAGAGCCTCCCCTGCCGCCCCTGCCCCACACGCCCGACAGCTGGGACGGCCCGGAAATCTGACCCGGCTTCAAAAATCACCATAAAGGAGTGTTTATCATGTCCAAGACCATTGAGCTGGCCCAGCATCTGGAAAAGCTGCACATTAACAATATGTACAAGTCCGACTTCTATTGGACCTGGGATAAGACCGACGAGGAGCTGGACGCCATCTTCAGCGTGGCCGACGCCCTGCGGGATCTGCGGGAGCGCAACAAGTCCACCCGGATCTTCGACTCCGGCCTGGGTATCTCCATCTTCCGGGACAACTCCACCCGCACCCGGTTCTCCTTTGCCTCCGCCTGCAACCTGCTGGGCCTGGCGGTCCAGGACCTGGACGAGAAGAAATCCCAGATCGCCCACGGCGAGACCGTCCGGGAGACCGCCAACATGGTGTCTTTCATGGCCGACGTCATCGGCATCCGGGACGACATGTTCATCGGCGAGGGCCACAAGTACCAGAAGACCTTCATGGACGCGGTGAAGGAGGGCTACCGGGACGGCATCCTGGAGCAGCAGCCCACTCTGGTGAACCTCCAGTGCGACGTGGACCATCCCACCCAGTGCATGGCGGATATGCTCCACATCATCCACCATTTCGGCGGCGTGGAGAACCTGAAGGGGAAAAAGATCGCTATGACCTGGGCCTACTCCCCCAGCTATGGAAAGCCCCTGTCCGTGCCCCAGGGCGTTATCGGCTTGATGACCCGTTTCGGCATGGACGTGGTGCTGGCCCATCCCGAGGGGTACGGCGTCATGCCGGAGATTGAGACCATCGCCCAGAAGAACGCCCAGGCCACCGGCGGAAGCTACAGGAAGGTATCCACCATGGAGGAGGCCTTCGACGGGGCGGACATCGTGTATCCCAAGAGCTGGGCCCCCTTCGCCGCCATGGAGGAGAGGACAAAGCTCTATCAGGCCGGGGATCAGGCGGGCATCAACGCCCTGGAGCAGCGGCTCCTGGCCCAGAACGCCCAGCATAAGGACTGGACCTGCTCCGAAGCCATGATGCGCCGCACCAGGAACGGCAGCGCCCTGTACCTCCACTGCCTCCCCGCCGACATCACCGGCCTCAGCTGCCCGGAGGGCGAGGTGGACAACTCCGTCTTCGACCGCTATTTGGTGCCTTTGTACAAGCAGGCCAGCTACAAGCCCTACATCATTGCCGCCATGATCATGATGAGCAAGGTAAAGGACCCCGTGGGCGCCCTGATGTCCATGGATTCCGGCAGCAAGCGGAAAATTTTCTAAGGCATGTTTGAAAAATGGCAAAACACCCAAACGGCGGATCTTTTTCCGCCACTCTGCGTTGATTTTCCTTGCCATACACCAAGTATGGCTGCGTCAAATCGCCATAAAAAAAAAAAAAATCTCTCGCCGTTGGGCATTCTGCCATTTATCAAACAAGCCCTAATCATTCCTGACAAGAGAGGTTGATCCTTATGTCACAGCGTATCGTCATCGCCCTGGGGGGCAACGCCTTAGGAAAAAATCTGCCGGAGCAGATGATTGCCGTGAAGGGCACCGCCAAGGCCATCGCCGACCTTATCGAACGGGGAGACCAGGTGGTGGTGGCCCACGGCAACGGCCCCCAGGTGGGCATGATCAACACCGCCATGACCACCCTCTCCCGGGAGGATTCCTCCCATCCCATGGCCCCCATGTCCGTCTGCACCGCCATGAGCCAGGGCTACATCGGCTACGACCTGCAAAACGCCCTGCGGGAAGAGCTTCTCAACCGGGGCATCCGGAAGCCGGTGTCCACCATCCTGACCCAGGTGGAGGTAGACCCCCAGGACCCCGCCTTCCAGAACCCCTCCAAGCCCATCGGCGCCTTCATGACCGAGGCGGAGGCGGAGGAAATGCGCCGCCGGGGCAACGCCGTTATGGAGGACGCGGGCCGGGGCTGGCGGCGGTGCGTGGCCTCCCCCCTGCCCAAGGCCGTGGTGGAGATCGACGCCATCCGGGCCCTGGTGGACGCCGGACAGGTGGTGGTAGCCTGCGGCGGCGGAGGCATCCCCGTCTTCCCCACGGAGGGGAACCATCTGAAAGGCGCGGGAGCCGTGGTGGACAAGGACTTTGCCTCGGAGCTTCTGGCGGAGCTGCTGGACGCCGACGCACTCATTATCCTGACAGCGGTGGAAAAGGTTGCGGTGAACTTCGGCAAACCGGATCAGAAATGGCTGGACCACATGACCCCGGCGGAGGCCCGCGGCTACGCCGCCCAGGGGCAGTTCGCCCCAGGCTCCATGCTGCCCAAGGTCCAGGCGGCGCTGAAATTCGCCGAGTCCAAGCCCGGCCGCGCGGCCCTGATTACCCTGCTGGAAAAAGCCGGGGAGGGCATGGCCGGTAAAACCGGCACCACCGTCTCTCAATAGGCCGTCCGAAGAGAAACTTTGTAACTTTTCACAAAACCGCCGCTAAAAATTCGGAATTTTCCCAGTTTTCCCCCTCTTTCCCCTTATCCAAGTGAAATTACCGCCGCCGTGGACTGGTTTCCTGGGGGGAATTTTAAAATTTTTATTAAAATAGAGTTGAATTTTCCCGCTTTCCACGGTATGATGGCAGGAGACAAGTCTTCCCTTGTCATACCTTTCAATATTGCAGTATATAAGGAGGAAAATCTGAATGAAGAAGTTTCTTGCGCTTTTGACCGCGATGGTTCTCTGTCTGAGCCTGGCGGCCTGCGGCGGCAGCAGCGGCGGCAGCAGCGGCGGCTCCACGCCTGCCGGCGGCGGCTCCCAGCCCGCTGACTCCGGCTCTTCCACCAGCGGCGGCAGCGGCTCCGGCGCCGCTACCAGCGTGAAGGTCGGCCTCATCTGCATCGGCGACGAGAACGACCAGGGCTACACCTACAACTTCATCCGCGGCAAGGACGCGGCCACCGAGGCGCTGGCCGCCAAGGGCATTGACGTGGATTGGTCGGTCAAGTGGAACATCGGCGAGAACGACAGCTGCGAGGAGGCCAACCTGGAGCTGGCCGAGGAGGGCTGCCAGCTGATCATCAACAACTCCTTCGGCTTTGAGGACTTCATGCTGAAGGTCGCCCCCGACTATCCCGACATCGAGTTCGTATCCTGCACCAACCAGGCCTCCTGGGGCGACGATCTGCCCAACACCCACAACGCTTTCGCCAACATCTACGAGGGCCGCTACCTGGCTGGCGTGGCCGCCGGCATGAAGATGCAGGAGATGATTGACAACGGCGAGATCACCGCCGACCAGGCCGTCATCGGCTACGTGGGCGCTTACTCCTTCGCCGAGGTTATCTCCGGCTTCACCAGCTATTTCCTGGGCGCCCGCAGCGTCTGCCCCAGCGTCACCATGAAGGTCCAGTTCGTGGGCTCCTGGTCTGACGCCACCGCCGAGGGCAACGCCGCCGACGCTCTGGCCGACATGGGCTGCGTCATGATCTCCCAGCACTCCGACAACACCACCCCCGCCACCACCGCCCAGACCAAGGGCGTGTATCACACCGGCTACAACAACGATATGACCGGCGTGGCTCCCGAGGCCTCCATCATCGGCACCCGCATCGACTGGTCCGTGTACTTCGAGTACATCATCGAGGCCGTGGCCAACGGCCAGGAGTTTGAGCAGGATTGGTGCCACGGCATGGATATGGGCGCTGTGGTTATGACCGATCTCAACGAGGCCATTGCCGCCGAGGGCACCGCCGAAAAGCTGGCGGAAGTGGAGGAGCAGATCCGCTCCGGCGCTCTGCAGGTGTTCGACACCAGCACCTTCACCATCAGCGGCCAGCCCCTGACCAGTGCTTTGGCTCTGGACACCGACGGCGATTACGCTCCCGATTCCGAGGAGGCCGTTTTCGACGGCGCCTTCCACGAGTCCTACTTCCAGTCCGCTCCTTACTTCGCCCTGTCTGTGGACGGCATCGAGTGGCTGAACTCCGCCTTCTAAGCAACCCGATTTTGAAAAGGGCCGCGCACGCGGCCCTTTTCTCTATATGAGGGCTTCCGCCTCGGCGGCGGACGGCCCTCCCCATCCATCCGGACTCCGCCCGGCCCCTCCCGGCCGGGACCTCTTAGCGGCCATCCCACTGGAATTCTGACTTTCCCTCCAGCGGGACGGCTGTAGAAAGGATGAGTGAATTTGGAAAAAAGTGTATGCGCAATTGAACTAAAGGGCATTACCAAGCGCTTCGGCGAGGTGGTGGCCAACGACGGCATTGATTTACAGCTGAACCGTGGGGAGATCCTCTCCCTGCTGGGAGAAAACGGCAGCGGAAAAACCACCCTCATGAACATGCTCTCCGGCATCTACTTCCCCGACGAGGGGCAGATCCTGGCGGAGGGAAAGCCTGTCTCCATCCGCTCCCCCAAGGACGCCTTTTCCTACGGCATCGGCATGATTCACCAGCATTACAAGCTGGTGGACGTGTTCACCGCTGCGGAAAACATCATTCTGGGCCTGGAGGACGAGGGCCGCCTGGATATCAAGGCCGCTAATGAAAAGGTCCGGGCCATCTGCGAGAAATACGGCTTCGACATCGACCCCACCCAAAAAATCTACGACATGTCCGTCTCCCAGAAGCAGACGGTGGAGATTGTCAAGGTCCTCTACCGGGGGGCGGAGGTGCTGATTCTGGACGAGCCCACCGCCGTGCTGACCCCCCAGGAAACCGACAAGCTCTTTGACGTGCTGCGGAATATGCGGGCGGACGGGAAGGCCATTGTCATCATCACCCACAAGCTCCACGAGGTCATGGCCCTCTCCGACAAGGTGGCCGTCCTCCGGAAGGGAAAGTACATCGGCACCGTCAACACCGCTGAGACCAACCCCCAGGCCCTTACCGACATGATGGTGGGCCACGCCGTCACCCTGAACATCGACCGCCCCCGCTGCGACTCCCTGATCAAGCGGCTTGAGGTGAAAAACCTCACTTGCCTGGACGCGGAGGGCGTGAAAAAGCTGGATAATGTCTCCTTTACCGCCATGGGCGGGGAAATCCTAGGCATTGCCGGCATCGCCGGCTCCGGCCAGAAGGAGCTGCTGGAGGCCATCAGCGGCCTGTATCCGGCGGAGGGCTCCGTGATGTACTCCCCCATTGAGGGCGGCGAGACGGAGCTTTTGGGAAAGACTCCCCTGCAAATCCGCCGGGCCGGCGTGGTCATGGCCTTTGTGCCGGAGGACCGGCTGGGCATGGGCCTGGTGGGCTCCATGGGCATGACCGGAAACATGATGCTCCGGTCCTGGAAAAAGGGCAGGAGCGTCTTCGTCAACCGCAGAGACCCCAACGAACTGGCCTTGCAGGTCTGGAAGGAATTGGAGGTTGTGACCCCCGGCACGGAGTTCCCCGTCCGCCGCCTCTCCGGCGGCAACGTGCAGAAGGTGCTGGTGGGCCGGGAGATCGCTACCGCTCCCTCGGTGCTGATGACCGCCTACGCCGTCCGGGGCCTGGACATCAACACCTCCTATACCATTTACAATCTTCTCACGGAACAGAAGATGAAGGGCGCGGCCGTTATTTACGTAGGCGAGGATCTGGACGTGCTGCTGGAGCTGTGCGACCGGATTCTGGTCCTCTGCGGCGGCCAGGTCAGCGGCATTGTGGACGCCCGCTCCGTAACCAAGGACCAAATCGGACTGCTGATGACCCGTTTGGGTGGAAAGGAGGCCGTGTAAATGGAGACGAAAACTCCCTTCATCCGCCTCGCCAAGCGGGACGCCATGGAGCCGTGGAAAATCTGGTGCATCCGCCTGGGCTCCATCCTCTTCGCCCTGGTTCTGGGGGCCCTGGTTATCAGCATCACCGGCGTAAACCCCGTCACCGCCTACGGCACGATCCTCTCCGGCGCGCTGGGGAAGAAAACCGCCATCCGGCAGACAGTGAAAATCGCCATCCCCCTGCTGGGCTGCGCTCTGGCTATCGCCCCCTGCTTCAAAATGCGGTTCTGGAACATCGGCGCGGAGGGTCAAATCACCGCCGGGGCCATTGCCGCCAGCTACTTCGCCCTCTTCTGGACGGACCGGCTGTCCGGCCCCGTCCTCCTGGCGGTTATGGGCGTGGCCGCCGCCATCGCGGGCGGCCTGTGGGCCCTGATTCCCGCTTTTTTCAAGGCCAAGTGGAATA
>JAAVHG010000106.1 GCA_014799855.1 Oscillibacter sp.
GATCCAGGTCCACCGCCAGCTGCAGCTTATCGTCGTCCGCCTCAAACACAGCGGCCTCTACCCCGCAGAGGGAGGCGGTGGTGCCGCAGAGGCGGGCGTCTCCCAGGCGGGGGTCGTCGTTGTACAGCTCTCCCCGGCTCCACGTCCCCGGCCATTTTCCGGTGAAATAGTCGTTGAGGTACTTTTTGTGGGCCACCTCGTCGATGAGGAACCGCTCCTTCAGCCAGGGGTAGTCCAGCCCCCAGCCGATGTCGTCGTGACAGCGGAGGTAGTTCAGGAAGAGGAAGTCCCTGGGCAGGGAGAACACCGCCTCCATCTGCCGTTTCANCAGGGATACGTCCCCGGTAGCCAGGGTGTGCCANGTGGTGGCCATGGNGGTGACNTTGTAGAGCATGTGGCACTCGGGCTTCTCCGTGGTGCCGAAATAGGGGACCACCTTGGCCGGCTCCATGACTACCTCGCCCAGGAGCAGNACGCTGGGGCAGACAATCTCNACCGCCATCCGCAGCATCCGGGACAGGGTGTGGACCTGGNGGAGGTTGCGGCAGGAAGTNCCCAGCTCCTTCCAGATGTAGGGNGTGGCGTCCAGGCGNAGCACGTCGATGCCCTGGTTGGCCAGGTACAGGAGGTTTTCCGTCATGTCGTTGAACACCACNGGATTGGCGTAGTTCAGATCCCACTGGTAGGGATAAAAGTTGGTCATGACNATCTGGCCGTTGTCCAGCTGGGTAAAGCTGCCGGGGGCGGTGGTGGGGAATACCTGGGGGACGGTTTTNTCAAACTCNCGGGGAATGTCCCAGCTGTCGTAGAAGAAATACCGCTCCCGGTAGCCCGGCTCTCCGGCCCGCGCCCGCCGGGCCCACTCGTGGTCCTCGCTGGTGTGGTTAAGGACGAAATCCAGGCANAGCCGGATTCCCGCCTTNCGGCAGGCGNNGGCCAGGGANTCCANNTCCTCCATGGTGCCCAGCTCNGGCTGGACCTTCCGGAAGTCGGAGACGGCGTAGCCGCCGTCGCTGCGGCCCTTGGGAGATTCCAGAAGGGGCATCAGGTGGACATAGTTCACCCCGCACTCCTTGATGTATGGCAGTTTCTTCTTCACGCCGTTCAAATCTCCGGCNAAGGCGTTGACATACAGCATCATCCCCAGNATGTCCCGGCCCCGGTACCAGCCGGGGTCCGCCTCCCGGCGCAGATCCTGTTCCCGGAGGTCCTCCTTCCGCTGCTCCCAGCAGCGGCGGAGCATTTTGGTGAAGTAGTCAAAGGCGGCCCCNTCGTTGTGGTACAGCTCCATGTAGAGCCATTTCAGCTCGTCGTAATGGCGGGCCAGCCGGCGGTCAAAATCCGTAACGTGGTAGATCATGGCATCCGCGGGCCTCCTTGTTCATCAAAAAGCTCATCCANAGTNGGCATGGCGGGAATGGCGCCGCTNCGGGAGCAGGTGAAGGCCGCNGCCCGGTTGGCNAAGGCCAGAATGTCCTTCAATTCCGCGGANTCCAGGCCCTCCAGNGGCTTTTCCCCCCGCTGGCACAGGCGGCTGAGGGCGGCGCCGAAGAAGGTGTCTCCCGCGCCGTTGGTGTCGGCCACCTTGACGGGGATTCCGGGCTGGCGCCACGTCTTTCCCTGCCAGCGGCAGAACACGCCGTCGCCGCCCAGAGTTACCAGAATCAGCTTGACGCCCTGTTCCTCCAGAATCCGGGAACCCTCCTCCAAACCGGACGTGCCGGTCAGCAGGGGAAGCTCCTCCTCCGCCAGCTTGATCACGTCCACCAGGGGCAGGGGGAGCTTCATCCACTCCACCGCCTCCGCCTCGCTGCTCCACAGGGCGGGGCGGTAGTTGGGGTCATAGCTGACCAGAACGCCGGACCGCCGGGCGCTGCGGGCGGCAAAGATGGTGGCGGCACGGGCGGGGCCCGCCGTCAGGCTTACGGAGCCGAAGTGGAGGATTTTGCTGCCGGCAATGGCGGTCTCGTCCACCTCCTCGGCGGTGAGCGCCGCGTCGGCCCCCCGGACGAAGCGGAAGTCCCGCTCTCCGGTGCTGTCTACGGAGACGATAGCCATGGTGGTGGGGAGGCTGTCCTCCCGGAGGCCCCGGTCGTCCACGCCGTTGTCCCGGAGCACCTGGCGGAGGTAGCGGCCAAAGCCGTCACGGCCCACCTTGCCCGTAAAGGCGGTTTTGGCCCCCAGCTTCGCGGCGGCTACCGCCGCGTTGGCCGGCGCGCCGCCGGGGTTTGCGGCAAACAGGGGAACGCCAGCCGGGTTGACGCCTGTCTGAGTCAGGTCAATCAGCAGCTCGCCGATGGTGAGGATATCGATCATTTCCACACGCTCCTTTTGATGCTTTTTCTCCATATTTTACCCGTATCCGGCCTGAAAGATGGATATTTTACCCGTCTGACAGGGATTTTAAGTCTATTTTACAGCACTTTTGCCCCGTTGTCCAGTCTCTTCCGCCGGCGGTTGTTTTCTTCGGATGAGGGGAGGGGAAAATTCGGCGTTTTGTGGAAAAAGTGTCCAATATATTGTGAAAATTACCCAGGAAAAGATAGAAAAAGACCCCGGAGAAGCTCCGGGGTCTTGCGAGGCTGTTCAGGCGGCGGATTGGTCCCGCTGGGCCTTTCCGGCGCTGTAGACGCTCAGCAGAATGGAGATCAGCAGCAGGGCCGTATAGGCGGCGATGAGGCCCATACCCGCCCGGATGCCGGCCCGCTCCGCCACAAAGCCCACCAGGGCGGGCGTGATCACGCCGCCGGCGCTCCCGGTGAAGATCATGACGCTGCAGCCCAGGTCGTTGCCCTTCACGCAGTCGCTGCCGAAGGCGAAGGCGGTGGGGTAGATGGTGGCCATGAAGGCCCCCACACCCATAAGTCCCAGGATGATGGGCCCCGGCGTCCGGCTGAGGAACATCAGCAGGAAGAAGGCGAAGAGGCCGAAGCCGTCGGTCATCAGCAGCTTGGCCCGGGAGACGCGCCCGGTGACGGCGGCTCCCACCATCCGGCCGATGAAGATCACCAGCCAGAGGAGGCTGTTCATCATCTGGGCGTAGTCCGCCCGGAGGATTCCGGCGTCCTGGAAATACGTCACCAGCCAGCCTACAATGGCGTACTCGGCGGAGATGTAGAAAAACAGCATGGCGGAACCCAGCCAGAAGCGCTTGACCTTCAAAAAGCTCCGGTCCACCGTCCGGATGCCCTTGGCCCCGCTCTCCGGCGGCAGGGGCATTTTGGCGTAGACCACCAGCTGGCTGACGCAGAGGAGGCACAGCCCCGCCGCCATCATCCGCCAGCCCGTTTGAGGAAAGCGGGTGGTGCAGAACACCAGCAGCAGGGGAGACAGAAGGGCTCCAATGGCAAAGCAGCCGTGAAGCAGGTTGTACCCCCGGGCGGCCTTCTCCCCCGGCAGGGTGGAGATCATGGTGTTGGCGAAGTTGGAGTTGCCGCCGCGGGCTATGCCGGTCATGAGGCAGGCGGCAATCAGCACCGCCGGCGCGCCGACGCCGCTGGCGAAAATCAGATACCCCGCCGCCATCCAAACGCCGGTGAGCAGGATGCTCCGCCGCCGTCCCAGATACGCCGGGAGAATCCCCGCCAGCAGCACGGCAATCAGATTGCCGATGGACTGGCAGGAGATCAGGACCCCGGAGAGATCATAGCTGAACCCGTAGCTCTGGCGGAGAAAGGGGATAAAGGACCCCAGAGGCTGGGAGGCCGCGCCGCTGACGAAAAACGCGAAGAGCGTACACCGCAGCAGGCGGTCCTCCCGCCGGCTCTGTTCTATAGCGTCCCCCATGGCTTACAGGGCGAAGTACCGGGCGGCGTTGTTGTAGCAGACGCCCTCCACAATCTTCTTCAAGGACGCGTCATGGTTGGGATACTCGCCGTTTTCCACCCAGTTCCCCAGCAGATTGCAGAGAATCCGGCGGAAATAGTCGTGGCGGGCGTAGGAGAGGAAGGAGCGGGAGTCCGTCAGCATCCCCACAAAGTTCCCCAGAAGCCCCAGGTTGGCCAGGGACTTCATCTGGGCCTCCATGCCGCTCTTGGTGTCGTTGAACCACCAGGCGGAGCCGTGCTGAATCTTCCCCGGCAGCTCGTCGGACTGGAAGCAGCCCAGCATGGTGCCCAGCTGCTCGTTGTCGGCGGGGTTCAGGGAGTACAGGATGGTCTTGGGGCACTGGCCGTCCTTGTCCAGGGCGGAGAGGAGGCGGGCGATGTCGCCGCCGCAGGTGTTCTGGGCGATCATGTCAAAGCCGGTGTCCGGGCCCATCTTGGCGTACATCCGCTCGTTCATGTTCCGCAGGCAGGAGTAGTGGAGCTGCATGGCGATGTTCAGCCGGTGGTATTCCCGGCCCAGGTGCAGCAGAATNGCGGTCTGGTAGCCCTCCGCCTCNTCCACGGTGACGGTCCCGCCGCTGAGGACCTTNGCCAGGGCGGCGTCGCTCTCCGCCAGGGAGACNGGCCGGAAGGGGATGTAGTCCAGNCCGTGGTCGCTGGCCCGGCAGCCCAGCTTGGCGAAGAATTCCAGCCGCTCCGTCAGGGCCTTGCACACGTCNTCGGTGGTGGAGAGGGAAGCNTTGCCNACGCTCTTGGCCAGCAGGGCGATGTATTCGGCNAAGCCNGGCTTATTGATGTTGATGGCCTTGTCGGGGCGGAAGGAGGGGCAGACCTTCACGTCGATGGTGGGNTCGGCGGCGATCTTCTCGTGCCACTCCAGAGTGTCGATGGGGTCGTCGGTGGTGCCGATCATGGCTACGTTGGCCTGNCGGATCAGGCCCCGGACGGTCATGCTGGGGTCGTTTTGCAGCTTTTCCGCACAGAAGGCGGCGACTTCTTTGGCGTTTTCCGGGGTCAGGGGCTTGTCGTAGCCGAAGAACTGCCGCAGCTCCAGGTTGCACCAGTGGTACATGGGATTGCCGATAGCCATTTCCAGGGCCTGGGCGAACTTCTCAATCCGCTCCGCGCCGTCCTTGTTTCCGGTGATGTAGTCCTCGGAGATGCCGTGGGAGCGCATGAGACGCCATTTATAATGGTCGCCGAAGTAGGTGCCGTCAGGGTTCTCGCCTCCCAGCCACACCTGGGCCAGGCTCTCAAAGCGGCGGTCCTCGTAGATCTCCTTGGGGGAGATGTGGCAGTGGTAGTCCACCAGGGGCATTTTGGCGGCGTAATCGTGATAGAGGTGCTTCGCGGTTTCGGTTTCCAGCAGGAAATCCTTGTCCATAAACGCTTTCATCGTAAATCCTCCTCAATATTTGGTAGGGCCGCCCGGTAGGACGGCCCTGGAGCCTTACCGCTGGATGCGGCCGGAGCCGTCTCCCCCGGCCAGCTTCTCTACTTCGGAGACAGTCACCATGTTGTAGTCGCCCTCGATGGAGTGCTTCAGGGCGGAGGCCGCCACGGCAAACTCCACCGCCGCCTGGGTGCTCTTTCCGGTCATCAGGGAGTAGATGAGGCCGCCGCCGAAGCTGTCGCCGCCGCCTACCCGGTCGATGATGTGAAGCTCATACTTTTTGGAGAAGCAGTATTCGCCGCTGGCAACGTCGTACAGCATGGCGGACCAGCCGTTGTCAAAGGCGGAGTGGGACTCCCGGAGGGTGATAGCCACTTTCTCGAAGCCGAACTTGTCGGCCAGCTGCTTGGCTACGCTCTTGTAACCCTCCCGGTTGATCTCGCCGGCGTAGATGTCGGTGGCCTCGGCCTCGATGCCGAACACGTCCTTGGCGTCCTCCTCGTTGGAGATGCACACGTCCACATACTGGCAGAGGTCCGTCATGGCCGCCCGGGCCTGCTCGCGGGTCCACAGCTTGCCCCGGTAGTTGAGGTCGCAGGAGATCTTCACGCCCTTGGCCTTGGCGGCCTTGCAGGCCTCCTTGCAGATTTCCACCACNTTGGGGCCCAGGGCCGGGGTGATGCCGGTGAAGTGGAACCANTCCACGCCNTCAAANNTNNNGTCCNAGTCGAAGTCGGCGGTGGTGGCCTCCTGGATGGCGGAGTGGGCCCGGTCATAGATACACACGCTGCCCCGCTGGGAGGCGCCCTTCTCGTTGAAATAGATGCCAACCCGGTCGCCGCCCCGGACGATCATGCTGGTGTCCACGCCGTAACGGCGGAGGGAGTTCACCGCCGCCTGGCCGATGGCGTGGGCGGGGAGCTTGGTGACGTAGGCGGCGTCCAGGCCGTAGTTGGCCAGGGACACGGCCACGTTGGCCTCGCCGCCGCCGAAGGTGAATTCCAGGTGATCCGCCTGGACAAAGCGCTCGTAATTATAGGGCTGGAGCCGGATCATCAGCTCGCCGAAGGTGACTACCTTTGCCATGTTGATTTCCTCCTAAAATGATTGGTTTTTTTCGTGATCCGCCCGCCGGGCGGGAATGCTCACTTCTGCACCAGATGGATGGCGAAGCCGGCCACCTCGTCCTTCAGGTAAATGGCCTTGGGCTTGCGGGTGGACTCGTCAAACTCCACGCCCTGGCGGCCCAGGTGGTAGACGGCCCGGTCCAGGCTGTTGGTGGCGATGGCGATGTGGCCGTTTCTGCCCAGGTACGGGGTCTTCATATACTCCACCGCGCCTCCGGCGAAGATGGAGCTGTTGCCGGGCTTGTACTCCAGGCCGAAGAGGGCGCACATAGTCTTGGCGGCCTTCTCCGCCTCGGCCTCGCTCTCGCAGTTGACGCCCACGTGGGCCAGGGAGAAGCCCAGCATGGTCTTCACGGCGTCCTTGCAGATGGCGGTGATCTCCTCCCAGCGGTGGCCCTCGATCAGGTCCTTTTTCACCATCCAGGTACCGCCGCAGGCGGCGATCCGGTTGAAGGACAGGTAGTCCATCAGGTTCTTGGTGTTCACGCCGCCGGTGGGCATGAATTTCAGGGGAATCACCGGGGCCAGGGCCTTCAAAAAGCCCACGCCGCCGGACTGCTCGGCGGGGAAGAACTTCACTACTTCCAGCCCCGCGTTGAAGGCGCGGGTCATGTCGGAGGCGTTGACGCAGCCGGGGAGCACCACCACGTTCTCCTTTACGCAGAAGTCCACCAGCTCCGGATTGTAGCCGGGGGAGACGATAAACCGCGCGCCGGCGTCCAGGGCGCGGCGGCACTGGTCCATGTTCAGCACGGTTCCGGCGCCCACCAGCACCTCCGGGCACTCCTTGGCCACCCGGCGGATGGACTCCTCCCCGGCGGCGGTGCGGAAGGTGATCTCCGCGGCGGGCAGGCCTCCGGCGGTGAGGGCCCGGGCCAGGGGCACGGCGTCGTCGGCGTTCTCAATGGCGATGACGGGGATGATGCCGATATTGGAGGCGGTCTTCAAAACATCATTCATGGCAGGGTTCCTCCTAAAAATAAAATAGTTGCGCGGGTATGGCAAACCAATTTGACTATCCCCATTATAATATTCTTGTATACTAGAGTGCAAGATGGTAAAACGGATAATTTATCCTGTAAATTTTGTACAATATGGCGGAAGGGAGACGGAATGTTTTAAAAAGCGGGGCAGCTCAGAAATTCCCATTACCGCTCCGTTTCCGCCTATCGGCGAAAACTGCGCTATGATGGGAATTTCTTCGCTTTCAGCCTCGACCCGCTGTGCTGGGCTCGAGGCTGATTTTTTGGCGCTGACTTGTTGGCTGGTACATCGAAAGGGGGCAGGTGGTCCAATGCTCACGTTTTCGCGCGTTCCGGGCGAGGGAAGCGAAACAGAGGCGGCAGACCGCCGCCTCTGTATTTATCTACATTTTCTTTAATAGTTACTTCTTATCCAATATTGTCCGCTTTTCCTCCGGGAGATTGGCCTCCATAAAATGCCACACGGCATCCTCCTGGCCGCTGTGGGGGAGGAGGAAGGCCTTGCGGGGGGCGGCGTAGAGGTAGGTGCAGCCGGGAGCCCGGTAGACGTGGTGAACCTGCGCCCAGGTGAGGCTGGTTTCCTCCTGGCCGGAGTTGACGGCCACGCCTTCCGGCTGGAAGCGGAGCGTATAGACGATGCGCCTGCCGTCCAGCTTCAGCCGCTTGGCCTGCTGTTTCAGAGAGAGGAAGAAATTGATCAGATAGGCGGCGGGCAGCCCCAGCCCCACCAGCAGAAGGACGCCTCCCAAAAAGCGGCCGCCCTCCCGCCCGGAGGCCAGGCACACCGCAGAGAAGACGCAGAACAGCGCCGCGAACAACGCCGGAGGACGCCACCGCTTCTGCACGCGGAAGGTGTCGAACAACCCGAACCGGGTAAAGGTATCCTCGTCCACTCTGGACGGCACAATCAGTTGTTTTTCCATAGAGCTCCTCCTGCTTCCCCCGTCTGCCGGACGGGACGACCGCCGGTCCGGCCTCTTCTTTCATTGCCGCCGGCTGGGCTGAGTATAGCAAATGCGGAGGCGGAAACGCAATGGTTTTCCCAGTTTTTTGGCAAACTATACAAAAAGGCGGGAATATTTTTAACTAGTATACTAGTGGACAAAGATGTGAAAAATGTGGTATGATACAGCTATGTTCCAGGTGGAAGCTCCAAAAGAGCTCCACAAATTTTACAAGGAGGACTTGAGATGAAAAAAATTCTTTGCGCACTGCTCACCCTGGTCATGGTGCTGAGCCTGGCCGCCTGCGGCGGCGGCAGCGGCGGCGCCAGCTCCGGCGGCAACGGCGGCAGCACCCCCAGCGAACCCGCTGATACCAGCGACGTGGCCAATGACCCCAAGGTGACCCTGGTTTACGCCGAGGTCAACCCGGAGGACACCATCGTCGGCCAGACCGCCACCGAGTTCAAGCGCCTGGTGGAAGAGAAGTCCGGCGGCTCCATCACCATCGACGTGCGTTACAGCGGCGTTCTGGGTTCCGAGAACGACGTGCTGGACGCCATCGTGGGCGGCGACGACTCCATTGATATGAGCCGTATCTCCGCTTTCGCCCTGACCAGCTACGGCGCCGAGAAGTCCGTGCTGCTCTCCCTGCCCTTCACCTTTGAGAGCCGCGACCACTGGTGGAATTTCGCCAACAGCGATTTGGCCCAGGAATTCCTCAACGAGCCCCAGGAGATCGGCCTGCCCCTGCGCGGCATCTTCTACGGTGAGGAGGGCTTCCGCCACTTCTTCGCCAACCGGCCCATCAACAACATCAATGACCTGAACGGCCTGAAGGTCCGCGTGTCCAACGACCCCATTATGAACGGCATGGTGGAGTCCCTGGGCGGCTCTCCCACGGTGGTCTCCTTCGGCGAGCTGTACTCCGCTCTGAACACCGGCGTGTGTGACGTCGCCGAGCAGCCCATCGCCAACTACAAGTCCAACGCCTTCCCCGAGGTGGCTAACAACCTCATCCTGGACGGCCACACCCTGGGCGCTATCCAGGCCGTTATCACCGACACCGCTTGGGCGAAGCTCACTCCCGCCCAGCAGACGATCATCATGGAAGCCGGCAAGGAAGTCCAGGCGTTCAACCAGAATCTGTCCCAGTCCGCTGAGGACGAGGTCCTCCAGCAGCTGAAGGACGAGGGCTGCAACGTAGTTGACGTAGCCGACAAGGGTCCCTGGCAGGAGGCCTGCTCCAGCGCCCCCGCTATCCAGGAGGCTATCGACAAGGCGCCCGACCTGTATCAGCAGATCCTGGATATGAAGTAAACCATCGTCCAATTTATCCGTCATGCGGGGGACGCGGGAGAGTCCTGCGTC
>JAAVHG010000107.1 GCA_014799855.1 Oscillibacter sp.
ATGCATCGGCAAAGACCGAAATCCAAAGAATATTTGCAGAACACAAGGGGCGTTATGGTTATAGACGAATCACCGCTGAACTGCAAAACAGAGGATTTCACCGCAATCACAAGGTGGTAGCGCCGAGGCCACAGAGAAAAACCTTAGAAGAAGCAAAATGCTTCCTCTGAGGTTTTTTCTTTTGGGCAAAACCTGAGTATACCGAAGATGCCCAAAACCCTTGGAAACAGAGGCTTTTGCCTTTGTTTACCCCTGCGAAAGTGAACACAGCGGTATTGTCCACTTTTCATAGTGCGGTGCACATACATAACCGAGGGTTAAAACCCGCCTTTTTTGTAAAAACCACCCTACCCTCTTGTAAAAGCCGGGAAACCAGTGTACAATAGATAAACCGTGAAAATTTTTGGCTCCGGCCCCTATTTCCCCGCCGGACGCCAGAGGATAGGTGAAGGAATATGCAGTATACGAAAATCGCGGCGGTGTACGCCGACAGCGAAACCCTCTCCGGCCGGGAGATTACCGTAGGCGGCTGGGCCAGGACCATCCGGGATATGAAGAACTTCGGCTTCGTGGAGCTGAACGACGGCTCCTGCTTCAAAAACCTCCAAGTGGTTATGGCGGCGGAGAGCCTCGCCAACTACAAGGATATCGCCGCCCAGAACGTGGGCGCGGCCCTGATTGTCACCGGAACGGTGGTCCTCACCCCGGAGGCCAAGCAGCCCCTGGAGCTGAAAGCCTCCAAAATCGAGGTGGAGGGCGCTTCCACCCCGGATTACCCCCTCCAGAAGAAGCGCCACAGTGTGGAGTTTCTCCGGACCATCCAGCACCTGCGGCCCAGAACCAACCTGTTCTCCGCCGCCTTCCGGGTGCGGAGCGTTGCGGCCTACGCCATTCACAACTTCTTCCAGAGCCAGGGCTTTGTCTACGTCCACACCCCCATTATCACCGCCAGCGACTGCGAGGGCGCGGGCGAGATGTTCCGGGTCACCACCCTGGACCCGGAGAATCCCCCCCGGACCGAGGACGGCAGAATCGATTTCTCCCAGGACTTCTTCGGCAAGCCCGCTAACCTCACCGTCTCCGGCCAGCTGAACGCGGAAAACTTCGCCATGGCCTTTGGCGACGTGTACACCTTCGGCCCCACCTTCCGGGCGGAGAACTCCAACACCGCCCGCCATGCCGCCGAGTTCTGGATGATCGAGCCGGAGATGGCCTTCTGCGACCTGAAAGGCGACATGGACATCGCCGAGGCCATGATCAAGTCCGTCATCCGGGAGGTTATGGAGAAGTGCCCCCAGGAGCTGGACTTCTTCAACAGCTTCGTGGACAAGGGACTCAAAGACCGCCTGAATCACGTGGCCTCCTCCGACTTCGGCCGGGTGACCTATACGGAGGCCGTGGAGATTCTGGAGAAAAACAACGACAAATTCGACTACAAGGTTTACTGGGGCTGCGATTTGCAGACGGAGCATGAGCGCTATCTCACGGAGCAGGTCTACAAGCGCCCGGTCTTTGTCACCGACTATCCCAAGGAGATTAAGGCCTTTTACATGCGCCTTAACGACGACGGAAAGACCGTGGCCGCGGCGGACTGCCTGGTCCCCGGCATCGGCGAGATCATCGGCGGCAGCCAGCGCGAAGAGCGGCTGGAGGTTTTGGAGAGCCGCATCGCGGAGCTGGGCATGAAGCCGGAAGACTACTGGTGGTACTGCGACCTCCGGCGCTACGGCTCCTGCCGCCACGCGGGCTTCGGCCTGGGCTTTGAGCGGCTGGTGATGTACCTCACCGGAGTCAGCAACATCCGGGACGTTCTGCCCCATCCCCGGACCGTGGGCAGCGCGGATTTTTAAGCCATGAACGAGATCTCCGCCGCCGTACAGGGATTTTTCCAGTCTATTTCCCTGACAGCGATGGTCAACACGGCCATTTTGCTGGTCATTGCCCTGGTGGTGGTCCGCCTTCTGCTGAAAATTTCCGGCCGGATTCTCTCCCGGTCCCATCTGGACCAGCGGATGCGGAAAATCGTTTTCCGCGCCCTGAAAATCGGCCTGTATCTGGTCACGGCCATCATCGTGATCACCAACCTGGGCGTGGATATCTCCTCCCTGGTAGCCCTGCTGTCAGTCCTCTCTCTGGGAATCACCCTGGCGGCGGAGGACGTGCTGGCCAATATGGCCGGGGGGCTGGTGATTTTCGCCTCCCACCCCTTTGCCCTGGGAGACTATATCGAGGTGTCCGGCGCGGTGGGAACGGTGGATGAGATCACCCTCAACTATACTAAGCTGATCACGCCCGACGGCCAGCTGGTGATGCTGCCCAACAAGACCATGGCGGATTCCCAGATGACCAACTACACCGCCTCCGGCCGCCGCCGGGTGACGCAGGTCATCTGCGCCGCCGACAGCGCCTCTACGGAGACGGTGAGGGCCGCCTGTCTCCAGGCGGTTGCGGCCACGGAAGACGTGCTGGCCGACCCGCCGCCCATGGTGGTTCTCTCCGGGTACAAGACCGGCGGCATAGAATATACGGTCTACTGCTGGACAGAGCCCGCCAACTTCTTCGCGGCGCGGTGCGCCCTGGCGGAGCATCTGCGGGACGCCTTCGCCCAGGCGGGGGTGGAGATAACCTACGACCATCTGAACGTACACATCCGGCAGGACTGACCTGCCGCAAAAAACACAAAGCCCGGCCCCGGAGCCATGCTCCGGGGCCGGGTTATCCTTGTTTGAAGCGCGTTACTCCCCAAACGGGTCCGCCGGCTCCTCTACTGGTTCCACGGCGTGGCCGGCGGCTTTCGCCTCCTGCCCCACTTCCATGGCGGCGGTCCTCAGCAGCTGGCGGACGACCTGCTCATCCCGCCGGAACAGCCGCTTTAAAAAGGCCAGGGTCCATTTTTCCCGCAAGCCCCACTGGTTCACATCCGCGGGTTCACTGGCCTCGAACAGCTCGTAGTAATCGTGCTCCTGCAAATGGGGACGGCGGTGGCGGGCAATCGCGGTGATAGTGGGGTACAGGACGATGGCGATAAGGCCTCCGGAGAAGCCGTTGTTATAGAGGTTCAAGCCCGCCACAGGCCCGCCGGTCTGCAAAACCAGGGCCGAGTGGATAAACCCCGCCAAAATCCCGTAGGGCCAGCCGAAGTGGCCGGATATGGGCGCGAGGCAGGTGCCAAACAGTCCTGCCAGCTGAAGGGCGGGATAGTCCGGCGTGTAGTGCATGCCATAGGCCCCCAGATACACCCCCAGCATAACGGGGATAATGTTGAAGGCGTTTTTACCGAAGGCGGAGAAGCCCATGATGGTGAAAATTCCACCCACCGTGGGCCCGTTCAGTTGCCCGCCTACTAAGAGGATGTAAAGCATTCCGATAATGCCGTTGACGCCGATATTCACCAGCACCGGCCCAGCGCCGAACATACGGAGATAGTCGCTGGGGGCCCGGCCTGTGGTGTCGGAGAGGATGATCCAATACCGGGACCAGACGGTTTTCGCCGGCATATCCGTGCCAAAAGAGCCGAAGAGAATAAAGCTGGCGCAGGCCAAAGACAACAGAACCATAAAGATCCCGCCCTGATAGTCCTCCCAGTACAGGGCGGTGGTGGGCTTATCGCCAAAAGCGGTGAGAATCGGCACCACCATCATGGCGAACAATCCGCAGGCAAAGCCCATGTTATACAAGTTCATGCCGTTTTGGATGCGGTATGTATAGGCGGAGAGGGGCGGCAGGATGAAACCCACCACCAGGCCCACCGCAATGCCCAGGGGGAGGCTGGCGTGGATGCTGCCCAGGGCCATGTAGCTGACCAGGGGAGACAGGGCCGTGGCCAGCAGGGCAACGGACGCGTGCTTGGAAAAGGGCTCCTTCTGGTACTTGGCGTAAAGCCAAGTGCCCAGGATGATGGGCCAGGTATTGAACAGGTTTTTTCCGAACATGGCGAAGCCGGCCATAAGGCCCATCTCCGCAATGGTAAAGCCGTTGTAAGGGTCTCCGGAGAACTTGATGATGCAGATGGAAATCATCATCAACAGCCCAGAGTTCACCAGCGCCGCTCCGACGCCGCCGATGAGCACATAGTCCGTGATCAGCAAATCCTGCATGGTGACGATGCGGATCATTCCCCTCAGGATGCTGGCCGGCCCGTCCAGAGCAAAGCCAATCAGTATCATGAGCGACGACACCAGAATCGTTCCCCAGAAAATCCCCTCGTAACGGTTTTTCAACGCGTTTCCCCCTTCTTGCCTCCCAGTTGGAAGCGGCCGTATGCGATATAACCAGCAAAACCGAAAAACGGCGGGCGGTGAGCCCGCCGCCCCGCAAAGCGCGGGTTTGCTGGCTATGGATACGTTTATTATAGGGTATAACGTACGCACAGGCAAGGAAAACTTGTGTGGTTCCGGGTATTTCAGACAAAATTTTTACGGTTTGTTCAAAAATCCTCAGTCAGTTTTGCCAGATACTGGTACTGCTCCTCCGGCAAAGCCGCTTTCAGCGCCGCCATGGCCTGGCCGTATTGGTTGGTATAGTGGGAAAAGGTATCCGTCCGCTGTATCCGGAAGCCCATGGAGCCGTAAAGGAAAACCGCCTGCCAGCTCCACGGCTGGGTGTGGATATATACAGGAAACTCCCCGTTTTCCCAAAAAATATCCATAACCGCCCGGCACAAGGCCCTGCCCAGCCCCCGGCGGCGGTGTGCCTCGTCCACAATCAGCCAGTGGAGAGACGGAACCCAGCCGTCCCCCCGCCGGTCCTTCCAGGCGATGCAGGAGCCCACCACATTGCCGTCCCTGCCGCGCAGAAATCTGACCCGCTTTTCGCAGACGGTCAAATCCTCCATATAGGCGGCGGTGAAATAGGCCTCCGCCTGCTCCACAGAGTCGAAATCTCCGGCGGCAAACTCCAATTCCGCCCACGCCCGCTCATCGCCCCGGCGGTAAGGCGTGATGGAAAAGCCCTCCGGCAGGACTGCGGCTTCCGGCTGGTAATCCCGGCATTTCAAGATCAGGTTATAGAATGGTATGCTGCGGTCCGGCATGTTTTCTCCCTTCCCCTATTACGGCATGTGGGCCCGGAGGGATTCCAGATTGGCCTCCATCAGGGTCAGATATGTGACCCCCGCGTCCAAATCCGCCTGGGAGACGTTGTGGCAGGAGTGGAACAGGGCGGTCTCCGCCCCGGCGGCTTCGGCGACAGCGTCCGCCACTAGGTGGTTGGAGAACTCGATATGCCAGACGGTGGAGAGGTTTTCCGCCCGCACCTTCTCCATCAGATAGGCCATTACCGCCGCCGACGGCTCCGTCTGCGCCCCGCAGCCGGGAAAGGCGGCGCGGCAGTCCAGGCCGTAGGCCTCCGCGAAATACCGGAGGGGGAAGCGGTCTCCGAACACCATGGTCTTGCAGGGGCTTTCCGCGAAAAAGGCGGCAAATTCCCGGTCCAGGGCCTCCAATTGCTCCGCGTAATTCTCCGCGTTGGCCCGGTAGGCCTGGGCGTTGGCCGGGTCCAGCTCCGCTAGGGCCTCCCCCGCCGCGCGGGTGATGGCGGCGGCGTTTTCCGGGTCGGTCCAGACGTGCTCGTCCAGCTCCTCCACCTCTCCCGCCTCGTGGTGATGGCGGTGGCTCTCGTCCTCTCCCTCTTCCAAAAGCTCCACGCAGTCCATCATCCGGAGAACCCGCCCTGTGGGCTCCGCCGCGTCCAGGACGGTATCCACCCAGGCGTCGGACTCGCCGCCCAGATAGAGGAAAAGATCGCAGTCCCGCACTGTCAAAATGTCCGCCGGGGTGGGCTCGTAGGAGTGGCTCTCCGCGCCGGGAGGCAGCAGCAGCGTCACCTCCGCCAGATCCCCCGCCGCCGCACGGGCGAAGTCGTAGGCGGGGAAGATGGTAGCCGCCACCCGGAGAACCCCGTCGTCCCCCGGCGGGCTGGCCGGAGCGCAGGCGGTCAGCAGCAGGGCGCACAGCAGCGCCGGAAATAGTCGTTTCAAGGCCGTCGTTCCTCCAATATGAGAATGATTTTCAAATAGAATAACATAGATCGATGCCAAAGACAAGAAAAACCCCGCCTTNCGGCGGGGTTTTTCCCATCATTCAATGACCCGGACGCGGATGACATTGGCCAGGTTTTTTACGTCCTCCACCACGGAGGGCTCCACCCGGGACCCCAGATCCACCAGGGTATAGGCGTANTCCCCCTTGGACTTGTTGCTGAGGTTTTCCACGTTGACCCCGTCCTTGCTGAGGAGGGCGGTGATGTTGGCCAGCATGGCCGGAACGTTCCGGTGGATGACGCACATCCGCATAACGCCGCTCCGCTCCAGGGACACGTTGGGCAGGTTCACGGAGTTTCGGATGTTGCCGTTTTCCAGATAGTCCGTCAGCTCGTCCACCGCCATGACGGCGCAGTTCTGCTCGCTCTCCGGAGTGGAGGCCCCCAGGTGGGGCATNGCGATGACGTGGGGNGCCCGGACCAGGCGGTTATTGGGGAAATCGGTGATATAGGCGGAGACCCATCCGGTGTCCANNGCGGANAGCATNGCNTCGTCGTCCACAATCTCGCCGCGGGCCAGATTGATGAACCGCACGCCCCGCTTCATGGCGGCGATNGCCTTGGCGTTGATCATCTTCTCGGTCTTGCTGGTGTAGTGGATGTGGATGGTGATATAGTCCGCCCGCTTGTACAGCTCGTTNATGTCCTTCACCACNTGAATNTGGCGGTCCAGCCGCAGGGCGGAGTCCACGGAGAGGAAGGGGTCGTAGCCGTACACGTCCATGCCCATGGACAGGGCGATATTNGCCACCAGNGCGCCGATAGCCCCCAGGCCGATAACNCCCAGGGTCTTTTTATACAGCTCCGGCCCCACAAAGGCGGACTTGCCCTTCTCCACCACGGAGGCCACGTCCACTCCGGCGTCCACCTGGTCCTTCACCCAGCGGATGGCCCCGTCCACGTTCCGGGAGCCGATGAGCATGGCGCAGAGGACNAGNTCCTTGACGGCGTTGGCGTTGGCNCCGGGGGTGGAGAACACGGCCACGCCCGCCTCGGAACAGCGGCTGATGGGGATGTTGTTGACTCCCACCCCCGCCCGGGCGATNGCCAGCAGGCTCTGGGGCAATTCGTAGTCCAGCAGCTTGGCGGAGCGGACCAGGATNCCGTCCTCGTTGGNCTCGCTGTCGGAGACGGTGTAGCGCTCCGGGTCCAGCTTTTGCAGGCCGAGGGGGGAGATTTTGTTGAGAGTTTTAATGTGATACATGGGAAAAACGCCTCCAGGGCGGCCCCAGCGGGCCGCGTTACTTGCGGCGGAACGTGCGGCGCCCGCGCCGCTTCCGTCACAGCNNCCTTATTATAGGCANGNGGANCTGCCCCGTCAATGGATGGAGGGACGAAAAAAGGCGGCGGGGAGGACATTTCTTTGGGCTGTTTTGCGTCTTTTGNAGAATCCGGNGTANAAGGGNCCAAANCCCTCCTANTCTATCCACTCCTCATCNGGGATATAAACCTCCGCNGGNAGATTCCCCCGCCTCCCCGTNTTAANAATANGCAGTCTTTGGGAGGGATTGCAGCTTTTGGTACACATTTTANTCTGTTTCANCNGCTCATGGCAGCAGAAAATCAAGGTCGCCTCCGCATCGCTNATCAACNGCCGCAAATTTTCNCCGGAAACATATTTGGGCCGGACAATTGTACCCAGCCGGACGTATTTTCTCCCCCGGTAATGATCCAGCCAGTACCACCGATGACTTTCCAGGCGGCTTTTATAGCTGTATACNGTCTTGCCTATGTAAAGATCCGAGACTCTGCCGCCGAAATTCCGTGTAATATAATAGAGGCCGATATCAGCCATACGGCTGTCATTTAAGATGCTTTCNATCTCCATAGGATANGACCAATTGATCTCAATTTTCCGCATAAGTTCTCTCCNCTTCGGCGGAATTTTCTTTGAGTATACCACATCCGGGTATCNGACACAATCCGCCTCTTGCGCCGNNGCNTTTTCCGTGGTAGAATGGTCCTCCNTTTGCGAAAAAATGAACTGAAAAGGGGGAATTATCCTTGAGAGAGATCGATCCCAAAACCACCGGCCGGGCNGAGGCCTTCGCCCTGTGGATGGCCGCGCCCATGCCNATGGTCACCATCTTNAAAACCCTGGACGTGACGGCCCTGGTNCGGGCCCGCCGCCGGGGCGGGTTCAATATGCTGCTGTGCTGGTGCGTGGGNCGCGCCGCCGCCCAGGTGAAGGAGTTTTTCCTTCTGCCCGTGGGGGACAAGCTGATGGAGTACGNCCGTCTGGCGGTAAACACCGTCGTGGCCCTCAAGGANGGNGGCATCAGCACCTGCGACGTGCCCTTNTCCCCGGACCNGCGGCAGTTCAGCGCCGATTACCGCCGCCTGACCCAGCAGGTGCGGGACAGCGGAACCGCCTGTGAGCTGGGGGAGGACTACATGGTCATCGGCACCTCCGCCCTGCCCCAGACGGAGATTGACGGGGCGGTGAANATCTACGCCGGNTGTTACAACAATCCCTTCCTGATCTGGGGGAAATACCGGAAAAAATTCCTGAAATACACCCTGCCCGTGTCCTTNCAATTCCACCATACCCAGATGGACGGCGGCCACGCGGCGGTGTTCTTGGAGGCNNTACAGCGGGAGATCCGGGGGCTGACACCATAATTTGACGGAGAAACGGCGGGACAGNCCGGGAAAAAATGTGGAGTTTTCCCTTGCAATGCAAGGAACGCGGGGTTATAATACNTATTTGTGTGTGAAATGCCCNGCCGGGGATTTTTCCGCCGTTCTCCGCGTCCCCTATCCTTTTTCCCAGGAGATTTTTTGATGGGTATTNTGATGAATTTATATTACACAGGGACAAGCGGCGCCGCCCGCCGGTTCGCCCNGGAGATGGAGTCCAGCGGCACCGCCCGCCTCNTCCGGGAGGANCCGGGGAACGAGCGCTANGAATACTTTTTCCCCATGGANGACCCGGAGACNGTGCTTTTGATCGACGCGTGGCGGGATCAGGCTTCCCTGGACGCGCACCACGCCTCCCCCATGATGGAGACTATCGCCGGACTGCGGGAAAAATACGANCTNCGTATGCGGGCGGAGCGGTACGTACCGGACGAGGGCGGCCTCCCCGCCAGCGACAGCCGGTTTATCCGCAAATAATTTCCNCTGNAATTGGCTTAAATTTCGGTGCGGCCGTGTGGTCCTGCCGTTTCGTATAAGGAGAATCGATATGCAGAATGAGAAACTAAGAAATATCGCCATTATTGCCCACGTAGACCACGGCAAGACCACTCTGGTGGACGAAATGCTCAAGCAGGGCGGCGTCTACCGGGAAAACCAGGAGGTAGTGGAGCGGGTCATGGACTCCGGCGACCTGGAGCGGGAACGTGGCATNACCATNCTGGCCAAAAACACCGCCGTCCGCTATGGGGACGTGAAAATCAACATCGTNGACACCCCNGGCCACGCCGACTTCGGCGGCGAGGTGGAGCGGATTTTGAAAATGGTCAACGGCGTTATCCTTCTGGTGGACGCCGCCGAGGGCCCCATGCCCCAGACCCGTTTCGTCCTCTCCCGGGCCCTGGAGCTGGGCCACCGGGTNATTGTGGTGGTCAACAAGATCGACCGGCCGGACCAGCGGATTCANGAGGTCATCGACGAGGTCCTGGAGCTTCTGATGGANCTGGACGCTACGCCGGAGCAGCTGGACTCCCCCATGCTGTTCTGCTCCGGNCGCAACGGCACCGCCTCCTACTCTCCCGACGCTGTGGGCACGGACCTGGCCCCCCTCTTCGAGACGATTTTGGANTATATCCCCGCCCCGGAGGCGGACACGGAGCGGCCCTTCCAGATGCTGGTCAGCTCCATCGACTACAACGAGTTTGTGGGCCGCATCGCCATTGGCCGCATTGAGCGGGGCNCNTTGAAGCAGAACCAGGAGATCGTGGTGTGCAACTACCACGACCCNGAGGCGGTCTCCCGGAAGGCCAAGGCCACCGCCATCTATGAGTTCGACGGCCTGGCCCGGAAGGCGGTCCCCGAGTCCTCCGCCGGCAACATCATCGCCATGAGCGGCATCCCCGAAATCACCATCGGCGACACCATCTGCGCTCCGGACACGGTGGAGGCCCTGCCCTTTGTGCAGATCTCCGCCCCCACCCTGGAAATGACCTTCTCCGTCAACGACTCCCCCTTCGCCGGGAAGGAGGGCAAGTTCGTCACCTCCCGCCAGATCCGGGAACGGCTCTACCGGGAGACCTTGAAGGACGTGTCTCTCCGGGTGACGGACACCGACAAGGAAACCGCCTTTAATGTGGCGGGCCGGGGCGAGATGTCCCTCTCCATTCTTATTGAAACCATGCGCCGGGAGGGCTACGAGTTCCAGGTGTCCCCCGCCCGCGTGCTGTACCGGGAGATTGACGGAAAAAAGTGCGAGCCTATCGAGCGGCTGGTGGTGGACGTGCCCGCCGACTGCGTGGGCCCTGTCATCGAGAAGCTGGGCCAGCGGAAGGCGGATATGGTGGAGATGACTCCTGTGGGCAGCCGGATGAAAATCGAGTTTCTGGTGCCCGCCCGGGGCCTCTTCGGCTACCGGAATGACTTTCTCACCGACACCAAGGGCGAGGGCATTATGGCCTCCGTCTTTGACAGCTACGCCCCCTACAAGGGGGATATCTCCCGCCGGGGGAATGGGTCCATCATCGCCTTTGAGACCGGAGAGTCCATCACTTATGGGCTGTTCAACGCGCAGGAGCGG
>JAAVHG010000108.1 GCA_014799855.1 Oscillibacter sp.
AGCGGCGGCAATTCCCACGGGGGCCAGCTTTCAATACAAAAAACCACTTGCACAATCTTCCTGTATCGTCTATAATGGACTTGCGAGACAACAGGAGCATATAAAGGCAGGACGTGAAGTATTGCGAGTACCCCACGCCCCTATGCAGGAGGCCCAGTTAAAGCCAGGTCCCACACAGCAGAAATTATCTGCGCCCGAAGCCCATTATAGCGGTTTTTCCGGCAAGAATCAATGGGAAAATCGGCGGCTTGTGTGCGTAGCTTCGGCGGTGTAGGGATTGATACCCCTGCGCCGCTTTTGTTGTCTTGACGGAAAAGCCCAGCGGGGGCCGGGAGCGTCCCGCCCCCACGGGCAAGTACCGTTGAGACAGGGGAAACCTTTATAAAAAGGAGAGGACGACATGAGAAAGAAACTACTATCCCTTGCGCTGGCCTTGGCGGTGTGCCTGGGCCTGACTGTCCCGGCATTTGCGGCGGCGAACTATACTGAGGTCATACCCTGCAAGTATGAACGGGTGGGCAACTTCTCCGATGGCCTTGCAGCGGTGGCAACGCGGATTGGAACGGACAAATACAATGACGGTATTTACAGGTGGGGCTTTATCGACAAGGCGGGGAATGAGGTCATACCCTGTCAATATGTCTATGAGACTGGCTATTATCCAGATCACAACCCTCGTTTCTCCGAAGACCTAGCTGCGATGGTCGTTGACGATGGAACAACAGAATATAAGATCATGAACTACATTGGAAAATATTGTTTTATCGACAGGACTGGAAAAGAAATTGTTCCCGGCAAGTATGACACTGCGAGCAACTTCTCCGAAGGTCTAGCAATGGTCGGCGTGTGGGACGGCACTATAGAACGGGTGCCGGGGTTAGGGACTTTTTATAACTATGACTGTGGCTTTATCGACAAGACGGGGAAAGTGGTCATCCCCATCCAGTATGACCATGCGGCTGACTTCTCCGAGGGTCTTGCGGCGGTGCGTGTTGGTAATGATAGTTCCACCTGGGAGTGGGGCTTTATCGACAAGACGGGGAAAACGGTCATCCCCCTCCGGCAGTATAGGCTGGTGTGCAATTTCTCCGGGGGCATGGCGGCGGTGGCTATCCTTGAAGGGGACAAATTAAAATATGGCTGTATCGACAAGACAGGGAAGGAGGTCGTGCCTTTCAAATATGATTTGGTAGGGGACCTCTCCGAGGGTTTGGCACTGGTGTATCTGAACGGCAAATATGGCTATATTGACCAGACGGGCAAGGAGGTCATCCCCATTCAATATAGTGAAGCGAGTTCCTTCTCCGAGGGTCTTGCGGCGGTGCAGGATGAAAACGGCAAATGGGGCTTTATTGATCAGACGGGCAAGATGATAATTCCCTTCCAGTATAACGCGGTTCAGGACTTCTCCGAGAGCCTCGCGGTAGTAAATCGGGGAGGCAAATACGGCTACATTGACAAGACAGGGAAAGAGGTCGTACCCTGTCAATATGCCCGGGCGTATCCTGTCTCCGAGGGCATGGCGGCGGTGGCTGTTAAAGGTGAAAATAATGAAGCGAGAAACTTCAAATGGGGCTTTATCTCCTTTGGCGGCACCCAGCCCACTGTTCCCACCATGGGCAATTTCACCGACGTAAAGACGAGCGATTACTTCGCCGAACCCGTGGCTTGGGCAGTTGAAAAGGGAATTACCTCTGGCACCTCTGCAACCACCTTCTCCCCCAGTCAGAATTGCTCCGTGGCGCAGACTCTGACCTTCCTCTGGCGCGCCAGCGGTTCCCCCAAGCCCACGGCGGACAATCCCTTCTCCGATGTGAAGAGCGGNGATTACTNCGCGGACGCCGCCGNCTGGGCCTATGAAAAGGGCATGGTNTCCGGTTCCNCCTTNNGNGGNAACACCCCCTGCACCCGGAGNATGGCGGTAACCTATATGTGGAAAGCGGCCGGCAGTCCCAGCGCCAAGGCCGCCAGCTTTACGGACGTTCCTGCCGGGGCGGACTATGCCNGCGCCGTGGCCTGGGCCGTGGAGCAGGGCGTGACCGCCGGNACNTCCGCCACNNCCTTCTCCCCGGATAATATCTGTAACCGTGGACAAATTGTAACGTTCCTCTACCGGGGACTGGCAGAATAACAGAACATCGAGAATGCGGAGCGTTCATGTCATGACAAGCACGAACGCTCCGCATTTTGTAACCGCGCTTGTCAACGGGGGAATTTTCCGCTATAATTGGGGGCGGATATCATTTCCAGGGGAAATCCCGCAATCCCAAACATAAAGGATGTTTTTTTTATGACGAAACGTTTACTGGTGGGCTCCGTGCCTGTGGGGGGCGGCGCTCCGGTGACTATTCAGTCCATGTGCAATACCCCCACCCACGACGTGCCCGCCACCGTGGCCCAGATCCACCGCCTGGAGGCGGCGGGCTGCGAGATTATCCGCGTGGCCGTGCCGGACGTTCCGGCGGCGGAGGCCATAGACAAAATCAAGGANCAGATCTCCATCCCCCTGATCGCCGACATCCACTTCAACCACAGGCTGGCCCTNCTNTGCGCNNAGCGGGGCGTGGACGCTATCCGCATCAACCCCGGCAACATCGGGGGACGGGAGAACGTGCGGGCCGTGGCGGATATCTGCCGGAAAAAGTCCATCCCCATCCGGATTGGCGTCAACGGCGGATCTTTGGAGAAGAGCCTCCGGGAGAAATACGGCGGCGTTACCGCCGAGGCCCTGGCGGAAAGCGCCCTGGGCCACGTGCGGCTGCTGAACGAATTCGACTTTGACGACGTGTGTATCTCCGTGAAATGCTCCGACGTGCCCCTGACCATCGCCGCTTACCGCCTCCTGGCCCAGCAGACGGACTACCCCCTCCACCTGGGCGTTACCGAGGCGGGCACCCCCTCCATGGGGATGGTCAAATCCGCCATGGGCATCGGGGGCCTGCTGTGCCTGGGCATCGGCGACACCATCCGGGTGACCCTGACGGCGGACCCGGTGGAGGAGATTTACGCCGCGAAAAAAATCCTCCGGGCGGCGGGCCTCCGGAAGGAGGGCGTAAACCTCATCGCCTGCCCCACCTGCGGCCGGACCCGCATCGACCTGATCCCCCTGGCGGAGGAGGTGGAGCGGCGGCTGGCCAACTGCCCCAAAAACATTACCGTGGCGGTGATGGGCTGCGCCGTCAACGGCCCCGGAGAGGCGGCGGCGGCGGACATCGGCATCGCCGGAGGCAAGGGCGAGGGCCTGCTGTTCCGCAAGGGTGAAATTCTGTACAAGGTCCCCCAGGAGCGGCTTCTGGACGCTTTGATGGAGGAGATAGAAAAGCTGTGAGAGGTTGCCATGTCTAAAGATATCCCATTTTTTGCCCTGTTTTCCGCGTTACAGGCCCGGTCTGACCTGCGGCTCCACCTGGGGGAGGCGGTGGTGAACGCCGCCGCCATCGACCAGGAAAGCCGCTCTATCCGCCTGCGGATAACCGTCCGCCATGACCTCTCCGGCCAGACCCTGGACACGGTGAAGGAGGCTCTGCGGGCCGGGTACGGCTTTCAGGACGTGCAATTGGAAACCGCCCTGGCGGAGCCGCCCAAGCCGTTGGAAAAGCCCGCTCCCGCCTCCCCTAAGCCCTCCGGGAAGGGGGAGAAGCCCAAGGCTGGAAAGGTCCTTATGGGCAATCCCATCAAAACCCGCCCCGGCCCCATGAAGGATCTGAACCTGAAAATGGGCAATGCCACCGTGGCGGGAAAGGTCTTTGCTTTCGAGTGCCGGGAGACCCGGCGGCCCGGTATGTGGCGGCTGAGCTTCGACATGACGGACTACACCAACTCCGTCACCATACAGAAAAACCTCACCGCCAAGGAGGCCCAGGCTTTGGAGCAGTCCATCCGCCCCGGCATGTGGCTGCTGGTCCAGGGGAAGATGGAGCCTACCTGGGACGGCAAGGACATACAATTGAATCCCTACCACATCAACCTCTATTCCCACGAGGAGCGGCAGGACACCGCCCCGGAGAAGCGTGTGGAGCTGCACCTCCACACCAAAATGAGCAACATGGACGCCCTCACCGACGTGAAGGAGGTGGTCCAGGAGGCCATCCGCTGGGGCCACCCGGCTATCGCCATTACGGACCACGGCGTGGCCCACGCCTTTCCGGACGCCTGGCACGCCGCCGGGGACAAGATTAAGATTCTCTACGGCGTGGAGGGCTATTTTGTCAACAATGTGGACGACCGTTTGGCGGTCCACGGGGAGCAGGAGTGCCCTCTGGACGGGGAGTTTGTCTGCTTTGACATTGAGACNACCGGACTGAAGGTGGACCGGGAGGCTATCACGGAGATCGGCGCGGTGGTNCTNCGGAACGGGGAGGTNGCGGAGCGGTTCCAGACCTTCGTNAANCCCGGAAAGCACCTGACGCCGGAGATTATCGGNCTTACCGGAATCACCGACGAGATGCTGAAGGACGCGCCNTCNCCCAAGGAGGCTTTGGCGGANTTTCTGGCCTTTGTGGACGGCCGNCCCCTGGCGGCCCACAACGCGGAATTTGACATCNGCTTCATCCGGGCGGGCTGCCGCCAGGCGGGCCTGCCCTTCCANCCCACCTATGTGGACTCCCTGATTCTGGCCCAGAACCTGCTGCCGGATTTGGGGAAATACAAGCTGGACATCGTAGCGGAGCGGCTGGATCTCCCCGCCTTCAACCACCACCGGGCCAGCGACGACGCGGCTACCGTGGCCTATATGCTGATNCCCTTCTGGAAGATGCTCCATGAACGGGGCGTTCACACCCTCCAGGCCGTCAACGGCGAAATGGCCAAGCTGCGGCCCCTGGGGGGNCGCTCCAACCGCTACCCCAAGCACATNATTCTTCTGGCGAAAAACAAGGTGGGGCTGAAAAACCTCTACCGGATGATCTCCGCCTCCAACCTGAAATATTTCAAGCGGGTGCCCACTATCCCCAAAAGCCTGCTTTTGGAGCACCGGGAGGGGATNATNGTAGGCTCCGCCTGCGAGGCCGGCGAGCTGTTCCAGGCGGTGAAGAGCCACAAGGACTGGGANGAGNTGAAACGCATNGCCTCCTTCTACGACTATCTGGAAATCCAGCCCCTGTGCAACAACGCCTTTATGCTTCGCAACGGCGACGTGCGGTCCGAGGAGGACCTCCGGGAGTTCAACCGGACCATNGTCCGCCTGGGAGAGGAGCTGGGN
Organism: Oscillibacter sp.; assembly: GCA_014799855.1. Taxonomy (GTDB): domain Bacteria; phylum Bacillota; class Clostridia; order Oscillospirales; family Oscillospiraceae; genus Oscillibacter. Next base: position 5,201 of record JAAVHG010000108.1, read on the forward strand.
AAGCCCGTCTGCGCCACCGGAGACGTGCATTTCCGGGAGCCGGAGGACGAGGTATACCGCCACATCCTCCTGGCCTCGAAAAAATTCCCCGACGCCAACGAGCCGCTGCCCATCTACTTCAAGACCACCGACGAGATGCTGGAGGAATTTTCCTATCTCGGCCCGGAAAAGGCCCTGGAGGTGGTGGTGAAGAACCCCCGGGCCATCGCCGATCAGGTGGAGACCTTCCCCCTCCTGCCCAAGGACCTGTTCCCGCCCCGGCTGGCCAACTCCGAGGAGGAGCTGAACACCCTGGTTTGGGACAAGGTTCACCGCCTCTACGGGGAAAACCCGCCCCAGCTGATTGTGGACCGCCTGAACGTGGAGCTGGGGGGCATTCTGGGCAAGTACGACGTGGTGTACATGTCCGCCCAGAAGCTGGTGCAGCGGTCCCTGGAAAACGGCTATCTGGTGGGCTCCCGGGGGTCCGTGGGGTCGTCCCTGGCGGCCTATATGGCGGGGATCACGGAGGTCAACTCCCTGCCCCCCCACTACCGCTGCCCCCAGTGCAAAAACACCGAATTCATCACCGACGGCTCCTACGGCTGCGGCGCGGATATGGACAACAAGGACTGCCCGGTCTGCGGCGCGAAATATGAGAAGGACGGCTTCGACATCCCCTTCGAGACCTTCCTGGGCTTCGGCGGCGGCAAGGTGCCGGACATCGACCTGAACTTCTCCGGCGAGTACCAGGCCCAGGCCCACCGCCACGCCATCGAAATGTTCGGCGAGACGCAGGTGTTCCGGGCGGGGACTATCGGCACCCTGGCGGAGAAGACCGCCTTCGGCTTTGTGAAAAAATACTTGGAGGAAAACGGCATGACCGCCGGACGGGCGGAGGAAAACCGCCTGACCGTAGGCTGCGTAGGCGTGCGCCGTACCACCGGCCAGCACCCCGGCGGCCTGGTGGTGGTGCCGGACGATCTGGACATGGAGGACTTCTGCCCTGTCCAGCACCCGGCGGACGACAGCTCCTCCGACATCATCACCACCCATTTTGAATACCACTCCATGGAGGCCAACCTCTTGAAGCTGGACATGCTGGGCCATGATGACCCCACCATGGTCCGGATGATGCAGGACCTCACCGGCGTGGACCCGCAGAAAATTCCCCTGGACGATCCGGACACCATGTCCATTTTTATTTCCAGTAAGGTGCTGGGCTACGAGAACGACCCCATTCTGGGCCCCACCGGGGCGGTGGCTATCCCGGAGTTCAACACCCGCTTTACCCGCCAGATGCTGGTGGACACCCAGCCCAAGGATTTTAATACCCTGGTGCGGCTCTCCGGCTTCTCCCACGGCACCGACGTGTGGCTGGGCAACGCCCGGGACCTCATCGTGGGCGGCACCGCCTCGGTTCTGGAAACCGTGGGCTGCCGGGACGACATTATGCTGTATCTCATCAAAATGGGCCTGGACCCCAAAATGAGNTTNAAGATNATGGAGTCCGTCCGAAAGGGCAAGGTGAAAAAGGGCGGCTTTGAGGAGGGCTGGGTGGAGGCCATGCGGGAGCACAGCGTGCCGGAGTGGTACATTGACTCCCTGGCGAAAATCGGCTATCTCTTCCCCAAGGCCCACGCCGTGGCCTACGTCATGATGGCATTCCGTATCGCCTGGTACAAGGTCCACGAGCCTCTGGCCTTCTACGCCACCTTCTTCTCCGTCCGGGCCAAGGCCTTTGACGCGGAGTTCTGCTGCGCGGGACTGGACGCGGTGAAGAGGAAGATCCGGGAGATTGAAAACAACAAGGACGCTACGGCGGTGGAACAGAACCTGCTGACCACTCTGGAGGTGTGCTATGAGTTCTATCTCCGGGGCTACCACTTTGAGACTATCAACATTTACAAATCCGACGCCACGAAATTCCTCATTACGGAAAAGGGCCTCCTNCCNCCCTTCATCACCGTCCACGGCCTGGGGGACGCGGCGGCTATTGACGCGGTGGAGAAGCGGGCCGGNAAGGAGTTTATCTCCATCGAGGAGTTNGCTATGTGCTGCAGCAAGCTGTCCAAGACCCACATTGAGCAGTTGAAGGCCNTGGGGGCCTTCGCCGGNATGGCGGAGACCAGTCAGATTACGCTGTTTTGATTTTNNGNGGGATTGTGATTATTACGATTATATAGAAAAGTAACCGTGCGCTTTGCGCACGGTTACTTTCTTATGGAGTTAGCGNACCGGGACGCTTTCCGCNGNTCCGGCGGTTTCCGCNGTTGACTACAGCTCCAGCACAATGAGCTGCCAAGGGGCTAATTGGACGGCGGTTTCTGCGCTTTCCAGGGTATGGAGGTTATTTAACAGCACCGCTTTGGCGGGAGANGGCAGGGGGAGAGNCTGGGGGGTTCCCTGGAAATTTCCCGCCACTAAGATGGTTTTNTCTCCCTGGCGGAAATAGGCCATGAGGTTTTTTTGCTNCNGCAGATAGGGNACCGTTTCGCCGTAGACCANGGTTTCCTTGTACCGGGGGNNCTTGCGCAGGGCGATGAGGGATTTNTAGAATTGGTACACCGAGTCCGGATCGTCCATCTGGGAGGCCAGATTCAGCGTTTCNTAATTGGGGTTTACCGCCAGCCAGGGGGTTCCCGNGGTGAANCCGGCGGCGGGGGCGGCGCTCCACTGGAAGGGGGTCCGGGCGTTGTCCCGGGAGAGGCGGTTTACCGCCGCCAGGGCCTCCTTGGGNGTGAGGCCGGCCTCCAGGGCCGTTTGGTACTCGCCCAGGGTNTTGATGTCGTCTACCTGGGAGATATCCGTGAAGACCGTATTCTCCATGCCGATCTCCTGGCCCTGGTAGAGGAAGGGNAGGCCCCGGAGGAGGAAATTCACGCCGCCCAGCAGCTTTTTTCCCGCNAATGTGGTCTCCGGAAGATACCGGGACACGCCNCTGGGCTCGTCGTGGTTTTCGATGATGTTGGACAGGCACCCCACGCCCTCCGCCTTTTTCTGGCTCTGGAAGCAGGCGGCCTTGTACTGGTCCGGGGTGATGGGCCTGGCGTCGTACCAGCCCTTGCCGCTGCCGCCCAGGATGGTTTCCGCGAAGTCGAAGATGCTGGNAAAGACCCCGTTATCCCCAAAGTAGCGGCGGAATTCCTCCGGGGTTTCNTGGAAGACCTCNCCCACCGTGAAGGCGTCGTGGGGNCGGAAGGTGTGGTCCGCCAGGTCGTTCAGGAAGGGGATGGCCCCCTCCCCCTCCGCCAGGGCGNCGCCCACGAAGCAGAGGCCGTCCTCCCGGTCGGCGGGGGCGTTGTGGAAGGGCAGGGGCTTTTTNATGTTATTGATGGCGTCCACCCGGAAGCCGGCCAGNCCCTTGTCCAGCCACCAGTTGATCATCTTGTAAATCTCCTCCCGGAGGGCCGGATTTTCCCAGTTCAGNTCCGGCTGCTTCCGGTGNAAAACNTGGAGGTAGATTTTGTCCTCGTGGCCGGGCAGCTTGTCCCAGCAGGGGCCGCCGAAGTAGCCCCGCCAGTTGCAGGGCAGGGGCTGGCCCTCCTTCCAATCCCGGATGTAGAAGAATTGCCCGTAGGGGCCGCTGGGGTCCCGGCAGGCGGCCTGGAACCAGGGGTGCTCGTCGGANCAGTGGTTGACCACCAGNTCCATGAGAATGTGCATATCCCGCTTTTTGGCCTCCGCCAAGAGGCGGTCCATNTCCGCCATGGTGCCGAAGCGGGGATCGATGCTGTAGTAATCGGAGATATCATAGCCCTGGTCCGCCATGGGGGACTGGTAGATGGGAGAGAGCCAGAGGATGTCCACCCCCANNTCCCGNAGGTAGTCCAGTTTGCNGATGATTCCCGGCAGGTCCCCCACNCCGTCGCCGTTGGTATCCAGGAAGCTCTTGGGGTAAATTTGATAGGCAACCTTGTCGTGCCACCATTTTCTCGTCATAATCAAGACCTCCGTCTGCGCGTTTTGGCCGTTTTTGAGGCCGGGGACATTGTACCATAAGACGGGAACGCTGTCACCGGGGGCGGGGGAAATTTTTTCCGGTGGAGGCGGGGCGNGNGAATATGCGGCGGGAATGAATAATACAAAAGGTAATATTGCAAGNAATCCTGCAAATTGAAATTTGGCGCTTTTGTCATCTTGACAGGGTTTTCGCTGGCNGACCGCAGATCTTGAGGAAAAAAGCAATGGTTTTTCCGCTCAAATTTTCGACAGNAGGCGNAAATTTTTTGGCTTTCTCAACAGGAAAAAAGTCGTCTTTTCCCGANATTTAGTTGACATAAAAATCNNCATAACGGACTTCTACTAAGAGTTATTCACATTTTCCACAGAGTTTTCAACAANGGNNAAANNCTTGNNCCGCAANGGATTCACNGGAAATTNNCGGTGTTTTAAACATCCGGTGGCCCAGAGGGGACCTTGGGAAAAGGAATGGGGCGGAATTGACATAAAACTAANGGTCCCGCCAGATTCTATGTTTTTCTCTGAAAATTTTTCTGGACAAGGTCGTTTTNTGTAAAAAAANTTTGGCATTGAGAGAAAGTGAAGGTCACNNCAAGGNTTCCTGCAAAAATCCCGCCTCGTNATGAGGCGGGATTTTTGAATTTTCTGAATAGCAATTTTGGCGNATTTTCCCGTTTTTGGGAGAAATATNGCCGGCAGAGTTAAAAATCAGCAATGGCAGGCGTTCAACTTTGCCGACGATAACGAAGGCTCAGCGGCGTATGAGGAGGACCGACACGTCGTTGACGTTGGTTCCGGTGGGGCCGGTCTTGATGAGGCCGCCCACCGCCTCCAGGGCGTGGTAGGCATCGTTCTGCCGGAGGACGTCGTAAATCCGGAGGCCCTTCTCCTCCAGGGCTCTCCGGGTGTCCCCGGTGACGAAGCCCCCGGCGGCGTCGGTGGGGCCGTCGGTGCCGTCGGAACCAAGGGAGAGGAGGGCCGTGTTTTCCAGGCCCGCCAGGCCTTCGGCGGCGGAGAGGGCCAGCTCCTGGTTTCGCCCACCCAGGCCGGAGCCGATCAGGTGGACCACCGTCTCTCCCCCGGTCAGAAAGGCCAGGGAACGGTCCGTGCTCCGGTGGGAGCGGGCGATGGCCGCCAGAAAAGCCCCTGCCTCCCGGGCCTCGCAGGTGAGGCTGTCGGTGAGGATTTGGGGGCGGTAGCCCAGGGCCTCGCAGGCCTCCGCCGCCGCGGCGCACAGCTCCCGGACGCTTCCGGTGACCACCGTTTCCACGTTGTCCAAGGTCTTGGGAGTTTCCCGCCGCAAAGCGGCCCGGGCCGACGTAGAGAGAGACAGGGCGTATTTCTTCGCCAGAGCCATGGCCTGGGCACTGGTGGACTGGTCGGGATAGGCGGGACCGGAGGCGATCATGTCCAGGGGGTCCCCAATGACGTCCGAGAGAACCACGGAGAAGATCCGGGCGGGGGCGCAATGGAGGGCGAAGCGGCCTCCCTTCACGGCGGAGAGCCGCTTTCGGATGGTGTTTATCTCCACAATATCCGCCCCGGCCGACAGCAGGGCCTGAGTGACGCTTTGCAGCTCCGCCGGGGGGATGAGGGGGGACTCGAACAGGGCGGAGCCGCCGCCGGAGAGGAGAAACACCACCGTGTCCGCCACCGTCAGGTTCGCCGTCAACGCCAGGGTCTGGGCCGTGGCGTGGAAGGAGGACTCATCAGGCACCGGGTGGCCGGCCTCCAGAATTTGGAGGGGGCCGATGGGGCCGCGGCTGTGGCCGTGCTTGGTGATCACTACCCCGCCGTCCAGAGCGGAGCCAAGAACCTCCCAGGCGGACCGGGCCATGAACCATGCCGCCTTGCCCACGGCAACCAGCAGCAGNCGGCCGCTGGAAAAGCGGCGGTTTTCCAGGGNGCGNTTCACCGCCGCNTCCGGCAGGACCCGGCGGATAGCNGCTTGGACNATGAAATCNCAGTCGGATCGGAGANTGGNCATANGGGCACCTGCCTTTTCGGGTGATGGATTAGGCCTAGTCCAGCCGCTTTTCCAACAGGACCAGGCGCACGCCTTCGATTCCATTGAACACGCAGGGGACGATATCCGCCTCTCGGTAGCCCAGGCGCTGGTACAGGGCCCTGGCGCGGCGGTTGATTGCGTTGGTGTCCATCCGGAGAACATAACAGCCCTGAGAGCGGGCGTATTCCTCGTAAAAATGTACAAACTCCGCCCCACGGCCCTTTCCCGAGGCCTTAGGGGAGATGACCAGCGTATGGAGGACCATGACCTCGCCGTCCTGGGCGGGGAAGCGCCAGCCGGCGCCATGGTAGACGTCCACCTGCTGGCGGTTGATGATGGCCGCTCCGGCGACGGTTCCACCATCCTCGGCGACAAAGAGATCGCCCCGCTGCAGGGCGGCTTCCGCGGTTTGGCGGGTGGGGTAAACCGCCCGCACCCATCCGGTTTTTCCCGCGCCGGATTCCTCGGCGGTGTGAATCTCTTCATAAATATCCGCGATTGCGGCGATATCCGTTTCTAAAGCGGTTCGGATGATCATGACGGCCTCCTGTGATAAAGATTTCCGGCGGCTCCGGGGGCTTTCTACTGGGCCGGCTCGCCGATTTCCCTGGTGGCGTAGGCGTTCAGGGACATACCGGCGGTGTGGCCCGCCAGATATTCGTAATAGCCCTGGGCGCCAATCATGGCGCCGTTGTCCCCGCAGAGGCGGAGGGGGGGCAGGTACAGGGTCCGGCCCTCCTGGGCGCAGGCCGCCTCCAGGTCCGCGCGGATGAAGGAGTTGGCGGCTACGCCTCCGGCGGCGGCGATCTTGGTCCTGCCTGTCTGCCGCGCCGCCTCCATCACTCTTGGCACCAGGGCGCGGCTGACGGCGGCGGTGAAGTCGCGGGCCAGGGCCGCCCGGTCCAGGGGCTCTCCCACCTGCTCCGCGTGGTGGGCCAGATTCACCACGGCGGTTTTCAGGCCGGAAAAGCTCATGTCCAAAGGTGCGCCGTCCACGTGGGCGTTGGGGAGCTGGTAGACCCCGCCGGGGGACTGGCGGGCCAGCTCGTCCATGGGCTTTCCGCCGGGATAGGGAAGGCCCAGGACCCGGGCGGATTTGTCGAAGCACTCCCCGGCCGCGTCGTCGCGGGTGCCGCCCAGGATCTCCATGTCCGTATAGTCCCGGACGTCGATGATCAGGGTGTTGCCTCCGGAGATGGCCAGGGCCAGGAAGGGGGGTTCCAGGTCCGGGAAGGCCAGGTAGTTGGCGGCGATGTGGCCCCGGATGTGGTGGACGGGGATCAGGGGCACTCCCAGGGCGAAGGCCATGGATTTGGCGAAGCTGAGGCCCACCAGCACCGCGCCGATCAGCCCCGGCGCGTAGGTGGCCGCTACGGCGTCGATGTCCCGGCGGGTGCAGCTGGCCTCCGCCAGGGCTTGTTCCGTCAGGGCGGCGATGGCCTCCACGTGCTTCCGGGAGGCAATCTCCGGCACCACGCCGCCGTAGAGGGCGTGGAGGTCTACCTGGGAGGCGATGGCGTCGGACAGGATCCGGCGGCCGTCCTCTACCACCGCGGCGGCGGTTTCGTCGCAGGAGGATTCAAAGGCTAGGATTTTCATGATTTCACTCCCTTGTGGAGGTTTGGGGGCGTGCGGCTATGATGATAGCTGGCATTGAACCCCCCATTTTCTCTTTTCTCCGCTTGTGGAGAAAAGAGAAAATGGGCCGTTCACGGTCCAAAAGAGAAAAGAGACGCTGGCCGAAACGGCCCGAAGGGCCTTATCGGCCAATTACGGGGGTTGTCTGTCGCGTAGTGCTTTGCAACCGAATCACCCTGCGGCCGGGTGCGCTATGCCCTCTGCTGGGAATGACCTCCATCCCGCATTTGATGGCGCTGACTAAGAGCTTATCCACAAATTAGCGATGAACCGGGATA
>JAAVHG010000109.1 GCA_014799855.1 Oscillibacter sp.
CATCATCAAGCTGAACGGGTCCATTGAGCTGCCTCCCATTCTGGGACTGTCCGACGTGATAGTGGATATTGTGGAGACGGGAACCACCCTCCGGGAGAACCATTTGAAGGTGCTGACGGAGTTTATGCCCATTTCGGCACGCTTCATCGCCAACCGGGCCAGCTTCCAGTTCAAGCGGCGGGAGATTGAGGCCCTGCTGGGCCATTTAAAGGAGGCGGCGGAGGCGTGATCCGGATATTCGATTTTGACAGCCTGTCCCCGGCGGAATTTCTCAACCGGGATATCCAGGCGGAGGAGGACGTCTCCGCCGCCGTAGACGAAATCCTCCGGCAGGTGCGGACGCGGGGCGACGAGGCCCTGCGGGAGTACACGAAACGCTTTGACGGCGCGGAGCTGCCGGAGTTCCGGGTAAGCGCCCGGGAATTTGACGAGGCCAGGGCGGCGGTGGACTCCTATTTTATGGAGACGCTGCGGGAGGCGGCGGAGAACATCCGGCGCTTCCACGAAAAACAGCGGCACAACGACTTCATTCTGGCGGACCGCCCCGGCGTGGTCATGGGCCAGCGGTGGACCCCCATCGAACGGGTGGGCGTCTGCGTCCCCCGGAGCCCGGAGGCCTTTCCCTCCACTATTTTGATGAACGTGATCCCGGCCCGGATCGCCGGAGTGCGGGATATTGTCGTCGTCACGCCTCCCAGGAAGGACGGCTCCGTCAGCCCCGAGGCCCTNATGGCGGCGGAGCTGGCGGGGACGGCGGAGGTNTTCAAGCTGGGCGGAGCCCACGGGGTGGCGGCCCTGGCCTANGGNACGGAGACNGTGCCNCAGGTGGANAAAATCGTGGGCCCCGGCGGAATTTTCGTGGCTACCGCCAANCGGAAGGTCTTTGGCCGGGTGGACATCGACATGATTGCGGGGCCCAGTGAAATTCTGGTGCTGGCGGACGGAAAAACCAACCCGGCNTGGGCGGCGGCGGACCTTCTCAGCCAGGCGGAGCACGACGCGCTGGCCTCCCCGGTGCTGGTGACGGACAGCCGCCCCCTGGCGGAGNCNGTTCAGGCGGAGGTGGAACGCCAGCTGGCGGACCTGCCCCGGCGGGACATTGCCCGCCGGGCGGTGGAGGACAACGGGAAAATTATCGTGGCCGNCAGCCTGGACAAGGCGGTGGAGGCCGTGAACCGCATCGCCCCGGAGCATTTGGAGCTGTGCGTGGACGATCCCTTCGCCCTGCTGCCCCGGATNAAGAACGCCGGNAGNGTTTTCCTGGGCCGCTCNACGCCGGAGGCCCTGGGGGACTACTTCGCGGGGCCAAACCACACCCTGCCCACCTCCGGCACCGCCCGGTTTTCCAGCCCCCTGGGGGTGGACGANTTNATGAAGCGGTCCAGCTTTCTCTGCTATGACCAGGCGGCGCTGAGCGCCTGCGCGGACCGCGTCGCCGGCTTCGCCCGCCGGGAGGGCNTGGAGGCCCACGCCCGGTCGGCCCTGAGCCGGAAGGACAGCTCCNGCTGAGAATAGGCAAGACCCCGATCCTANAATGAAAATGACAACANGGAAAAACGAGGTGTATAATGAGTCAATTTCTCTCCCCCGAGGCGGCCCGCCTCGCCCCCTATACCCCCGGGGAACAGCCCCGNGACCAGCAGTATGTGAAGCTGAACACCAACGAGAACCCCTTNCCNCCCTCGCCCAAGGTGGTNAAGGCCGTCACGCGGGCGGAGCTGCTGAGCCTGAACCTCTACTCCGACCCCACCTGCGCCGCCCTGCACCGGGCCATTGCCAATTACTACGAATTGCAGCCGGAAAACGTCCTCNCCGGCAACGGGTCCGACGAGATTCTGGCCTTTGCCTTCCGGGCCTTCTGCGGNCAGGGGAAGCCCGTGGCCTTTGCNGACGTGACTTACAGCTTTTACGGCGCCCAGGCCGCCCTGTTCGGCNTGGAGAAAACNNTCGTCCCTCTGCGGGAGGATTTTTCCCTCCGGGTGGAGGATTACCTGGATTTCCCCGGTACAATCGTCATCGCCAACCCCAACGCNCCCACCGGCATGGTCATCCCCAGAGGGGACATCCAGNGGCTTCTGGANGCGGACCCCAACCGGGTGGTTNTTGTGGACGAGGCCTACGCCGACTTCGGGGACGAGAGCTGCGTGCCCATGATCTTCCGGTANGAAAACCTTTTGGTGGTTCAAACCATGTCCAAGAGCCGGTCCCTGGCCGGGGGCCGGGTGGGCTTCGCCCTGGGCAGCCCCGCTCTGATTGAGGGGCTGAACCGGGTGAAATACAGCTTCAACCCCTACAATATCAACCGCCTGTCCAGCGCCGCCGGAACCGCCGCCATGGAGGACGTGTCCTACTTCGAGACCTGCCGGGACGCCGTGCGCCGCAACCGGACCTGGCTCACCGGGGAATTGGAGGAGCTGGGCTTCACGGTTCTGCCCTCCGCCGCCAACTTCGTCTTCGCCAAGTCCGACAAAATCCCCGGCGGGGAGCTGTACCGGCGGTTAAAGGAGAACGGCGTGCTGGTCCGCTGGTTCGACCAGGACCGGATTCGGGACTTTGTGCGGATCACCGTGGGCTCTATCGAGCAGCTGACGGCCCTGACGGATGAAATTTCCAACATTTTAGACGGCATNTAAGGAGGAATGGTTATGCGCCAAGGCACGGTAAGCCGGGANACCCGGGAGACCCNGATCCNGCTGTCCGTCCAACTGGACGGCACGGGAAAGGGNGACATCCAGACCGGCGTGGGATTTTTGGACCACATGCTGGAGCTGTTCGCCCNCCACGGGGACTTNGACCTCTCCGCCCAATGCCATGGGGATACCCAGGTGGATTACCACCACAGCGTGGAGGACCTGGGCATCTGCCTGGGCAGNGCCTTNACCGAGGCCCTGGGGNACAAGCGGGGCATNNCCCGCTACGGCCAGTTCCTTCTGCCCATGGANGAAACCCTGGTGCTGTGCGCNGTGGATCTCAGCGGCCGGGACTATCTGGGCTGGGCGGTGGAGCTGCCCAGCGCCAAGGTGGGGGACTTTGACACGGAGCTGGCCAAGGAATTTTGGCTGGGCTTTGTGCGGAACTGCCCCTGCACNGTCCATATCCGGCAGCTGGCCGGNGAGAACACCCACCACATNNTGGAGGCGGTGTTCAAGGGCATGGGCNGGGCGCTGAAAATGGCCGTGTCCCCNGACGAGAAGCACCGGGACGAGGTGCCCAGCACGAAAGGCGTGCTGTGATGATTGCGATTGTGGATTACGGCGTGGGGAACCTGTTTTCCCTCTCCTCCAGCCTCAAGGCCCTGGGGCTTCCGGCGGAGATCACCGGGGAGGCGGAGGCNCTCCGGCGGGCGGACAAGGTGATTCTCCCCGGCGTGGGGGCCTTCGGCGACGCGCGGGCCAAGCTGGATCAGACGGGCCTGGTTCCGGTGCTTTTGGAGGAGGTNCGGCAGCGGCAAAAACCCCTTCTGGGCATCTGCCTGGGGATGCAGCTCCTCTTTGANAAGAGCTTTGAGTATGGGGAACACCCCGGCCTGGGGCTGGTGGCCGGAGAGGTCTCCCCTCTGCGGGAGGACCTGGAGGACAAAACCTTAAAGATCCCCCATATGGGCTGGAACAGCCTGGATATNGTCCGGGACGATCCCCTGTTNNAATACTTCGATTCCGGCGAATATGTGTACTATGTCCACAGCTTTTACGGCAAAAACTGCGCCGGGAGCACTTTGGGGANCTCCCAATACGGCGGCCTGGCCGTCACCGGGGCGGTCCGCAGCGGCNCCGCCTGGGGGGTCCANTTNCACCCGGAGAANTCCGGCGACGCGGGACTGCGGCTGTTAAAGGCCTTCGGGGAATTGTGAGGAGNNCGGTATGAANAAACAGTTGACCGGCTTTGCCTGGATATTCTTCGGNCNNNTGCTCTANATNNCCATGGGAGACGTGTGGCTGCCCGCCGTGGGGGATTNTATCTGGCCTGTGCTCTCCGTGCTCTGCGGCGCCGTCGGCCTGGTGACCGTGATTGTCCACAGCGGCCNNGGAGACTGANAGAAAGNGAGGANGAGATTATGCAGATTTTTCCCGCCATTGACCTGCGGGGAGGCCGGGTGGTCCGGCTCTTCCAGGGAGATTACGANAAGGAAACCGTCTACGGCCAGGACCCCTGCGCCGCGGCCCGGGAGTTTATTGANGCCGGGGCGAAGTACCTCCATGTGGTGGATCTGGACGGAGCCCGGGACGGCTCCCCGGCTAATTTCGACACCATCGCCGCCATNGCTGAACAGGGCGGCCTCTATATGGAGGTGGGCGGCGGCATCCGCACGGAGGATCGAATNNNGCAGTATCTGGACCTGGGNGTNGGCCGGTGNATTTTAGGCACCGTGGCCGTGAAGGATTTNGACTTTACCGCCCGCATGGCCCGGAAATACGGGNACCGGATCGCCGTAGGCGTGGACGCCAGGGACGGCTNTGTGGCCGTCAACGGCTGGAAGGAGCTGTCCCAGGTGCGGGGGGTGGAGTTCTGCCGCCGCCTGCGGGAGGCCGGGGTGAAAACCGTCATTTACACCGACATNAGCCGGGANGGNGCGGAGCGGGGGACCAACCTGGACCTCTACCGGGAGCTGGTGGAAATCCGGGGCCTGGACATCACCGCCTCCGGCGGCGTCAGCGGCATGGAGGANCTTCAGGAGCTGCAAGCNATGGGCGTTAAGGCCGCTATCCTGGGCAAGGCCCTCTANACCGGGCGGCTGGANCTGANNGCCGTCATCCGGGAGGTGGGCGCGTGTTAGCCAAGCGGATTATCCCCTGTCTGGACGTGAAGGACGGCCGGGTGGTGAAGGGCACCAACTTTCAGGGCCTCCGNGACATGGCGGACCCNGTGGATATGGCCCGGTTTTACAACNACTCCGGGGCTGACGAGCTGGTGTTTTACGACATCACCGCCTCCGCCGAGGGCCGNAACCTGTTNACGGACATTCTCCGCCGGGTNGCCAGCGAGATTTTCATTCCCCTGACGGTGGGCGGCGGCATCCGGACTCTGGACGACTTTGACCGGGTGCTGAAATGCGGCGCGGACAAGGTGAGCGTCAACTCCGGGGCCATCGCGGNCCCCAGCCTCATNGCCGCGGCGGCGAAGAAGTACGGGGACCAGTGCGTGGTCCTCAGCATGGACGTGAAGCGGGTGGACGGCCGGTTCNGCCTTTTTGCCAAGGGAGGCCGGGAGGACACCGGCATCGACGCGATNGACTGGGCNGTCCGGGGNGTTGGAGACGGGGCGGGGGAAATTGTCCTGAACTCCATCGACACCGACGGCGTAAAGCAGGGNTTCGACCTGGAAATGCTGGACGCTCTGGCGGCGCGGGTAGGCGTGCCCATNATCGCCAGCGGCGGCGCGGGGAATAGGGAGCACTTCGCGGAGCTGTTCACCCACCCNGGCATGGACGCGGGGCTGGCGGCNTCCATCTTCCACACCCGCCAGGTGGAGATCAAAGAGCTGAAACGGTTCCTGCGAAGCCGTGGCGTGGAAATGCGCGTATAGGGAGGCGCGGCATATGGGTTTATTTGACCGCTGGAAAAAGCAGGAGCCTCCTCCAACGTCCGGCGGGGCGTATCTGGAATTTGACAGCTTCCCCTTCAAGCTGGCCGTGGCGCAGGTTTTGATGTACGACCTGGGCCTTCTGGGCGAGCCCTACCGGGGCGGGGACGAGTATATGAAACGCTATAAGCCGGACCTGGAAACGGTATCCGGCGAGGTATCCATCCAGCGCCTTCTGCCCCATATCGAGGAGGCGGAGGCGTACTTCCGGGCGCTGAACATCCCCGCCGCCCTGGCGGAGCGGGTGGAAAAGCTGTACGTGGGGGAGGAGCTGGAGATTTACTACCAGATCAACCCCCAATGGGGCGATTTTGACGAGTATTTCGAGGACGGAAAAGCCTTTGACATCACCGCCGTTACGGAGCGGGAGATCAAGCAGTTTCCCCATTTAAAGCAATTCGTTTTCAATATGTTCCACGATCCGCCGGAAGAGCTGATCCGGCAGCTGAACCAGTGGGGCATCTGCACCGACTGCGATTAAACAACAAGGAGTAGCCTATGGATTTGAAATT
>JAAVHG010000110.1 GCA_014799855.1 Oscillibacter sp.
CGGGGGCGGGCAGGCGTACTTCGTTGAGATACGGGGGAATCAACCCCTGCCGGAGTTGGAGATGGATCGCTTTTAAAGTGGAAGGCGGCTTGCAATCGTGCGGGGCGTGGGCTGAGTGACGAAAGAGTTACGCCCTTCTTGGGCCGATGGTGCCGTTTCTGTCGAGAGATGGAGGCTGGCCTGCTGGCCGGGGGGCTGTGTCTCGCCCTGGCGGGCGGGGAGAGATTTCAGCCCTCTGGGGGCTGGGCATTCCACCCCCCGTTTTCTCTCTTTCTGGGCGCAGAAAGAGAGAAAACGGGCCGTGGACGGTCCAAAAGAGAGAAGGACTTGCGCGCAAGCACTACCCAGATTGACAGGTATATCTCTATCCCGCGGCTGACTGCTGGCGGGGGTTTGGTGGTTGACGATACCTCCCTCCACTATTTGTGCTGACGCACCCTGTTTTTTCCCTGTCCGGTTCGCTTAACCAAAAAGGTCCCGGCTGCTTTTTTGCAGCCGGGACCTTCCTTTTTAGTCTAAATAAATCCAAATGACCTCTTCTCCTTCCGGGAGAGGGGGTATTTCTACACCCCGCTGGGTCAGGGCTTGGGTCAATTGCTGGTATTGCTCCGCTGTGAGCCGCCAGACGGTTTCGCCGCTGGCGTCTGTCTGGGAGGTGTAGTCTGCCAGGAGGTCCGCCTGGTCCGCCGGAATGGCGGTCCGGAAGGCCGCTGAAATGTCCTCCTCCACCTCCGAAAAATACTCGGAGGGTTTCGGCGTGGGCTTGGAAGCGCCATTTTGGACGTTGCCGGCGGCTTCATACTCTATAGGGGACTCCGGAGCGGCGAAGAAACCGCCGGTATCTGCCCCGCCGTCTTCCCCAGAGAGCTTTCTCTGGTCCAGCTCCTCCTGGCGCTCCGCGGACTGGGGCGCGAATTCCAGGATATCCGCTTTCGCCGTGTCCTCCGCTTCCGCCGGGGCCGCCGTATCCGCCGGAGCGTCCGCGCCGGATGGGGCCGAGGCGGTGAAGACGAAGTTCTCCATGGACCCGCTGTCGCCGCCTCCGCCCATAGGCAGTGCCCGCAGAGCAACCACCAGCACGAAGCAGGCGGCAGCCAGGGAGGCGAAGGTCCGCACCCAACGGCGGGGGTTTCCCTGTTCCCGCTCCGGCGGGGCAAGCTGCGGCGCTTGGTGGACGGCCTCCATCACCGATTCAGCAAAGCCCTCCGGCAATTCCTGATCCTCCGCCTGGGGGAAGGCCGCCCGGATGGTGAGAGCGTCGTCGATATAGCTCCGGCAGGCCTCGCATTGATCCAGATGGTCCGCCACGCGGTCCATCTCCTCGGGGGAAAGCTCCCCGTCCACATACAGGTCCAGCAGGGCCTCAAATTCTGTACAAGTCTTCATTTCCGGCCCTCCTTTCCTGATTTGCCCTCTGCCAGTTTAGACGGCCTCCCGGCGGAAAAGTTCCCGCTTTGCAGGAGAATTTCCCGCAGCCGCCGCCGTCCCCGGCTGATGCGGGATTTCACCGTCCCCAGATCCAGGTCCATGGCCTGGGCGATCTCCTGGTAGCTGAGCTGGTGGATCTCCCGGAGAACCAAGGGCTGGCGGTACTCCGCAGGCAGGGCGGCAAGGCCCGCCTCAATCTCTTCCCGCAGTTCCCGCCGCTCCACGGCCTCCTGGGGCGTGGGGGCGCGGTCCGGGGGATCTATGGGGACGGCTTCGTCGTCCAGGGAGGGGCCCTCCGCCGCCCCCCGGCGGCTCTCCTTCCGGAGAATATCCACGCAGGCGTTGGAGGCCAGGCGGTAGAGCCACGTGGAAAAGGCCGCGTCCCCCCGGAAATTGGGCAGACCCTGCCACGCCGCCAAAAACGCCTCCTGGGCGGCCTCGGCGGCGTCCTCCGGCGTGGGGCACATCCGGCGGGTCAGGGCGTAGACCCGCTTCTCATAGGCCCGGACCAGGCAGGCGAAGGCCTCCTGGCTTCCCCCCTTGGCCTCCTCCACCCATTGTTGTTCCTGTAACAGCATGGTTCAACCTCACCTATCCGCCGGGTCCCGCAGATCCCGCTGGATGCCGCGTGTCACCCGGTCCACGTCCTCCAGGGTGTTCATCTTNACAATCTGNTCCTTNTAATACCCCGAGTGGGGCACGCCCTTGAGATACCAGCAGTAATGGCGGCGGGCCTCCAGCACGGCGGTCCGNTCCCCCTTNGCCTCCGCCGACAGCCGGAACTGCCGNACGGCGGTTTCGCACCGCTGGGCGAGAGGCGGCGGAGGGGGTAAAGGCTCTTCCCTCAACAGGGCCTGGGCCTGCTGGAANATCCAGGGGTTGCCGAAGCACCCCCGGCCAATCATNGCCATGTCCGCCCCGGTGAAGCGGAGAATGCGGAGGGCGTCCTCCGGCTTCCAGATATCNCCGTTGGCGACNACGGGNATGGACACCGCCTCCTTCACCGCCCGGATGCAGTTCCAGTCCGCCTGGCCGCTGTAGACCTGGGCCCGGGTGCGGCCGTGGACCGTCACGGCGGCGATGCCCGCCGACTCCAGGGTTTGGGCGAACTCCACGCAGTTGCAGTTTCCCATGTCCCAGCCCCGGCGGAATTTGGCCGTCACCGGNACANNNNCGGCCTTCACCACCGCCTCGGCAATCCGCCCCGCCTTCTCCGGGTCCCGCATNAGGGCCGCGCCGTCGCCGTTGTTGACGATTTTCCCCATGGGACAGCCCATGTTCAAGTCGATGATATCCGCCCCGGTGTGNTCCAGGNCGATTTGGGCGGCCTCCGCCATGCAGGNCGGGTCGCTGCCGAAAATCTGGACGGCGGCGGGGTGNTCTCCGGGGAATTGGCGCAGNANGGTNANGGTCTTTTTGTCGTGATAGCACAGCGCNTTGGAGGAGATCAGCTCCGTGCAGGTATACCCGGCNCCCAATTCGGCGCAGATCTGCCGGAAGGCCGCGTCCGTGACCCCCGCCATAGGCGCGAGAGCCAGCTTTCCCTGGATTTCCACCGTTCCAATCCGCATAGGTCCACCTCTTCCCCGGAATTTTTCGCTTTNCTCTATCTTATAGTCAATAAAACCGGAAAAGCGTCAACGGTGCTTTTCCACGGCGGAAACCGCCGGGGCCGCTGAAAGCGGCNGGTTTATNTGATTTCATCGGGCGGTAAACGCGCNNTTTGCGCATTGGCGGACCGCGGGCCCGCCAGTTGAACAATGGCAAAANGCCAATGNNCAGCTTTACTGACTATACCATAGTTCCCGAAAAATGTCCATGGAAAAGGACGGTCCTCTTTTCCCGACGGGTTTCTCGCGGGAAATGGGGTATGATGTGGAAAAAATCACGAAAGAGGGGGGACCGCTGTGCGATACGGTCAAATNACTTTGGAGCGGACCCGGCCGGCGGGTNTGCTGGCGATGGGAAGCCGGTTNTTTCTGGCGGCGGCGCTGTCCGCCGTGCAGACNCCGGGAGGCTACGCCCCCTTCGCCCTGGGGCTGATGGCGGCGGCCGGGCCGGGGCCCAANGGCTTTGCCGCCCTGGCGGGNGCCGGGGCAGGGGCCTTTTTGTTCCTGGACTTCGCCGACGCCCTGCCCTTTCTGGCNACAGCGGTGCTGATCCTCACCGCCTCCTCCGCCTGCCGGGAGACGCGGCTGCTGGACAAGCGGTGGTTCATGCCCGCCGTGTCCGCCGGNATGAGNCTGGCGGTGGGGGGCATCTACGTGGCCCAGTCCCTGTCNCCCATGGCGAAGCTGACGCCNTACATAGCNGCCTCTGGTCTGGCGGGCGTTTCCGCCTGGTTTCTCCAGGGGCTGTTCGTCCTGGANGGGGACCGGCTGGACAAGGACGGGGCCCTNTTNCTNTGCGCCGCCCTGGCTCTGGGGCTGGAGGANTTGAACCTGCTGGGCGCGTCGGTGGGGCGGGCGCTGCTGTGCGCCCTGCTGGCCTACGCCGCCTATGACCGGGGGGCCCTCCCCGGCGCGGCGGCNGGGCTGGGCACGGGCCTGACGGCGGATCTCTGCGGCGGCAGCGGCGGGGGGCTTTTCGCCGCCGCCTACGGCCTGGGGGGCCTTTTGGCCGGAAACCGGAGCGGCGGGCGGCGGGCCTGGGCGGGCCTCGCCTTTTTCGGCGGGGTGATGCTGGCCCTCCTCCCGGCNGAAAAGGAAGCGGCGGGGGCNCTNCTTTTAGAGGCCTCCGCCGGAACCGCCGTTTTNCTCCTGCTGCCNGGNCGGCTGTTNGGGGGAAAGCGGGTGAAGAAGGCGGAGCGGGCCGCCAAGGCCGAAACCGCCGCCATGGGGAACCGCTTAAAGGAGCGGCTGAACCAGGCGGCGGGNGCCCTCCGGGACCTGTACGACAGCATGGGCCGGAGCGCTCCCCAGCCCACNGACGAAAACCCCGCCATCATCTTCGNCCGCGCGGCGGANCAGGTGTGCCGGGGNTGCGCCCTGTGCGACCTCTGCTGGCAGAGGGAGTACACCACCACCTTCAACGCCCTCAACGANGCCACCCCCTACCTTCTGGAGCGGGGCCGCGCCATGGCTAAGGATTTTCCCTCCTACTTTGCCGACCGCTGNATCCANCTGCCGGANTTCATCACCGCCATCAACGGCGAGCTGTCCGCCTTTCTCCTGCGGCGGCAGTACCGGCGGCAGCTGGAGGAGACCCGCCGCAGCGCCAAGGGCCAGTACGCCCAGCTCTCCGAGCTGCTGACGGCCACGGCGGCGGGANTGGANGCGGTTCCCGCCATGGGNGCGGAGGTNCCCTGCCGCATCGGCGCGGTGCTGCGGCCCAAGGAGGGGGAGACNGTCTGCGGCGACACGGTGGTTTCCTTCCGGCGGGAGGAGGGCCCCTGGTGCCTCCTTCTGGCGGACGGCATGGGCAGCGGCGAGGCCGCCCGGAAGGAGTCGGCCCTCATCTGCCGCCTCCTCCGGCAGTTTTTGGAGGCGGGAGTGGACCCGGANGCGGCCNTGAANACCCTGAACGCCGCCATGGCCCTCCGGGGGGCGGANACCGGCAGCTTCACCACCATCGACCTGGCGGTGTTCGACGGCGCGGCCGGGTCCCTGACCTTCTANAAGTACGGCGCGGCGCCCAGCTATCTGAAAAAGGGCGGCGTGGTCCGGCGGATCACCGGGGGGACCCTTCCGGCGGGCCTCCGGGGGGCTCCNGCCTCNCCGGACGTNACCGGGGCCAGNCTGGACCCCGGCGGCTTCGCCGTGATGATCAGCNACGGCGTGGCGGACCCCAACCGGGACGATTGGCTCCAGAACCTTCTGGCCGGGTGGGAGGGGGANGACCCCCAGATTCTGGCCTCCCTGATTCTCACGGAGAGCACCCGCCGGGAGCAGTCNCAGGACGACCGGGCGATCCAGGTGCTGTACCGGCCCAAGGAAACGGCGAGGAGCGTGTAGGCCCTNCCGGTGGAAAATGGTTTGGGATTTTCCTGCCCGTCCTGTATAAAATTTCCCCTCCCGCGGAAAAATGGAAATGACATTCANCGGGTGCGCCCGTAAACTTTTTCGTGGAGGGACAGGCAGATGGTAAAAGGTATTTCCAGACGGGTTGTGGTGGTGGATTCTCCCGACCAGCGGTTNTTTGAGCAGGCGATTTTCATTGTNCGGAACGACGCCGCCGGGGAGGGCGTGACCTCCCGGGANCTGGTGGAGGAGGCCAAGCGGGTGGCCCGCAGCTACGCCGGGGGCGACCGGAGCCGCCTCGGCCGGGCGTGGCGGAATCTGAGNCCCGCNCTCTATGCGCTTATGGGCGCGGCGGCNATTGGGCTGGTTTGGATGATTGTGGCTTTGATGTGAGGGTATCCTTTCGGGATGGGGGGCCGCCCTGGCGGGCGGGGAGGAGTTTCAGCCATGAAGATGGCTGGNCCTTTTCCACCCCCCATTTTCTCTTTTTGTCCNNGCCAAAAAGAGAAAACGGGCCGTGGACGGTCCAAAAGAGAAAAAGCGCTCGCGCAAGGACTGCTGTTGATGACAGGTATGTCTCTATCCCGCGACGCACTTCCAGCGGGGGTTTGGCGGTTCACGATACCTCTCCCTCTATTTGCGCTGACGCCCCTTGGTGGGTAATCGAAATGCTCCTGTTTACCGGGCGGGGATTGAGGGTTCCCTTGTGGGGCCTGACCTCCTGGTCAGGCCATTTTATAGGGCTAGGTATGNAGTATCCCCTGCGGGTGCTGGTCAGGCTGTTCCATGGGGTTTGTTATTTTTCCGGTAAACTNTCCTCAAGGATTTACCCATGCTCCGGTAAACAGTCTGTTGCTTATGGAACCATTTCATTCTGAGGCTGAAATTTAAGGGACCTGACTAAAAGATCAGGTCCCTTGAGTTTTTAGTGCTTAACGGAATGCTATTTGATACCTCATCATTCTGTTTGCTTTGCTTTTGGGGGTGTTCCGCTAGTTCCATGCCGCCAGGCAGGCCGACAGATTCCAGCTCTTCCAGCTGGCGCAGGTACGCTGTGCGGATTCCTGGCGGCGGGCGATGATCTCGGACAGGCTTTCGTTCGGGTTCCACCAATCTGGCTCGAAAACCGCCGGAGAGACGCCGCCATCCAGCCTTTCCAGCTGGGAGAGAGTGTCATAGGAAAGGCTGTAGAGAAGATAGTGGACGCTGACGGAGGGACTCTGGTGATGGAGATACCGGTCCACCTGGTTCTTCGCCACCAGATAGTCCACCGGGACGCAGTTGACGACCAGCC
Source organism: Oscillibacter sp. (assembly GCA_014799855.1). GTDB lineage: Bacteria > Bacillota > Clostridia > Oscillospirales > Oscillospiraceae > Oscillibacter. The sequence goes on from JAAVHG010000110.1 coordinate 6,682, forward strand.
ATCCCGCCAGAACCAGGGGGAAGGCCTTGCGGCAGAAGGATTTCTCCGGCTTGATTACCTTCCACAGGGCCGCCAGAAGCAGGAGGGCCGTCATCGCCATGCCCCAATAGGTCATGACCCGCTTGAAGCTGAGGCCGTAGGCACCCACGTACAGCGTCATCCGCCACGCGGCGGAGGCCAGAAGCACCAGGCTCTCCCCGGCCAGCACCCCGGCCAGGACCCGCACGGCCTGCCATGGCGGGCCTTCCCGGCGGGAGAAGGCGGCGGAGGCCAGAGTGGCCGTGAGATTCAGGACCGTTACGCCCACCATCTGGAAGAAGCCGCTGCGGGCCCACTCCGCGTAGGACACGCCCCGCTGGGCCAGATACTCCGGCCCGCCGAAGAGCCCCGCCGACTGCACCCCCAGAAACAGCAGGTACAGCACATCCAGCGCCGCCAGAATGATGGCGAACAGAACCCCGTCGGCGGCGGGAGTCCCCTCCGGGAGCGGCTTCAAGGGTTGGGGGTCCCGGAGGCTGTACAGCAGGCCGAAGAGGAAAGGGGTCATCAGCACCGCAAGCAGCAGTTCCCACAGCCCCTGGGTGAAGTACAGCCGGAAGAGGCGGGTCAGCCCCTGGGCGGCGTGGGCGAAGAGCGCGTCCGCCGAGGCGAGAATGGGCAGAAGGAAGCTGACCAGCCCCAGGGCGGCGAAGGACCCCAGGACGATGGCCATGGTGCGGCCGCCGTCTTTTTTTTCGCTCTTTTCCGGGGCAAGCGCGGCAAAAACCGCCCATAAATGGCAGAAAAGACCGGACATCAGCAGACAAAACCGCTCCCACAGCATCATGGGCCGCTGCCAGGGGAGCCGGACGGAGGCGGAGAGGGACAGGGCGTGGATGGGAACCAGGACCAGCAGGGCCAGGAAGTTCCAGACCTTGAAATAGGGGTTGGAGGTCAGCGCGAAAGAGGCCCCCAACAGGAGATTGACCACCAGCAAGGCCCGGCTCTCCTGGGTCTGGAAGAGCTTCCGGCCCATAGCCAGCAGAAGCAGGGCGTACCAACCGAAGACTGAGGCCGTCAGGCCCATGCCCCAGGACCAGGAATAGAGGACCGTGTCCACCGCAAGAAAACACCAGAGTACCACGGCCCCCGCCAGGAGGCGGTCGGAGGGATTGGTTTCATAAATTCGCCGGGGATTTTGGGCAAGCTTCGCCCCGCCCTCCACCGGAAGGGCGTTTAAGCTGTTTTCCATATTAAATTCTCCTCTTTGCTGTCCGTCATACAGGGACAGGTTGTTTACTTAGGCGCTGCCGGAGCCGGACCGCTCAGGGGGGTGGCTCCTCGTCGGGGACGAATTCCAGGATGTCCCCCGGCTGGCAGTCCAGGGCGGCGCAGATGGCCTCCAGGGTGGAGAAGCGCACCGCCTTGGCCTTGTTGTTTTTTAAAATCGACAGGTTGGCCAGGGTCACGTCCACTTTCTCCGACAGCTGGGACAGGGACATCTTCCGCTTCGCCATCATCACGTCTAAATTCACCACAATCATGGCGGCACCTCAAATGGTCAAGTCGTTTTCCGCCTTCAGCTCCGCCGCCTGACGGAAGAGGGCGGACATCACCAGGCACAGCAGACCCGCCATGGCAAACATAGGTACAAACAGGGCGTTGTAGGAGGCCACAGGCAGAGGCGAGCGGTAGTAGCAGACGCTGAACACCACCCGGGCCAGGGCCGCGGCGGAGATGGCGAAACAGCAGACGGCGGCGCGGCTCAGGCTGACGGCGTTCTCCGGCGCGAAGGGCTCGCCCCGGAGGATGGTTTTCAGCACCCGGCGGGCCTGCCAGAGGATTATGGCGGTGCAGCAGCCGGAAACCGCCAGAAACAGCGTCAGCGCGGCCGCCTCGGCCCAGTGCCAGACCCAGATCCAGGCCAGGAAGCTGCCGAAAATACCCGCCGCCACAATATCGTCCCCGTTGGGCAGGAGGAGGCCGGACAGGTACTCCCGCACGCCCCCCAGAAGGCTGTGCTGGTCCATCAGCACGGCCGCGGGCACCAGATATAAAAT
>JAAVHG010000111.1 GCA_014799855.1 Oscillibacter sp.
AAAACTCTTTTTGACATGGATGAAATAACCCAATATATTGAAGATGGCATGAAAAACTATGATTCACAGCTTAATGCAGAACTGCATCTGATGACCGTACTTGCAGGTATGCCGGAAAAGGAGTATACGGTACAATTTGAAAGTGATATCAATGCGGATTGGACAAATGTTACGAACGGAGTCAATGCGGTTCAAAATGGTTTGAACGACATGGAAATTACGGCTGTGCTAAGAAAGGAGGCGCTGCTGGCAGATTTTGATGCGATTACTGCCAAGGTAAATGAGATTGAGGCAGGAGGCATCTATGATAAAAAAATCATGAGCGGTGCGGCGGCGGAGTTTGCTGTATATTTCAAGGATAGGGATGCCATTGAAATGATGCTGGATACCCTTGCGGATTATGCTATGGGCATGGAAAAAGGGGTTAGTCAGCCGGATGTTCCTAGAATGAAGACTTATGCGGCAAATATGGGAAAGGTAATGTCCGGAGATTATACTGCCATGTCGAGTAGTGGTCTAAAATTTACAGAGGATCAGAAAGCAATTATTCAGGGCGAAGCCGCAAGGGAGCAGATTGTTTCCGTTTTGGGTGAGGAGTATCTTGGCATGTCTTCCGAAATGCAGGCGGCTGCGGTCATTACGCAGGTCGTTGACCAAAAATGGGCAGGGATGTATGAAACTATGAGCAATACGCCGGAAGGGCAGATGATGCAGATGACCAAGCGGCTGCTAAAATTGAAAGCTGTACCGCGGCCCGACGACGCCGCCGACGCGCTGGCCCTGGCTATCTGCCACGCAAGGAGTTTTACTTCACGGCTTCCGCGGACTATGAATGTCCGGGAAACGGTGTAAAGGAGAAAAAGCATGTTTTACTATTTAAACGGCATTGTAGCGGAGCTTCTGCCTTATCTGGCGGTGATCGACTGCGGCGGCGTAGGCTACGCCTGCCGGACCACCAACAATACCCTGGCCGCCCTGAAAAAAGGGAAGCCGGGAAAGCTGTATACCTATTTAAATGTAGGGGAGGAGGTCTTCGATCTCTACGGCTTTGCCACCCAAAGTGAGCTGAACAGCTTCAAGCTGCTGATTGGCGTCTCCGGAGTGGGGCCGAAAGCCGCCCTGTCCATTCTCTCCATCGGCACGCCGGAGACCTTGGCTATGGCTATTGTTACAGGGGATGAAAAGACGCTGACAGCCGCGCCAGGAGTGGGGAAGAAGATTGCACAGCGCATTATATTGGAATTAAAAGACAAAATGTCGAAGGAAGCCTCTGCCGGACTGGACTTTTCCGGGGGAAAGGGCGCCCCGGCCCCGGCCATGTTCTCCAACAAGGCCGCCGACGCTGCCCAGGCCCTGGCGGTACTGGGCTATTCCAGCCAGGAGGTTTCCCAGGCCCTCCATGGCATTGATATGGAGAACCTGCCTTTGGAGGAAATCATCCGCCAGAGCTTAAAGAAGATGGTGAAGAATTGACCTTTTTGGCCCAGCGCTGGATGCAATTTTCTAACGGAAACAACTGGGAAAGTAAAAATACTTTACATGCTATTGCGCGTATTTAACAGTCCGGTAACAGCCTATCTGCCGGAGGGGAAGTGACAGCTTGAGCATTGATTTTGGAAACGACATTTACGAGGAGCCTATTGTGGCCAAAACGTTTCTCACGGAGGATGTCCAGGAAGGGTCTCTGCGGCCAAAGACGCTGAAGGAGTATATCGGCCAGGAAAAAGCGAAGGAAAATTTGTCCATCTTCATCGAGGCGGCCCGCCGCCGGGAGGAGGCATTGGACCACACTCTGCTTCACGGTCCGCCGGGCTTGGGCAAAACCACTCTGGCGGGAATTATTGCCCAGGAAATGGGGGTGAATATTCGCATTACCTCCGGCCCCGCCATTGAGAAGCAGGGGGATCTGGCGGCGCTTTTGACCAACCTCAACGAGGGGGACATCCTCTTTGTGGACGAGATCCACCGGCTGAACCGCCAGGTGGAGGAGATTCTCTATCCCGCCATGGAGGACTACGCTCTGGATATTATTGTGGGGAAGGGGCCCTCCGCCAACTCAATCCGGCTGGATCTTCCTAAATTCACCCTGATTGGGGCTACCACCCGGGCGGGCCAGCTGTCGGCGCCTCTCCGGGACCGCTTTGGCGTGACGCTGCGGCTGGAGCTCTATACGCCGGAGGAGCTGGCAAAGATTGTCACCCGTTCCGCCGGGATATTAAATGTGGATATTGTACCGGAGGGAGCCTATGAAATTGCCCGCCGCAGCCGTGGCACCCCCCGCATTGCCAACCGGATGCTTCGGCGGGTCCGGGACTACGCCCAGGTGAAGGCCGATGGTGTAATCGCCCGGGATGTGGCTGACGGGGCTTTGTGCGCCCTGGAGGTGGACCACCTGGGCCTGGATGCTGTGGACCGCAGGATGCTGGGAGCCATCATCGACAACTACGGCGGCGGGCCTGTGGGATTGGAAACCCTGGCGGCCACCATCGGCGAGGAGGCGGTCACCCTGGAGGATGTTTACGAGCCTTATTTGATGCAGCTGGGCTTCCTTACCCGAACCCCCCGGGGCCGGTGCGTTACCCAGAAGGCCTACCAGCACCTTCACCGGGTTGTCCCCGGCGGAGTGGACAGCGGAAACCTCATGGAACAGCTGACGCTGTAAGGGGAGGGGACCGTGGAGAATTTTTGGTTTTGGTGCTTCATGCTGGCCATGGTGCTCCTGATTCCGGTGTGTATGCTGTTTTTCGGCCGAAGCTTTCAGGAGAATCCGCCGAAAACCATTAACGGCGGCTACGGCTTCCGGACCTCCCGCTCCATGGAGAGCCAAGAGGCCTGGGACTTTGCCCAAGTTTACAGTGGGCGGTTTTGGGCCAGGGCCGGATGGCCCACCCTGGCGGTTTCCCTGGTGTGGATGCTTCCGCTTCTGGGGAAGGAAATCGACACTATAGGCAATTGCGGCCTGCTTCTGACGGGACTGCAAATGGTTCCGTTTCTGGCGGTGATTCCCGCTACGGAGCGGGCGTTGAAGCGGAAGTTCGACGGCCAGGAGGGAAAAATCCACTGATTTGAGTCCGCGGCTGCTGGTGAATTTCATAAAATCCCCGAAAATCTCATAAAAAACCTTGTTAAATGTGATAATCCTCTTGACAATTCCATCCATAGACAGGTATAATGACCTATGTACAAATCTACCGAGTTGGCCCAGCTCCCTTTGGAGCGGCTGGGAGACGAGGAGCTTTGCCGTCTGGCGGCCCAGGGGGACCGCTTGGCGGAGGAGGCCCTGGTCACCCGCTATAACCGTCTGGTCCGCACCTGCGCCCGTCCGTTCTTTCTGACAGGGGGCGACAGCGAGGATCTGACCCAGGAGGGCATGGTGGGCCTCATCAAAGCAGTCCGGGAATACGACGCGTCCAAGGAGGCGTCNTTCCGGACCTTCGCGGAAATCTGCATTCGCAGCCGGCTGTATTCCGTTCTCCGCGCGGCCGCGCGGGATAAGCACGCACCGCTTAACCAGTCGGTTCCTTTGGATACACCCTTCTTTGACAGCGATTCCTACACCTCTGGTACCAATAATTTGGCGCGGCGGGACCCTGAAGACGATTTGATTGACAGGGAGCACACAGCAGCCCTCTTATCCGGTGTCCGGAAACAGTTGTCCGAATTTGAAGCGAAGATCATGGGGTACTATTTAGACGGGCTTTCATGCAGGGAGATTGCCGAGACGGTAGGCAGGCCGTTGAAGTCCGTGGACAACGCCGTGCAGCGCATNCGGCGCAAGGTCGCGCGGCAGTTACTTTCCGGCGATATCAGCGAGAGCTGAACGCAAATATATTTTTCAATTTCAAAGAGAGGGTAAACAACATGTACGAAGACAAGACTTTAGTGTGCAAAGAGTGCGGCCAGGAGTTCGTATTCACCGCCGGTGAGCAGGAGTTCTACGCTGAGCGCGGCTTCCAGAANGAGCCCCAGCGCTGCAAGGCCTGCCGCGACGCCCGCAAGAACGCCGCCCGTGGTCCCCGGGAGTATTTCACGGCTGTCTGCGCCGCCTGCGGCGGCGAGGCCCGCGTGCCCTTCGAGCCCAAGAGCGACCGTCCCGTTTATTGCAGCGAGTGCTTCGCNAAGATGCGGGAGCAGCAGAGATAAGGATTGATTATCCGCAGAGGCGGCGTCCGGTNNACCGGACGCCGCTTTTTCGCGCCGCNCCCCCNCAATCTCGGAATTTCCATACTTTTCTTGGATTTTCTATTGAATTTATAGGGCGGATAGAGTATAATACCTCTGGATTGGCCTGTCTCCTTTCTGGAAAGGGCCGCCNGCCGCGCCAGAAAGCGCGGATCTTGAAATTTTCATTTGGAGGAACATCCTATGGTTACCATTACCAAAGACACCATCATCGGTGATATTCTTGATGTCGCGCCCCAGACGGCGCCTATCTTCCTGTCCATNGGCATGCACTGTCTGGGCTGCCCCTCTTCCCGGGGNGAGACTGTGGAGGAGGCCTGCATGGTCCACGGCATCGACGTGGAGAAGCTGCTGACCCTGGTGAACGAAGAGGCCAACAAGGCCCAGTAACAAGCGCCCAGCGAGGACGCATACGGGAGAATTTCCGTATGCGTCCTTCCATGGAGTGGGGAGGCGGCCTTTGGGAAAACGATTGGAACTGACGCCCCGGCTGGCACTTCTGGCCGGATGGGTTCGCTCCGGNGCGCGGCTGGNGGATGTGGGCACAGACCACGGATATCTCCCNGTGTGGCTTTCCCTGGAGGGNCGGATTGTCTCCGCCGTTGCCAGCGATCTGCGCCCCGGACCCTTAAACCGGGCNAGGGAAACGGGCCGGAGGTATGGAGTGGAGAATATTGAATTCCGTCTCTGCGACGGCCTCTCCGCCGTANGGCCGGAGGAGTGCGACACGGTGGTCATCGCCGGTATGGGCGGGGAGAATATCGCCNCTATTCTGGCGGCGGCCCCCTGGACNGCGGACGGCCGCCACACCCTNCTGCTGGAGCCCCAGTCCAAGGCGGAGGTGCTGCGGCGGTTTTTGATGGATCACGGCTGCGCCATCCGGCGNGAGGCCCTGGTGCTGGACCGGGGCGTCCTGTACCCCTGCATGGAGGCCGGGGCAGGGGAGATGACCCTTACCCTGGGCCAGCTGTGGGGCGGGGCCAGGCTGACAAGGGACCCCTTGGGGGATCGNTACATTATTGAAAAAATNCTCCGGCTGCAAACCGCCGTGGCGGGACTGAACCANGCCGGGGGCCGGGAAAATCAGGAAAAAGCGGACGCTTTGCGGGATATCATGACCGCTCTGCTGTCCATGAGAGAGGAGTGGCGGCTTGCCAACAGTTCGTGAAATTGAANCGGCCTTATTTGAAATCGCGCCAAGAGAATGCGCCCAGGAGTGGGACAATGTGGGCCATTTGCTGGGNAATCCGGATCAAGAGGTCCGGCGCTGTCTGGTGGCGCTTGATGCGACGCTGGACACGGCGGAGGAGGCTGTCGCCAAAGGGTGCCAGNTGCTGGTGACGCATCATCCCGTCATGAATTGCAAGTGGCTTCAGGTGCAGACCATCCGGGACGANACTCCGCAGGGGGCGNTGCTGACCCGGTTTCTGCGGTCTAACGTGTCGGTCATTTCTATGCACACCAACTTGGATATTGCCCAGGGNGGCGTNAATGACGTTTTGGCGGGNATTTTGGGTATCATGAATCCGGAGCCGTTTACCNACGAGGGCGTAGGCCGCTGCGGCTGGCGGGAAGAACCTATGGCTTTGCCGGATTTTGTCCGTTTNGTCTCTCAGGCCCTGGGCTGCAATGGCGTCCGGTACGCCGNCGCGGGGAAACCCGTNCACCGTGTGGCGGTGGGAGGNGGNGCCTGCGGGGAATTTGAGGACGCCGCCATATCCGCCGGGTGTGATACCTTTGTTACCTCCGATCTCAGTTATCACCAGTTTGTGGAGGCCAAGTCCAAGGGAATTAATCTCATNGANGCNGGACATTTTCCCACAGAGGACCCCATCTGCTGTGANNTGGTATCCTATNTGGCGGAACGGTTCCCAGGACTGGAAATTCAAAAATCCGCTTCCCACCGGGAAGTGATTCAATACTACGTTGAAGGAGAGTAAACACTATGTCTGGACATTCCAAGTGGCATAATATNCAAAAAACCAAGGGTGCGGCTGACGCCAANCGNTCCGCCGCCTTCACCAAAATCGCNCGTGAGATCATCGTGGCGGTGAAAGAAGGCGGCTCCGGCGANCCCAATAACAACTCCCGTTTGGCAACTGTTATTGCCAAGGCCAAAGCCGTCAACATGCCCAACGACAACATCAAGCGCACCATTGACAAGGCTCTGGGCTCCGGCAATACCGATAACTACGAGTCCGTCACCTATGAGGGTTACGGCCCCGGCGGCGTGGCCGTCATTGTGGAGGCCCTGACCGACAACCGCCAGCGGACCGCCCCGGAGGTACGCCACGCCTTCGACAAGTGCAACGGCAATTTAGGCGCCCAGGGCTGTGTCTCCTGGTCCTTCGACAAGAAGGGTGTAATTGTCATTGACAATGAGGAGGGAGAGCTGGACGAGGATACCGTCATGATGGATGCCCTGGACGCCGGAGCGGCGGACTTTGAGGCC
>JAAVHG010000112.1 GCA_014799855.1 Oscillibacter sp.
AGGGGGGCCTCTTGATGGATAACAAACAAAAATTTGGCGGCTTGGCGAATGAATACACAGTTGGAAGGCCGGCTTATGCAAAAAAATTTATTGAAAGCCTATATTCTCGATACGGTTTTTTGGAACAGTCTGTTATTGCCGACATAGGTTCAGGAACTGGCAAGTTCGCCAGACAACTATTAGAAAAGGGAAGTTTTGTATATTGCGTTGAGCCAAATGGTGATATGCAAAGTATTGCCAAAAAAGAATTGGGCGGGTATAAGGGTTTTCGTGCAGTCGATGGGACTGCATCAGAAACGAAGTTGGATGAAAAATCAGTTGATTTTATAACTGCGGCACAAGCGTTTCATTGGTTTGATGTTACCTCTTTCAAAAAAGAATGCCAAAGGATACTGAGAGATCATGGATTGGTTCTTCTTATCTGGAATACACGCGATATGTCCAGCGGGGTGAATCAAGATAGTTATGCAATATACTCTAAATACTGTCCCGATTTTAAAGGATTTAGTGGAGGAATTCAAAAGGACGATGTAAAAATCAGACAATTATTTGACGATAAATACGAATATGTAGAATTCGATAATCCGATATATTTTGACAAAAGCAAGTTTATCAGCCGCAGCCTATCGGGATCATATTCATTGAAAGATGGAGACGAAAATTACGGTGAATATTTAGCCGCGCTGTATAAACTGTTTGAAACGTATGCCAAAGAAAATGTGATAACGATGGCAAATAAAACAGCCGCGTATATCGGAAGTATAAATTAAGTAAATTCCAATCGCCCGGTCAGTCATTCCGGCAAAAAACGGGCTTTCAGCAGCGGGAAAGGATCTTCCCCCAGCCTTTCTTGACAATTTCCGCCGCATCCCATACAATAGAATCAACGCGGGGCCGCTCCGGCGGCTCGATTCCGACTGCGAAAGGAGCGCCTATGGAACTGGCTGTCAAGACCTGCACCTTGGACATACCCTTTACCGATATGCTGGATTTCTGCGCCGCGCAGAATATCCGGGCCGTGGAAATCGGCACGGGCAACTGGTCCTCCGCCCCCCACATGGACCTGGACGCCATGCTGGGCTCCGAAGCCGTCCGCGCCGCCTGGATGGACGAGCTGCGGCGGCGGGATATCCGCCTCTGCGCCCTGAACTGCTCCGGCAACCCCCTGGCCTATGAGGCGGACCGGATTGTGACGGAGAAAACCTTCCGCCTCGCCTCCCTGCTGGGAGTGGACACCATCGTGATGATGAGCGGCCTTCCCACCGGATGCCCCTGGGACAAAACTCCCGTTTGGATCACTACCTCCTGGCCTCCGGAGACACAGGAGATTCTGGACTATCAGTGGAACCAGGTTGCCATACCCACATGGCGGGAGTTCGTCCGCATGGCGAAGGACTGCGGCATTCGCCGCATTGCCCTGGAAAACCATGGGATGCAGCTGGTGTATAACCCGGAGACTTTACTGCGCCTCCGGGATGCTGTGGGGCCTATCGTGGGCATGAATCTGGACCCTTCCCACCTCTTTTGGATGGGCGGCGACCCCATCGAGGCCGCCCGCGTCCTGGGCGAGGCCGGGGCCATTTACCATGTCCACGGCAAGGACTCCCGGCCGGAGCGGCGGATGTGCGGCCCTAATGGGATGCTGGACACCAAGCCCATCGACCAGTTCCGCCGCCGCGCCTGGAACTATGTGGCGGTGGGGGCCGGACATGGCGTGGAGTGGTGGAAGGAATTTTTCTCCGTTCTGCGGATGGAGGGCTACGACGGCGTAATCTCCCTGGAGATGGAGGATTTGACCATGCCCATGCTGGAGGGACACCTGTCTTCTATCAGCGTTTTGAAAGAGGCGCTGACCCTGGTTTGACCGCCAAATTGAAGAGAAGGGAAGGATACCATGTCCGACAAAACCCCCTTTCAGCCCGGAAACATCCGGGGACACGTCTACCTGCTGGCCGCCGGCTATCTGGTGTATCTCACCTATGAAATCGCCCGGGACTGCCTGGGCAGGAGCAGCGCCAACGCCCTTGAGATTGGCGGCATGATTCTGCTGACGGCGGGAGCCGCCCTGCTGGGGTTTTTCGCCTGGAAGCAGTACCACACGCCGCCTGTTTTCGACCAGGAGCCGGAGGCGGCCCCGGCTTTGGAGGAAGCGGAGGAGCCCGGCGCGCTTCCGGAGGAGCTTCCCCCGGAGGACGGGAAAGAGGCGGAATAGATTGAAAAAGAGTGCGGAGGAAATCCTCCGCACTCTTCCTTTATAGCGCTTATCCGATTTTGACGATCTTCCCGGTCTTCCACGCCTCGGTGGTGGCATAGCCCACAGCGGTGGACTTGGTGCCGTCGTAGACGCTGACGCCGGGCTGCTTGCCCTGGAGAACGCAGTCCACAAACTCCTGCATTTCCAGGAGATAGGCCTCCTCGAACCGCTCCGGGAAGGACTCCACGCACTCGGTCAGCACGCCGCCCTGGACGTACAGCTGGGCCTGGTTCTTCTCCGGCACGGCGGAGATACGGATGGTGCCCTCGGTGCCCACAATCTCCGTCTCCACGTGGTAGCCGTGGGGGGCGGTGCGGCCCACATGGATCATGCCCATGGCGCCGTTTTCAAATTTGTACACCGCCACGCCAGTCTCGTCGTCCCCGGCTTCCTTGAATTCCGGGTGCTTGAAGGTGGAGCCCATGGCGTACACCTCCGTGGCTTCACTGTTCAGGAACCAGCGGCACAAATCGATGTCGTGGATAGCCATGTCCAGGAAGATGCCGCCGGAGGTCTTGGCGAAGCGGATCGCGCCGTCCACCAGGGCCTCGGGGTCGATGCCGGTGGCCTTCACCAGATAGGGGGTGCCGATGGCTCCGGCCTCGATCTTCTTCTTGGCGTAGGCGTAGGACTTATCATACCGGCGCATGAAGCCCAGCATAAAAATCTGATTGGGATTCCGCTCCACGGCGGCCTCCGCCTGCTTGCACTGGGCCACGTCCACGCCCAGGGGCTTTTCGGAGAAGACGTGCTTCCNCGCGTCCAGGGCGGCTTCGATCTGCCAGCAGTGCTCGGANGAGGTGGTCACGATNGCCACCGCGTCGATGNCGGCNTTNGCCAGCATNTCCTTGTANTCGGAGTACACCGCCTGNACNCCCAGCTCCTTNTGGGCGTATTCCAGCTCCGCCGGAACGATGGAGCAGGCGGCGGTCAGCTCCGCGCCGGGGATTCTGCTGCGGATATTCTGGGCATGGACCTTCCCCAGACGGCCCAGGCCCGCGATGCCGATTTTTACGGTTTTCATTACTTGGCCACCTTCTCTTTGGCCTCGTCCTTGACAACGGTAGCCAGACGGCGGCGCTTGGCGTCCATCTGCTGACGGATAACGTCCATCAGAACCGCCAGAATAATGACCAGGCCCAGAACGATGTTCTGGCCGGCGGAGTCGATAGCCAGCATAGTGAAGCCGTTGCGGAGGACGGCGATGATCAGAGCGCCCAGCATGGTGCCGATCATGGTGCCCTTGCCGCCGGTGAAGGAGGCGCCGCCGATGATGCAGGCCGCGATGGCGTCGGTGTCATAGGGCTGGTTGGCGTTGGCACCGTTGCAGATGCCGGAACGGCCGATGGTGACGATGCCGCCCAGGGCCGCCATCACGCCGGACATGGTATAGCAGAAGGTCAGGACGTTGGCGGTGTTGATGCCGGAGAGGCGGGTGGCCTCCAGGTTGCCGCCGGCGCAGTAGATGGACCGGCCCAGAGCCGTCCGGCTGAGGAAGATGTGCATGAGCACATACAGGATGATAACCACAATGAAGCTGACGGGGAAGCCGCCCACGGTGGCCTTGCCCAGGAACTGGACGGACTCGGGGAAATTGTTGATCATCTGGCTTCCGGTGACCAGCAGAGCAAGGCCCCAGAGGACGTTCTTCATGCCCAGGGTGGACACGAAGGGATGGGGCAGGTGCAGGCGGGTCAGCAGGGTGCCGTTGACAAAGCCCACCACGCCGCCGGCCACAATGGCTACCACCATCATCAGAACGCCGCTGGAAATGCCGGCCTTGTTCATGGCGCCCATGACGCAGGCGCAGAACACGGCGTTGGCGCCTACGGACAGGTCAATACCTGCGGTGATCAGGCACAGCAGCATACCTGTCGCCAGGAAGGCGTTGAAGGCAGTCTGCTTGAAGATGCCCATGATGTTGCTGTAGCTGTAGAAATTGGAGTTTGCGATGGACAGAACCACGCACATGATTACCAGGGCCAGAAGGGTGCCCATCTGGAAACCGGCCCCGCTCTTTTTCTTAGTCATCTAAACTACCTCCCCAAGCCGCTTTCATGATGTCCTCTTGATTGAAATGCTTGCTGTCCCGGTTTACAGTGGCCATAACCCGGCCGCCGCGCATGACCACCACGCGGTCGCTCATGCCCAGAATCTCCGGCATTTCGGAGGAGATCATAATTACGCATTTTCCAGCCTTGACCAGGCTGTTCATCACATTATAAACCTCAACCTTCGCGCCCACGTCGATACCGCGGGTGGGCTCGTCGAAGATATAGATATCCGCTTCGCTGTTGAGCCACTTGCCGATAACCACCTTCTGCTGGTTGCCGCCGGAAAGCTGGCCCACAATCTCGTCGATAGAGGGAGTCTTGATCCGCAGGGTCTGGATGTGGCCCTGGCCCGTCTCCTCAATCCGTTTTTCGTTCAGGAACAGGCCGGCGCTGTGCTGCTTGAGGCTGGACAACACCAGATTGGTGCGGATGCTCTCCGCCAGAACCAGGCCCTGGCCCTTCCGGTCCTCCGTCAGCAGGGCGATGCCCGCGGCGATGGCCTGCTTGGGGCTCTTGATATTGGCCTCCTGGCCCTTGATGTAGATCTTGCCGCCGTCAATGGGGTCCGCGCCGAATACGGCCCGGACGGTCTCGGTCCGGCCAGCGCCCACCAGGCCGCTCATGCCCAGAATCTCGCCGCCGTAGGCTTCAAAGCTCACGTTGTTCAGCACGCCGCCGATGGAGAGGTTCTCTACCTTCAGCATGCACTCGCCCTTGGTGCCGAACTCCTTGGGGAACTGGTTTTCCAGAGTCCGGCCCACCATAGCGGCGATGAGGGAGTCATTGTTCCAGTCCTGGATGTCCCGGGTCTCGATGAACTCGCCGTCCCGGATGACCGTCACCCGGTCACACAGCTCGAAGAGCTCCTCCAGCTTGTGAGAGACGAACAGGATGCCGATGCCCCGGGATTTCAGCTCCCGGCAGGTGTGCATCAGCTGCTCCACCTCTTTCTCGCCCAGAGAGGAGGTCGGCTCGTCCATGATGATCATCTTGGCGTCGATCAGGACGGCCTTGGCAATTTCGATCATCTGCTGAACGCCCATGCCCAGGGTGCCCGCGGCCTTTCTGGGGTCCACGTCCTGGCCAAGGGATTTCATGACTTCCTCCGCCTTCTTGTGCATGGCGTCATAGTCCAGCAGGAAGCCTTTTTTCAGCCACTTATTGATGAAGATATTATCCGTTACGCTCAGCAGCTTTTCGATGTTCAGCTCCTGATACACGCAGGCAATGCCCGCGGCGGCGGACTCGTTGGGGTTCTTGAACTCCATCTTTGTGCCGTTGACATAGATCTCGCCCTCGTCGGCCTTATGTACGCCGGTGAGGACCTTGATCAGCGTGGATTTGCCGGCGCCGTTCTCGCCGATCAGACCGTGAATCTCACCGGGCTTGACCGCCAGCTGCATATTGTGCAGCGCCACGACGCCTGGGAACCGCTTGGTTACATTTCTTAACTCAACTACGTATTCGCCCACCTAAATATCACCTCATTTTCCCTGAATCAAGGGGCCGGAAGCATGGAACGGCCCCGCTCCGGCGGCTCCGCCGCCGGGAAAACTTCTAGGCCTGTCTGGTTCGCCGCCGGAAAACGGCCGGGCCGGGGATTCTGCCGTCCCGCAAAGCCGAAAAGAATACCCGTTTTCAGCGCGGCGGAAGGGCAAAAGGCCCGCCCAGGGGGATTTTCCGGCAAAAAGTTCATAAATTTGGAAAAGGGAGCCCCGTCCCGGCTCCGCCGGGACGGGGCCATGATTTCCTCGGTTAAATCACGGACGTATGGAGATTAGGCGAGATAGCCCTGCAGCTCCTCGAGACGGGCCTGGGCGTTGGAGGGATCAACGATGCTGGCGCCAGCGTCGATGAACTTCTCCAAGGTCTCGCCCTGGAGGGCGCGGACAACAGCGGCGACAGACTCATAGCCCATGCTGTAGCCCTGCTGGCAGACAGACATGGTCTCCTCGCCGGCCAGGATGGAATTGCAGGCGGACTGGATGCCGTCGAAGCCCAGGAACACGGTGTTCTTGTAGTTCTCGTTGCCGGAGGCGGCAGCGGCACGGGCGGCGGCCATGGCCATATCGTCGTTGTTGGCGCAGATAACGGCGATGCCCTCGGGATGGTTCTGGATAATGGCTTCCATGCAGGTCACGGCCTGGTCAGCCACGGCGTTGGCGTACTGGGTCTCATCGGACAGGAAGGTGCCGCCGGCGGCCTCGATACCGGCCTTATAGCCAGCCATGCGGGCCTCGTTGGTGGAGTCGCCCTGAACGCCGGCGATCTCGATGCAATTGATCTCGGTCCAGCCGCGCTCCTTGGCAAGAGCCGCGGCGGCCTCGCCGCCCAGCTTGCCGGCGGCCTCATTGCCGGTGCCGACGAAGGAGAGCACCTCGGGGGCGTCGATGTTGGTGTCAACGGCCACGATGGGCTTGGTCTGGTTGGAGATCATGTTGGCGACCATGTCGGCCTGCAGGGGGGCGATGACGTAGCCGTCGATAGCGCCGTTGTTCATGTCGGTCTCGATCATGTTCTGCTGCTCGTCATAGGCGGTCTCGGAGGTAGCGCCCTTGACCTCAACATGCACGTTGGGATGATCCTTCTCATAGGCGTTGGCGCCGGCCACCACATAGCCCCAATACTCGGAGGCGGTGGTCTTCAGGATCACGGAGATGTTATACTCCTGCTCGCCGGAGCCGGAGTCCGCGGGGGTGGTGGTATCGGCAGGGGCAGAACTGCCGGTGTCACCGCTGTTGGAACCGCTGTTTCCGCTGTTCCCGCCGCAGGCGGCCAGGGACAGCACCATGACAAGCGTCAGGATCACCGCAAAAACTTTCTTCATACTTCTTTTCTCCTTCAATTTTTGATAGTTTGCCGGAATCCCGGTCCTCCCCTTCCAAAGACCTTTCCGCCCCTGCGGAGACACTCCGCAGGGCAGACGGGGGCCCCGTCCGTTTCGATCTTTTGGTCCGGTTCAGGCCGATTTCCAGCTGATACAACCACATGTTAGCACAAATTCACAACTTGCGTCAATAAGGCAGAATCAATTTCGGTCAATTGCTGTAAAACGCCAAAGGGTTTTTGTACAAAACAGAAATTCTTTCTGTGTACGTACCCAGTTCCTTCCCAAATTCCTCCTTTTTTACGTTTGGATCATTCGTTTTCCGCCCCCCTGGTCACGGTCCGTACCCACTTCCAGCTGTGGAGCCGCAGAGCTACAGGGACGATTTTATAGAGCTGGTCCCATTTCAACAGGAAGAACACCGCCGTAGGGCTCCAGGCCCACCAGAAGGCCGCCATGGCCGACAGGGGCACCACAATCAGCCACATACTGATGAGGTTCATCTTCGCGCTGAACGCGGTGTCGCCGCCGCCCCGGATGATGCCGTTGTCGCAGGCCATTTGATAGGCGGTGCCCACGGTGGTGATTGCCATGACAACCATAAACTCCATGGACAGCCCATAGGCCCGCTCCGTCAGCGTGCCGCCGAAAACCGCCAGAATGGGCCCCCGCAAAACGAAAATTGCCAGCCCGGACAGCACTCCGATCACGGCGAACAGTCCCTCTAAGGTATACACCAGGGCTTTCAGCTCCTCCCGGCGGCCCTGGCCGATGGCCTTCCCCACCAGAATGCCCGCGGCGGAGGCCGCGCCGTAGGCTACCACGGAGAGGACCTGGTATACCTGCACGGCGATGGCGTTGGCGGCGGTCACGTCGCCCCCCTGGTGGCCCAGAATGCCTGTCTGCACCATCTGGGCCACGCCCCACAGGGCCTGGTTCACCAGCACCGGGGCGGCTACCTTGGTATAGTCGCGTATGTAGCTGGTATCAATGAAAATCAGCTTTTTCACCGTCAGGCCCAGGCGGGTCTCCTTATATTTTAAGTAGTACAGCACAATCAGCAGCTCCACAATCCGGGAGGTCAGGGTGGCGATGGCCGCGCCCCGGACCCCCAGCTCCGGGAAACCCAGACGGCCGTAAATCAGGAGGTAGTTCAAGCAAACATTGATGCAGAGAGTGGAAAAGGAGATAACGTAGCCGATTTTCACCACCCCTACGGACCGAAGAGACGCGGCCAGGATGTTGGTGACGGTGAAAATCAGGTAGGAGAAGCAGATGATTTGAAAATAGGCCATTCCCTGGGCGATCACCGCCTCGTCGTTGGAAATCAGGTGCAGCAGCTGGGAGGGAGCGGCCAGCACGACAACAAACAGCACCGCCGCCAGCGCCCCGCCGAACCGGAGGGCCACGCCGATGATGTGGGGGATGGGCTCCAGCTTGTTTTTGCCCCAATACTGGCTCCCCAGCACCACGGCCCCCTCGCCCGCGCCTACCACCAGCATTTGCAGGAGAAACTGCACCTGGTTGCACAGGCTGACGCCGCTCATGGCTACCTGGCTGTAGCGGCCCAGCATGAGGGTGTCCATCATGTTCACCCCGTAGGTCAGCAGGTTTTGCAGGGCCAGGGACAGGGTGAGGGGGAAAAAGGTCCGGTAAAAGGCTTTGTCTCGAATCATGGCGTCCGTCTCCTTTGGGGTTTTTCGGGAAATTTCGCCTCTGATTATAGCGGCTCCCCCTGGGAAAGTAAAGGAGAATCTAGGGTCCGCCTCCGGGATGGCCCGGCCGGGAGGCAGGCCCGGCAAATTTTTCCCCGCTCAACTGAATGGCATTGGCCCCCGCGCCTGCCCCCGCAAAACGTTCCTTTGGATACTCCTGAATTTTGGCCCCTCCTATTGACAATATCGATATTCGATGTTATAGTGAGTACAGAAGGTAATAGCGATATTCGATATTAAGAAAGGAGGCGTCTATGGCCCGGGAAAAATTTCAGACCCTGACGGAGCAGATGTTTTACATTCTCCTCTGTCTGGGGGAGGAGCGCTGCGGCGCGGACGTGATGGCCCAGGTGTCCGCCGTCACCCATGGCCGGGTAGCCGTGGGGCCGGGAACGCTGTACGCCCTGCTGGAGAGCTTTCTCCAGGAGGGCATGATCCGGGAAACCGCCTCACGGGGCCGGAAACGAAGCTACATTCTGACGGACAAGGGTTGGGAGACACTGGAAAATGAGTACCGCCGGCTGAGTCTGGTGGCGGAGGATTACCGCCGCGTTGTGGCCGGAGAAGGAGGGAACGCATGAGAAAGACAACTTACCGCCTGGAGACCTATTACCTGTTCGACCACACCGGCATCCAGCGGCGGCTGGAGGACATGGCCGCCAAGGGCTGGCTCCTGGACAAGCTGGGCAGCCTCTGGCGTTACCGGCGGATCGATCCCGAGGAGGGAAAGCGGCTCCGCTTCGCCGTCACCTATTTCCCGGAGGCCTCCGCCTACGACCCGGAGCCACGGGACGGCCAGTGGGACTATCAGGAGCTGTGTCGGGACGCCGGGTGGACCCACGCGGCCACTCTGGGACAGATGCAGGTGTTTTACACGGAGGCGGAGGACCCCGTCCCCCTGGAGACGGACCCCCAGATTCAGGTGGAAAATATCCACCGGACCATGCGGCGCAGTCAGGTTCCCGCTTTCCTGGTCATGATCGGCGTGTCCATAGCGCAGCTATGTATGCAGTGGCGGCAGTACCACTGGGACCCGGTGGAGTGGCTCTGCCGCCCTATGGGAACCGTGGCGTGTTTGTGCTGGCTGATGCTGACCGTGTTGGAGGCGCTGTCTCTGGCGGACTATTTCCGCTGGCACCGCCGGGCCGTGGCGGAGGCCCGGGAGGGACGCTTTACCCCCACCTTCAGCCGTGCCCGGCTGCAAAACGCCATGCTTGTCCTGATTGTGGCGGCGCTGGCGCTGTGGATTTTCAGCTCCGTCATCGGGTCCCGGCTGGGTACGTTTTCCGTGCTTTACGGTCTGGCTATGGCAGCGGCCGTGGCCGTTGTTACTACCTGTGTAACGAAATTTTTGAAATGGCGAAAGGTTTCCTCCACCACTAACCGCTGGGGTACGGCCCTGGCCGCCGGGTTGACCGTGCTGATTTTCTTCGGCTGGTCCACGGTGGAGATCATCCACGCCGTGGACAACGGCTGGCTTGAGGAAAGCC
>JAAVHG010000113.1 GCA_014799855.1 Oscillibacter sp.
CTGGGGGCCGACGCCGTCATCAACATCCGCTACGGCTCCTCCTCCGTGATGCAGGGGGCCGCCGAGGTCATCGCCTACGGCACGGCGGTGAAGTACCGGTGATCCGGGCGTCATTCCTGGGTCACAGCGGCTTTCTGGTGGAGACGGATTCCGTCTCGCTGCTGTTTGACTGGTGGAAGGGGGAGCTTCCGGCTTTGCGGCCGGAGGCCCCCCTGCTGGTGTTTGCCAGCCACCGCCACCCGGACCATTTTGACCCCAAGATCTTCACCCTGGACAACGGGACGCGGAATATCTCCTTCTTCCTGGGCAAGGGTATCAGCCCCACCGCCAAGCGGCGGAAACGGCCGGAGATCAAGGCGGAGACNCTGGAAAANTACGTCACCCTGTCCGGCGGCCAGCGCCGGGAGACGGCGGAGGGCGNTGTGGTGGAGGCCCTGTCCTCCACNGACGAGGGCGCGGCCTTTCTGGTGACGGTGGACGGACGGACCATCTTCCACGCCGGGGATTTGAACTGGTGGCACTGGGAGGGGGAGGACAAGGCCTGGAACAACAACATGGCCGCCAATTTCAAGGCCTATACGGAGCCTCTCCGGGGCCGGAAAATCGACCTGGCCATGCTGCCTCTGGACCCCCGGCAGGGGGAGGCGGGCTTCTGGGGCATGCGGTATTATCTGGAACTGGCGGACATCCGCCGCGTCCTGCCCATGCACCAGTGGGANGAGTTCTCCTTTACCGCCGCCTTTTTGGAAAAGCACCCGGAATTTGGGCCGAAAATCGTCCCNGTGGAGAAAAACGGCCAGGTTTTNANCTTNGAGGATTGAGAAAACAATAAGAGAGGGAGCCGCAAAAGCGGCTCCCTTTNNTCNTTCTTTTTCGGTTTACGGCAGGATCAGNTATCCCTTGTCCGGNTCCTGNATCTCCCCGGTGTTTTCCAGCTCCGGCAGGAAGGAAGCGGTCTCGCTGACGGCCTCCACCATTTCCCGGAGGGCNGGAGCCTCCGCCCCGGTGGTGGCGAGATAGATCCGGTCGGCGGTGGACGCCGCNTTCTCCAGCCGGAGGCCCGCGTNCTCGTCAAAGCCCTGGGTGACGGCCTTCTCCGTCAGCTCCATGGAGAGAATCACCCCGCTGTCCGCCAGGGCCTCTTTCAGCTCCTGGAGGAACTGCTCCAAATCCGCGTACAGCGTATCCTCGGCGCTGTACGCCACCTTGTCCAGATTTCCCTTTGTNGGGTAGCTGAACCCCGTCAGCAGGATTTCGTCAAAGCCCAGATCCACCAGCTCCATCACCATATCCCGGATATATTTCCGGGCCTCGGGCTTGGCCGGGTCCAGCCAGGTGGTGTAGTCCCCNTCGTAGAAAATGCGGCCTCCGGTGTTTTTCAGGCCCATACTTTCCATATTGGCGTTGGCGGTCTTGAAATCGTGGAAGCAGGTANGNCGGGCGATGGTGTGGTAATCCGACTGGTTCATAGCCGCGATGGCCTCCGCCGTGTCCTTCTTNGCCTTCCGGACAAAGCCGGAAACCTCGCTTCCGGTGTNNAAATACACGTTGCTGTTGAAATCCTTCACCAGATAGACCACAGCGTCATACTGNTCCTGGGCCTCCTCCAGCTGCTCCAAGGCCTTCTGCCAGCCCTCCGCCGTCAGNGCCTCCTCCGGCAGGGAGAACGCCCGCACAGTCTTGAGGGGCTCCGGAACGGGCTCCACTTCCTCCGGNCCCTCNATCTTGATGTCGCCGTTGAGGAGAGGGTCNTCCTCCGGATTCTGCTGGGGCGGGGGGTCTTCCGGGTCCTCCTGCCGCTCCGGCAGGCGCAGAAAGGGCGTGCCGTCCTCGTCATAGGCGATATACCGGGTCAGCGCCACAAAGGACAGCGACGCCAGGATGACCATCACCAGCACGACGGCCAGAGCGATCTTCAACCCGGAGCTGCGCCCGCGGTAGCTGCGGTAGCCTTTGGATGGCGGCATGGATCATCCTCCTCTCCTGNGGTAGTTGTGAAATCAAAAANCCGTGGNAAATCAGGCCTCCAGNGCCGTGATCTTATCCACCCGGCGGGCATGGCGGCCGCCCTCGAAGTCCGTGGACAAAAAGACCTCCACCATCCGCTCGGCCATGTTTTTGCCGGTGAAGCCGGCGCCGATGGCCATCATATTGGCGTTGTTGTGCCTGCGGGTCATCTCCGCCTGGAGGCAGTCGGCGCAGTGGGCGCAGCGGACGCCCTTGATCTTGTTGGCGGCNATGGANATGCCGATGCCGGTGGTGCAGATCACAATGCCCCGCTCGCACTTGCCCTCCGCCACGGCCCGGGCCGCCGCCGCGCCAAAGTCNGTATAGTCGCAGCTGTCCAGAGAATGGCACCCGAAATCCTCGAACTCATGGCCCAGCTTNTCCAAAACAGTCTTGACATATTCCTTCAATTCGTATCCGCCGTGGTCGCTGCCTAATGCGATTTTCATAGTCACCGCTCCTATCATATGATTTAAGTATGGATATTTTACTACAGGCTGGAAAAAAAATCAATGGCAACCGGACGCTTTCCCGCGTCCTTTGAGGCCGATTTCATGACAATTCGTGCCAGACGGGCTTCCGCCGNTCAAAGGTGCAGAACCGGGTNAAGCCGCACNGCCGCAAAAGCTCCTGGTTTTCCCGGATGGCCGTNCCCACCCGCTCCGGGGAGTGGGCGTCGCTGCCCAGNGTGACGATCTCGCCNCCCAGGCGGCGGTACATCCGCAGCCACTTCTCATCCGGCAGGGGCATTCCGCCCCGGTTGGTGTTGACCTCGATACCCAGGCCCTTTTCCACCGCCAGACGGAGAATCTCCTCCATCTGGTCCTCCAAGCCGTCAAAAGTGGCGTGGAAGCCCTGTTTTTCGTTGAAATACCGCAGAGGCAGGGTCAANTGGCCCAGCACGTCGAACCTTCCCCACTGGACCATCCGCTTTTCCACGATCAAATAGTCCTCCACGGCCTCCTGGGCCTCCTTCTCCCCGGCGGGGCGGAAGCGGTCCAGAGGGGCCCAGCCGTATTTNTCNGACAGCATGTGGTTGGACCCGATGAGAAANTCCAGCGGCGGGGCCTTGGCCATGGTCTCCTCCAGATAGGGCATATCCAGGAACACGTCGCCCAGCTCCGCCCCCAGCCGAAGCCGGATCTTGTCCCCCACGGCCTCCCGGAGGGCCTCAAACTCTCGGGCGCAGGCCGGCCAGTCGAATTTCATATGCACCACCCGGTCGTCCATCATGGGCTCCACGTGATCGGTGAAGCAAAGCTCGTTCAAGCCCGCCGCCAGGGCCCCCTCCGCCATGTCCGCCATGGGAAAACGGGCGTCCACGGAGTTCTGGGAGTGGACGTGATAATCGGCCAGATACATGGGCGTCACCTCTTTTTCTTACCCTTGGCAAAAAAGCTCCTGCGCTCCTCGTAGTTGTCGTCGCCCATGGTCTCGGCAAATTTTTTCAGGGCTTCCTTCTGCTCCTTGTTGAGGTTTCGGGGGGTCTCAATGTATACGGTCACGTACTGGTCCCCCCGGCCCCGGCCGTTGATGGCGGGGATGCCCTTCCCTTTCAGGCGGAAGGTCGCGCCGCTCTGGGTGCCTTCCGGAAGGGTATACTTCACCTTGCCGTCGATGGTGGGAATCTCCAGCTCCGCCCCCAGCACCGCCTGGGCAAAGGTAATGGGCGCCTCGCACAGGACGCTGGTGCCCTCCCGGCGGAAAATCTCGTGGGGCCGGACGGTGATGGTAATCAGCAGATCCCCCGCCGGGCCGCCGTTTTTCCCGGCGTTGCCCTGGCCCCGGATGGAGATGGTCTGGCCGTTGTCGATGCCGGCGGGAATGGAGGCCTGGATGGTCTTCCGCTTCCGGACGGACCCCGCGCCCCGGCAGTCCTTGCAGGGCTGGTGGATAATCTTCCCCTTGCCGCCGCACTTGGGGCAGGGGGAGGAAGTGGCGAACACCCCCATGGGGGTCTGCCGCCGGACCTGGACGGTGCCGGTGCCGTGGCAGTCCTGGCAGATCTCCGGGGTAGCCCCGGGGGCGCAGCCGCTGCCATGGCAGGTGTCGCAGGGCTCCATGCGGTCCACGGTGACTTCCCTGTCGCAGCCGAAGGCCGCCTCCTCGAAGCTGATGGCCAGGGCCATGCGGATGCTCTCTCCCCGCTGGGGGGCGTTGGGGTTGCTCCGCCGTCCGCCGCCGAAGCCGCCGCCGAAGAAGCTGCCGAAAATGTCCCCCAAATCGCCGAAGTCGAAGCTGCCGTCGAAGCCGCCCGCGCCGAAGTTGGGGTCCACGCCGGCGTGGCCGTACTGGTCATACCGGGCCTTCTTGTCCGCGTCGGAGAGAACCTCGTAGGCCTCGTTGACCTCCTTGAACTTCTCCTCCGCCTCTTTATCTCCGGGGTTCAGATCTGGGTGGTATTTCCGGGCCATTTTTTTGTAGGCCCGCTTGATTTCGTCCTCCGAGGCCCCTTTGGCAACGCCCAGAACCTCGTAATAATCACGTTTTTGATCCGCCATTCGTCGTCGCAAAGTCCGCTAAGCTCCGTTTCCTCGTCAGAACAAAGTCCGCTCTGTTTCGCTTCCGGCTTCGCCGAAAGCTCCACTCGCTCCCTTCGTTCTTCCTCTCCCCACAAAAGCGTTCGCTTTTGCGGGGGCCCCATTAGGTCGAAAACTGCGCCCGCTCCCTTGCTCCTCCTCTCCATCGTCGTCGCAAAGTCCGCTAAGCTCCGTTTTCCGCTAAAGCGGAAAACTGCGCCCGCTTTCTTGCTCCTCCTCTCCCCGCAAAATCGTTGATTTTGCGGGGCCCCCATGAACCCGCTGCGCTGGGCTTCGGGCCGGGAAATTAACAGGGGGATGCGGAGTCGCTTTTCAGCGGCTCCGCATAATCCCAAATTTTATTTGTTCTGGTCGTCCTCGTCAACCACCTTGTAGTCGGCGTCGTAATACTGGCCCTCCTGGGCTCCGGCGGCGTCGGGACCGGGCTGTGCGCCCGCGCCCTGGGGGTTGGCCTGCTGGTACAGCTTCTCGCTGACGGCGTAGAATGCCTGCTGCAGCGCCTCGGTGTCCGCCTTGATAGCGGCGTAGTCGGTGCCCTTCAAGCTCTCTTTCAGCTTGTCGAGGGCGCTCTGGACCTTGGCCTTGTCGTCGGCGGGGATCTTGTCGCCCATCTCGGCGAGAGTCTTCTCGCTCTGATAGACCATCTGGTCCGCCTGGTTGCGGGTCTCCACCTCTTCCTTCAGCTTCTTGTCCTGGGCGGCGTACTGCTCCGCCTCCTTCACGGCCTTATCGATGTCCTCCTTGCTCATGTTGGAGGAGGAGGTAATGGTGATGTGCTGCTCCTGGCCGGTGCCCAGGTCCTTGGCGGAGACGTTGACGATGCCGTTGGCGTCGATGTCGAAGGTTACCTCGATCTGGGGCACGCCGCGGCGGGCCGGGGCGATGCCGTCCAGGTGGAAACGGCCCAGGGACTTGTTGGCGGCGGCCATTTCCCGCTCGCCCTGGAGGACGTTGACCTCCACGCTGGTCTGGTTATCGGCGGCGGTGGAGAAAATCTGGCTCTTTTTCACCGGAATGGTGGTGTTGCGGTCAATCAGCCGGGTCATCACGCCTCCCTGGGTCTCGATGCCCAGAGACAGGGGCGTCACGTCCAGCAGAAGGAGGCCCTTCACGTCGCCGGTCAGCACGCCCGCCTGGAGCGCCGCGCCCATGGCCACGCACTCGTCGGGGTTGATGCCCTTGAAGGGATCGCTTCCGGTGAAGCTCTTCACCGCGTCCTGAACGGCGGGAATACGGCTGGAGCCGCCCACCAGCAGAACCTTGGACAGGTCGGAGGGCTTGAGGCCCGCGTCGCTCATAGCCTGGCGCACAGGGCCCATGGTAGCCTCCACCAGATGGGCGGTCAGCTCGTTGAACTTGGCCCGGGAGAGGGTAACGTCGAGATGCTTGGGGCCGCTGGCGTCGGCGGTGA
>JAAVHG010000114.1 GCA_014799855.1 Oscillibacter sp.
GGTGGCGGAGGAGCTTGGTGTGGATTACTGTTTCGAGGTCTGCAACCGCTATGAACAGTTCCTCTTTAATACTGCGAAAGAGTCCGTGGCTTTCGCGGAAGCAACAGGCCGTCCGCGGGCCAAGGTTCACCTGGATACCTACCATATGAATATTGAGGAAGACAATATGTTCGCCGCCATCGCTTACGCGGGCGTGGCGAGGCGCTTGGGGCACCTCCATGTGGGAGAGTCCAACCGCCGGATTCCCGGGGTAGGTCCCACCCAGATTGACTGGGAGATGATGGCGAAGGCGCTGGACGCGGTAGCCTATGACGGCGCGGTGATTATGGAGCCCTTCGTGCTGACCTCCGCCCACAACGCCGTCCGAACCCGGACGTGGCGGGATTTAAGCCGGAACGCCAGCCTGGAAAAGCTGGTGGAGGACGCGCGGACCGGCGGAAGGTTTTTGCGCGCCGTCCTGCGGGAAACGCCACCCCGCGCCGTTTGACGGAAAATCACAAAGCTGCCCAATGCTTACCGATAAAACGAAGAGGCTTCCGGCTCAGGCAGGAAGCCTCTTCGTATTAGTCCGCTACGGGGGACCTCAGGCCGGGCAGACGATCTCGGTACACCGCTCTCCCCGCAGCGCCCTGGTGAGATTGGGCAGGGAAGTGATAAAGGCCCGTTTGCCGGGTCTTCCCCGGACAAACTCCAAAGATGCCTCCACCTTGGGCAGCATACTGCCGGGTGCAAACTGCTTCTGCGCGATGTATTCCTCCATCTGGGGAACCTCCGTTTTGGAGAGCCATTCCTGTTCCGGCGTACCCCAATTGATGGCGACCTGGTCCACGCCGGTCAGGAGAAACATGGCGTCCGCGTCCAGCTCCTTGGCCAGAACGGCGCTGGCATAGTCCTTGTCTACCACCGCCGCCATGCCCTCCAGGCGGTTTTCCCGGCGGATAACGGGAATACCGCCTCCGCCGCAGGCAATCACGGGATAGCCATCCTCAATCAGGCGCAGAATAACGTCCTTTTCCACGATGTTGTAGGGATGGGGGGACGGCACCATCCTCCGCCAGCCCCGGCCGGCATCGTCCTTGATGACGTAGCCCTTCTCCCGCTCCAGCCGCTCCTTTTCCGGCAGGGAATAAAAGCTTCCTACCGGCTTGGTGGGGTCGTCGAAAGCCGGGTCCGCCGGGTCCACCTCCACATGGGTTACCACCGTAACCGGCATACGGTCAATCCCCCGTTCGCGCAGCTCCTCCCCCAAAATATTCTGAACGTGGTAGCCGATATACCCCTGCGTCATGGCCACGCACTCCGGAAACGGCATCGCCGGCACCGGCTGGCCNTGATCGTGGGCGTGNTCCATCGCCAGATGAATCGCGCCCACCTGGGGGCCGTTTCCATGCACNACCGCNACCGTGTGNCCGGCGGCAATGAGATCCGCGATGGGCCGCACCGCGCCGTGCAGGGCCTNNATCTGCTCCTGGGGGGTTTCCCCCAGGGCGTTTCCGCCAATTGAGACAACAACCTTCATACTGNGCCTCCAAAGAAAATCAACCAATATCCCTATGCGCGTCCCGGCGCTTGCGAGCGGGGGACCGCGCCGTTACGAAAACTCCCGCAGAGCCTTTTCAAAGCACTCCATGGGCGGATGGACGATGCCCGCGCCCACCTGGCCCACGCCGGCCTCCCGGTGGGCGATGCCGGTGTTGATTACCGGAAGAATGCCCGTGGCCACCACCTTNCGCAGATCGATTCCGGTNGCGCTGCCCCGGAAATCCAGCGGCGGGAGGAAGAAGGCGGCGCTCTCCGTCTCCGTGATCTCATACATCTGCTTGCTGTACTGGAACGCGTCCTCCACACAGCCGCCCACAAACTGCACAATGGCGGGGGCCGCCGCCATGGCGAACCCGCCGATGCCGCAGGTTTCGGTAA
The DNA here is from genome assembly GCA_014799855.1 of Oscillibacter sp. Lineage (GTDB taxonomy): Bacteria > Bacillota > Clostridia > Oscillospirales > Oscillospiraceae > Oscillibacter. Next base: position 1,921 of record JAAVHG010000114.1, read on the forward strand.
TGGCGCTGTCGCCCAGATCCAGCGCCTTGTCCTCCTCGCTGAAGCCNGGGAACAANAGGCCCTCCACCTGCTGGGCCGGGCCGGTGAACCAGCGGTCCTCCGGCATTCCGCTGACGCGGATGCCGAACTCCACCCCNTTGCGGGCCATGGTGGTGACAATGGTGGANTGGGGNATGCCNTGGGCCGCGTCCAGGGTGCATTTGCAGGCGGCCATGGAGAGATTCAGATAGTAATGCTCGTTGTCCCGCAGGAAGAGGAGCGCCTTATCCTTGGCCTTCTGGGGGAAATCCGCCTCCATNAAATAGGGCAGCAGATCCCGCAGCAGCAGCGCCGTGGTGGCCTTGTTGCGGTTGTGGCACTCGTCGCCCATGGACAGGCCCTGGGCGGTGAGGTTTTTCAGATCCACGCCCCCCGCCAGCTCCACAACCTTGCCCATGACCGGGAGGAACTCGTTTTTGATATAGTTCAGCCGGTCCAGAACGTCCTGGCTGTTGGCCCCGAAGCGGAGCACCTTGCCGAGGCCCTCGTTGACGGTGGAATAGCTCCGGTTGCCAAAGGTCCGGTTTTCCACGATGTGCACCGGCATGGAGGGGGAGACAATGCCCGCCATGGGTCCCACGCAGCCGTGCTCATGGCAGGGGGAGAAGGTAATCTTCCCGGACCGGGCCAGCTGGTCCGCCTGGGCGGTATCTTCGGCCAGTCCCTCGTACAGCAGCGCCCCCTGGATGGCCCCCTGCATGGGGCCGCACATGTTTTCGTAGGCAATGGGCGGACCGGCGTGGAGAATGGTGGTGGGCGTCATGCCCGGAACCACATGGAGCGCCAAATCCATCCCCACCCAGACGGCCTGGGACCGCTTGATTCTCCCGGCGGCCTCCTGGTTGGCGCTTTCCACCTCCGGGCGGTCCAGAAGGCGGTCCAGGGCCTCAATCAGCCGCAGATCCCCGCCTGCCGCCGGTTTCCAGTCCACATGGGCACAGGGGACATGCTGCTTTTCCAGCTCGTCCCGAAACAGCGGCGTGCCTACGTTTAAAAAGCTCANNTGTTCAAACATGTTCCTCCGCTCCTTTCCTTCCGGCGATCCGCAGCGCCATNGTNACGGCGTGAAGATTGCTCTGGGCCGTGATAACGCCGGCCTCTTCCAGGGCCTGACGCTGCCGGTCTATATCCTGAAAATCCCGCTGGGTGCCCTGAATGTATCCGATAAAGGCCACATTCCGGTTTTGGGCGGCGCACCGCTGACGGGCCNTTTGGATGGCCTCTATGGTGACGCCCACCGGATCGGCGTTCGAGCCATACCCCAGCTCAAAGTCCAGCAGNATCACGGCGGTCTCCGGGTCCTCCGCCTCCTGAATGATGCGGTCGCAGCGCAGCTCCGGCTCAATCATGGGATGGGGNCGGCCCACGGTGAATACNTCGTCTCCCAAATCAATGACGCAGTTCCCCCGGCTGCGCATGGGGTCGTCCAAATGCTGCTCCGGCTTTTTGGAGACGTTGCTGTACACGTNGGGGAGAACCTTCGCGCACTCCGCCACCGCNTCCGCCGCCAGNGTTCCGCCGCAGTAGAGGCCCCGGATATACCGCTGCTCCGGCTTCAAGGCCCCGGCGGCGGCAGCGGCGGCCTGGCCGTCAATGGGGAAGGCCGTTCCCGCGGCGGCAGGCGCGGGCTTTCCCTCCATGGCCGCCACGGCCTGGAAGGCCGCGTCCTCCAGACTGGCGGCGAATATAGCGTTCGTCCCCTCCANAAGCTCCGGCGTTCCGGCGATGAAGCAGACCACCACGGGCTTGGCGCAGGAGGCCACGCGGGCCGTGATTTTCTCCGCCACCTCCCGCACCGGGGGCTTGGAGATCAGGACGATGACCTTGGTCTCCGGGTCCTCCTCCAACAATTGGAGGCTGTCCAGCATCATAATGCCGCCGATCTCCGCCGACAGATCCCGGCCTCCCACGCCGATGGCATGGGAAATCCCCTGGCCCAGGCGGTCCACCAGCACGCACACCTCCTGGAGTCCGGTGCCGGAGGCGGCGGCCAGGCCCACGCCGCCCCGGCGGACCGCGTTGGCAAAGCAAAGCCCCACGCCTCCCAGAATGGCCGTGCCGCAGTCCGGGCCCATGACCAGCAGGCCCTTTTCATGGGCCGTCTGCTTCAGCTCCCGCTCCTGCTCCACGGTTACATTGTCGGAGAAGAGCATCACGTGCATATCCCGCTTCAAGGCCTCCCGGGCCTCCCGGGCGGCGAATTCCCCCTTTACGGAAATCACCGCCAGATTCAGATCCGGCCGGGCGTTCTTCGCCTCGGAGATGGTGTGGTACACGGCGGCCTTTTCCGAACCGCCTCCGTCCTTCTTGGCGTACAGCAGCCGTTCCATCTCCTCGTAAACGGCCTGGCACTGGGCCTCCGTCTCCGCCCGGATGGCGATCAGAAGGTCGTTAGGGCCCGCGTCCTCCAAATCCCCTTGAAGAAGGCCGATATTTTTCAGCAGATCCTTATTCATGGGCGTTCCCATGGAAATAACCGCGTTTGACACGCCGTCCAGCTTTTTCAGCTTATTGGACANGGTCATCAGCGTCACAGAGTCATAATACGCGTCCTTTTGACATAGCAGCAGCTCCGCCATATAGCATTTCTCCTTTATTTTGTAATTTCCCGTATCGTCTCCGGGCGGCCGCCGCAGAGAATCCNGCACGCGGACAGCACNCCCTGGGCCATATCGTATCCCGAGGACGCCCCCACGCGCAGCAGCGCTTGAAAGGGTTCCNGCGCGTCCCGGCCGTTTTCCGTGAACAGGCAGGCGGNCAGCCGCCTCANNTCCCCCCGGAACCGCCCCTGCANGGCGAACCGCAGAATCTGCCCGCTGACAAAGGGGGTTTGATCCAGATACCGCCCTATCCCCTCTTGCAGGCTCTTCACNCGGGGATCTTCGCNNCCTCCGGCGTACAGCAGCGCGGCNAGGCATCCGGCCAGCCAATNGTCTCCCGAGGGGGTCAGCCCGATTCCCAGCCCCACCAGCCGCCCCACAAGNGGNACCGCTGAANCGGAATNGTCCAGCAGCGCGGCGCAGAGATCCCCGGTCCTTTGGCGCAGAAGCTCCGCCAGCGCTTCGTCATAGGCGGGGGGAGCGGTTTCCGCCAGCAGCTTTTCTAATTGAGAGAGGCCCATCCGGGCCTCTCTCAANGTAATGGCGGCGGNGGAGGGAACCAGCCGGCTGGAAAAGGGCCGGGCGNCNGCGGTAAGGANCTGATGCCGTCCCAGCACCAGACAGCCCCTGTCCGCCGCTACCGGCAGTCCGGCTCTCAGGCCCCAGCGGGGCTGGGTGAAATCCACGGGATGTTTGAGGATGATTCCACCCGGCCCGTCGTCCTCCACCGGAGCCAGCAGCGTGCAGAAGCAGCCGTTTTCCAGCAGAAGGTTCACGCTGGAGCGGTAGAGGCTGTGAACGCGGCCCGGTCCGGTCAGAATCTCCGGCGTCAGACAGCCGTCGCGGCGGGCGGCCGTCCACACCGGGGCTTCCGCCTCCGCCAAAGCGGCGGACAAGTCATTCCTGGCCCGCACGTTCCTGGGCCTCTTCCAGGGCGGTTTCAGGGTCCGGCACGTTGTCTTCTTTCCGGTAAACCATCATCAGCAGCAATACCGCGCCCGCCAGCAGATACGCGATGGAGACCATGGGCGAGACGTTGATTCCGAAGGAGCCGGAGTGGATGATGCCGAAGAAGGACAGCACCGCGCCGATGCCGCAGTATACCGCCGCCTTGGTATAATGGCGGTCGATGATGAAGTAAACGATGGTGGAGAGGATCATGGCGATGATGATATCGCCCTGGCTCAGGCGCTGCCAGCCCTCATAGGGCACGCCGTTGCCGGAGAGGGTGCCGAAGGCGACGCCCACGGTATTCCCCGACGTGACGCCCCCCAGAACCACGCTCAAATCCGATCCGGCGGCGGCCAGCGCGTCGTTGACGGCGTTGATGGAGGAGCTGATTTTCGAGGTCAGGAAGCTGCCGATATAGGGCAGGAAGGCCAGCACGACCGCGGGCATATGCCGGGGCTTTGCCGTGGAAAAGGCCTGGGTGCCGATAATCATACCGATATACATCAGAATGGGCAGCATCGCCACCAGCGGGATCACGGCGGTAGCCAGCGCCATAATGCCCGTAAAGGAGAGGGCCAGAATGACGACGCCCGTCAGAATGGAGTAGCCCACCCGGGCTCCGGCGGCCTTCCAGCCGGGATGGCCGATATAGATAATGGTGGGGAACACGCCGCCGATGAAGGAGCTGAGGATGGTCAAAATGGCGGGAATGGTCATGCACAGCGCCACGGGATAGTGCTCTCCGGCGGCGTCGGCGCTTTCCAGGTTGTCCATGCTCTCCAGGAAGTCATAGATGCCCAGAGGAATCGCGGCGGGCAGGAAGGGGGCGATATAGGCGAAGCCCTGGGTAAACAGGCCGAACATCAGGCTGGGGAAGGGGACGTTGAAATTCTCCACCACCTGGGCCACGCCGGAGGGGTCCATATACCCGGTGATCCAGGCCAGAATGGTGCCCACCAGAATGGCGAACGCGCCGGTGGGGATGTTGAGGGGCAGCCGCTTGTGACCCAGCCAGCCCACCATGAGAATCACGAAGCAGACCAGGCCGATATAGGGAGTGGTGAACACCTCGCCGATGGGATTTCCCGCGATGAAGGTCAGGGCAAATCCGGCCAGCGCGCCCAGCATGGCGGAGCGGGGGATGTTTTTCTTGATAAAGGGCCCGGCGAACGCGCCGATGAGCATAATCACGCCTTCCACAAAGTTCCAGACCATACCGGCGGCCCAGGCCAGCATCCAGTCGCCTGTGGAAATGTAGGTGGGCAGGATAACCGCCAGCGCCACCGCGTAGTAGTGAGGCACGCTGATGCCATAGGGCATGGCGGTCACGTCGGTCCGGTTCTCCCGCACCGACATGCGCCGGGCCAGATAGGCCAGGACAAAGTTTCCCAGAGCGATAGCCAGAGCCGTCGCGGGGACGATTTTGCCGTAAACGATGTCCGCCGGCATGGAAATGGCTACCGCCAGCAGGGCGATGGCGGTCAGGAAGTTGGCCAGGGAGTTGGAAAACAGGCCGAAAAAGCCGTTCAAATCGCCGGCCACCCACAGCGGCGTGCCGCGGGTCAGATTGTTGTTGTCGTGCATGGTCAAATCCTCCTCAATGGTTCATGCTATTTCCTGATAAAAANCTTTAACANGTTTTTTATTGCGGCGTTACACGCCGCCCCNCCTTCGGTGGACAGGAAACGTATTGACGGCATTCCCGGCGGCAAATGCCGCCAGCCGCATTCTGCGGCCCGATAAAACGATTCAATCGTTTTATCGAGAATTAGTATCATGCCTTCAGGGCGGCGATAACTTTGTCGGAAGTAGTGGCCCAGCCGAAGATACCCCCCTGCTGGTGGATGCTGCGCACCGTGGCCTCGTGGTCGGCGGGGTCAAAGGCGGCGGAGCAGTCGCTGAGCAGAAGGCAGTCAAAGCCCCGGTCATTGGCCTCCCGGATGGTGGTGCTGACGCAGACATGGGTGGTCACGCCGCAAACCAGAAGATTCTGGATGCCCCTCGTCCGAAGCACCAGCTCCAAATCCGTGGAGTAGAACGCGCCCTTGCCCGGCTTGTCGATAACAATCTCCCCGTCGATGGGGGCCAGCTCGTCCACGATGTCGTGTCCATACTCTCCCCGAACCAGAATGCGGCCCATAGGCCCCTGGTCGCCGATGCCCGCGCCCTGTTTGCGGCCCCGGTTCAGCTTGGCGGGCGGGCAGTCGCTGAGATCCGGGCGGTGGCCCTCCCGGGTGTGGATGACCAGCATCCCCTTCTCCCGGGCGGTTTCCAGCATCCGGCGGACGGTGGGGATAATCCCCCGGGTCAGTGAGATATCGTTGCCCAGCTTTTCGCCGAAGCCGCCGGGGGCGCAGAAATCCCGCTGCATGTCGATAACCACCAGAGCCGTGTTTTCCAGAGAGAATTCGTAAGCGTAGGGAAGGGCTTCCGCGGAATAGATTTTCATAATTGGTTCCTCCGTTTTTTTCATAGTTGATGTGCAATACGATTTCCTGATAAAACGATTTAAAAATCTTTTTATCGCCGCGTTTCACGCCGCCGCGCCTATGGCGCATCAGGAAAAGTATTGACAACATTCTTAACGGCTCCGCCGCCGGTCCGCGTTCTGCGTCCCATAAAACGCTTACCTCGTTTTCTGAAGAATTCGTGTCAGGACTGTTCCTTGGGCAGGGTGGACCCCTCGTCCCGGCCAAACCGGAACATGACAAAGATCACCGCGCCCACCAGCAGATAGGCGAATACCGTTCCCGGCAACATAGCGATTCCCACGCTGTCGGCGTGAATCATGCCGAAGAAGGTCAGCAGGGCGCCGGAGCCGCAGACAATCAGCGCGGGTTTCAGCTTGCGGTCCAGCAGGAAGACCAGCAGCGACGCCCACAGCATTCCGGTGATGCTGGCGCCATTGCCCAGGAAGGAGAAGCCCTGGTAATAGATTCCCGCCCCCTGGAACACCTCCAGGGAGACCGTGCCGCCCAGGGCGCTGACCGCGTTGTCGATCTGGGTCTGGGCCCAATCCGCCAGCCAGGGCACCATGGCCAGAATGACCGCCGGAAAATGGGAAACAGGGACGTGCTCAAAGGCCTGACTGCCAATCTGGATGCCGATATAGATCAGGATAGGCAGCAGCGCCGCCAGCGGAATGGCGTTGATCAGCACGGAGGTCAGTCCCAGAAGGGAGATGACAAAGATGGCCANGCCGGTCAGCAGGCAGTAGNCNAGCNGGGCCCCNACGCTTTTCCAGCCGGGATGGCCGATATACACCGCCGTGGGAATGGGACTGCCGAACAGGGCGCTGATGGTGCTGGTGATGCCGTTGTAGGCCAGGATTTCCGCCGTATTGTAGCTGTCTCCCGCCGCCGCCGCGCTCTCCACGTTGTCCACGCCCTCGATGAAGTTGTAGATTCCCATGGGTATCGCGGAGGCCAGATAGGGCGCGGCAATCTTCATACCCNCGGCGATATACCCTCCGGCAAANGACGGGACGTAGAANCCCACAGAGGAAAACGAATCCCGGAGGCCGCCGAAATCCATGCTGCCGGAGACCCAGCCCAGAAAAGCGCCCAGCAGGATNGCGGTCAGGCCGGCGGGCAGGCCGAAGGGCATCCGCTTTTTAGCCACAAAGCCCAGCAGGATAACGCAGAAGCTGGCCAGGGCGATATAGGGCGCCTCGAAGCTCTGCACGGCGGAGTTGGTCATAATGATCGTNATGGACGCTCCGGCCAGAGAGCCCAGCATGGCGGCCCGGGGNAGAATCCGCCGCATCCAGGGGCCGATGAANGCGCCCACCGTNTCCACAATTCCCTCCAGCAGGCACCAGGCAATGCCGGCGTACCAGGCCAGATACGGGTCCCCGGTGGTCAGCTTCACCGGAAGGATGATCATATAGATCATCATAAACATATGGGGCACGCTGATGCCGGAGGGCATAGCCGTAACCGTGTCCCGGCCCTCCTTCCGGGCCAGGCGGAACCCCGCCAGAAAATACAGAATCGAGCAGAGCATCAGCCCCAGGCCGACTGCCGGAAGAATCCTCCCATAGACCAGCTCCGGCGGCATCTGCACGGTATAGAGCAGCGCGCCCGCCAGGACCAGAATATTGGTGATGTTGTTGGTGAACAGCCCAAAGAATCCGTCCAAATCGGATTTTTGCCAAACCGTGACGTTTTTTACCTTCATTTCTACTTTCCCTCCCCCTGATTTTTGTAACTTGATGACAAAAGCCTGTTCCCGATCCGCCTTTCAGGTTTCCTTCATTATGGCATAGCCGGCCCGGAAAGTCATTGTCTTGGAATGCTAAATACCGGATTAGTTTTTATCTTTTAATCATAAATTATGCGGTTTTGCGGATAAATTCGCCGATAGGACGGCGGAGATTTTGTGCAGTTCTCACCATACCGCCTGTCCCGGCGGTTTTTGTTGTTTTTCCCCGAAAAACGACGTATAATAGCCGTAACAGCCCCTCCGGCTCCGCCCGCCGCCGGACGGGCCCTGTCCCTATGAATGATTTTGTACGATTGTGAGGTGTTCCATGTTTCGTGTGCAGGATTTGCTGGAACTCCCCAGCTTTTTAGACGCCGCGGTGGTTGCCGGAAGCTCCGGGCTGGACCGGACCGTGGGGGATCTCTCGGTTATGGAGGTGCCGGACATTGAGAGCTATGTCCGCCCGGGCGGCTTTCTGCTGTCCACCCTGTATCCCTTTTCCGGACAGCCGGACAGCCTGGAGCACCTGATCCTGCGGCTGGACGCGGCGCGGCTCAGCGGCATTGGGGTCAAGCTGAACCGCTATGTCTCAGATATCCCGCCGGCCTGCCTGGAGCAGGCGGACAGGCTGGGCTTTCCCCTGGTGATACTTCCGGCGGACAGCGACTTCTCCCTGCATATCAACGAATATCTCAGCGCCTGCATCCGGGAAAACAACAAGGAGCTGGAGCACCGCAATTATGTCCATGGAAAGATGATGGATATTCTGCTGCGGGGCGGAAATCTCAACGATCTGGCCCGCATTCTCTCCGGCATTCTCCACAGGACCATTCTGCTGATTGACCAGAATTTCGCCTGCATGGCGGCCCACCCCTCCCACATGGCGGATCAGGAGCTGTTGGAGGAGCTCCGGCAGGAGTACAGGCCCAACAGCGGCGAAACGGAGCTCCAAATCGTCCATCTGGCAAAAAAGGGCTGCACCGCGGTCTATCCCGTGCGGTACAGCTCTGAAAATATCGGTTATATCACGGTCTGGAATCCGGCGCCCTTCGCGTTAAGCAGATTGGAGCAGATTACGCTTCAGCAGTTCGCCATTGTGTTCCGGGTCATTATGCAGCATAATATCATGATGGAAAACCAGGAATACCGGAATCAGGAGCTGTTTTTCTGCGATCTCATTTACAGCGCCATTTCCGAGGAGGAGGTGGCGGCAGCCAGGGCCAAGATGCTGAAATGGCGGCTGTCGTTCCCCCTGGCCATTTTGATTCTGCAAATCTCCAACAATGCCCCCGCCCTTCGGGAGCGGCAGAACCTGCTTCGGCTTCTGCGGGAGAAGATTGAGGGGGAATTTTTCCCCGGCGCGGTCCTGTCCAACACCTTTTGGGTGGAAATTCAATCCTCCATCGCGGTAACGCTCAACCGGGACGCCCTGGCGGTCTGCGACCGCGTGGCGGACCGGATAGCGGAGATTCTTCGGGAGCTGGATATGGGAGAATTTTACATGACCCTCTCCCGGGAGGGGGAGGACCTCGACCGCGTTCCCAAGTGCTACCGGGAGGCCCGGTCCACCCTGGAGCTGGCCCAGCAGATGAAGCGCCACGGACTGATGAAGTTCCGGGATCTGGGGATTTACCGCATCATCAGCAGCATTCCCAACCAGCAGGATCTGCGGGATTTCTGCATGGATACCATCGGCCCTCTGGTAGAGCATGACCGCCGTCACAATTCGGATCTNGTGCNGACCCTGGAAGCCATCATNGATCACGGCGGCAATCTCAAGGCCTCGGCGTCCGCCATGTTTATTCACTATAACACCATTCGCTACCGCTACCGCCTGATCGAAAAGATCTTCAAAAAGGAGCTGAGCGATCCGGTTACCTATCAGAACATCAGCCTGGCCTTGAAGGTCTACCGCTTCTTATCCACGGAATAGGTTCCGTGGATACTGGACCATATCCCGATTCAGCGGAGATCAGGCGCGGAACGCTTCTATTTCTCCGGCACGCCTTGCATCCCATGGATATTCGTGATATGCTTTACAATATCTGTAAAAACGATTGCGCGTATCCCTTTAGCCAGCCGGACAAAGCGCCGTGACGCGGCCGCGGGCCGCTTTGACAGAACTATGAGAGGAAAAGGAGGGAACCACAGTGGAATACGGAAGGCTCCAAAAGACGGAAGAACCGCCGCAGCAGCAAAAGCCGAACCTGACCGGCATTCCCGCGCAGACGAAATGGGACCTGGAGTCCCGAAGCGGATTGTCCCTGGACGACGTCCGGGTGCATTACCACTCGGATGAGCCCGCCAAACTCGGCGCGCTGGCCTATACGCAGGCGGCGCAGGTCTATATCGGACCGGGACAGGAGGGTTACCTGCGGCACGAGCTGGGCCACGTGGTCCAGCAGAAGCTGGGGCTTGTCCGGCCAAACGAGCGGGTTCCCGGCGGCCCCGCGCTGAATACGGAGGAATCGCTGGAGCGGCAGGCGGACGCCATCGGGGCGGGAGCGTACTTCCGTCCCATGCCGGACGCCGGAGTGCCGCTTGTGCAGCGGTGTGAAGACCCGGTCGTGCAGGCGGCGGGCCGTATCTCTTCTGTAAATGAGGAGAACCTCGATGTGGACGAACTCACATTGCCGGACGCGGCGAAACCAACCATCGTATTTGAGGCGATGGGCCTCAATGTGGCCGCGTGCAGGGCGGTTTACAATGAGGCTCAGAAGTACGATGGGAATACGGTCTGTATTTTTGGCCTGAATCTCAGGACGGACCCGGGAGGAACCGGCGCGGAAGAGGCTTTTACCAATGAGCAGTCCGCGCTGACGAACTATCAAAACAGCTGCGCTGGGGACGCACGCCATTTGCTCTATACATTTTCATTCCGGTGGAGTCCTATCCCTGAAAACGTGGCCAGAGGATATCCCATGCCTTATGTGGAGGCGCGGGTGCTTCTTATGCAGAAGGCCGAAGCAGTCGTTCGTAAACTGCAGGGATACAAGCCCGACGGCGGTACGGTACATGCGCAGTATAAGTTCCTATACCGGTGGATCGACGCGGACGCGAAGGACGACACAACAAAGTTGCTGGACGCCTCCCTGCTGAACCAGTTCGCGGATTCTTCCGACGCGGGGGTCATGACCGGAATCTATCATTGGCGAAGCGAAGATCCCCATACGATGGCAGTATATCGAAACTTCCTCAAAGAATTTAATGAAGCGGAAAAAGAACTGCGGGAGTATTACTATCTGCTGCGAAAAAGACCGGAAAATCTGATAGAGCGTGTCCGGGTGCTGCAGAGTATCCCGGCGCCTGGCGTTGACGCGCAGCGGGAGATTACCGCTATCCAGAACATTTTACAACATTTATATAATATTACTGAACCCGGCGATGATGTGACGGCGGCAGAGGCGATGGCGGTCGAATCAAACGACTCTCTTTCGGGATTCTACCTTCCCGAACCCGCGCTTATGATGAATGAATCCGCCCATCACATCATGGCGCGTTCCCTTCCCAGCGTGGGCAGTCCAGACCACGAAATGAATTCCGCTTTACAGAACATGGATATTCGGGGGAACAGGTCGCAAGACAAGGAAAGCGCGAGGCTGGCTGGAAGGATTCCCCAGATTTCCGACAGGATCAGCTTCCAGACCGCGTTAAGCGTAACGAAGCCTTTGAAAAATGAATTCAAAGAGGGCACCTATTGGGGAAGCCCCATGCTGAATTTCCTTCATCCGGCGGCACGCAACGCCGCTCCCTCCTTCGTCACCGCGTTGAAGAATGTCAGGCAGAGCGCCTTTAATCCCGGGCAATGGTATTTTCAGAACGGCCAAGCGTGGAGCGAATGGGAGACCGGGCGGGCGCTGGAAGAACCCGGCAGCTTGGCGCGAAAGCAAGAGCTGCTCAATCGCAAAAGACGGGAGTTGAGAGACAAGCTGCTCGCTTTTCTTGATACCGTAGATCAGGCAAAGACGAAGCTGCAAAGGATCAGGGAGGAAACTGGACGGGCCGCCGCGCCGGCGGACGGACAGGCAAATGCACGGGCGCGCGGGCGCGCGGGCCGGAGGTAACGCCGTATGCGGAGGGCGGGCACTATACCGGGAACGATTCAGCCTGTTTTTCCCCGACCCGTAATCTCTCCCTTTTTCATTTCAATGCCACAGCCGTCTCCATAGCCGGCATGAACCATGACAAAACACCCGGAACAGCTCCTCCTGGAGCCCGTTCCGGGTGTTTTCCTGATTCATTTCAAGCCGTCCGGCGGAGATCCGGGCCGGGTTTCTTATATAGTCACCACGGTTAAAAAGGAGTTGCTGCTCCTTTTCAACTGCGCTGGCTATAGGCCATAAACTTGAAAAGCATCCAAGATGTTTTTCAACGGCGGAAACCGCCGTGGCCGCGGAA